>NZ_JAQJIO010000006.1:0-352249 GCF_027947415.1 Cobetia sp. MMG027
ACCGGGCTGAGGGCAAGGGCTTTTTCCATCGATTGTCATTTCGAGGACATGCGGGCGACATCTCTTCCCTCATCACCTCTTATTGCTCCTTGGGCCTCGTCTCGCCGTCGCTTGCTGACACCTTTCTTCCCTGGCCAGAAACACATTCGGCCCCGCCAGAAATGGCGGGGCCGAATGGTCGGTCAGACATCTCGCGTCGGATCAGCGAGTCACCGTCACACGTGCGTAGCGCTTCTTGCCAGCCTGGATGATGATGGCCGTATCGAAAGGCGCCATGTAGGAAGGCTCGATCACGTCTCCATCGACTTTCACGCGACCATTCTTGAGCATGTCCTTGGCCTGGGCGCTGTTGTTGGCCAGACCTGAACGATTGAGCACGGCGGCGATCGGCGCGACCTCTGCCCCTTCAAGGCTCACGGTGACATCCGGCATGTCCGCCGGCAGCTCACCTTCTGCCAGCTGGTTGCCACTGGAGAGGTGAGCCGTGGCAGCCGCCTCTTCATTGTGGAAACGCGCCACCAGTTCCCGAGCCAGCTCCATCTTGATGTCGCGCGGATTGGCGCCATTCTCGATGCTGGCCATCAGCACCTTCACTTCCTCCATGGGGCGCAGCGAGAGCAGCTCGAAGTAACGCCACATCAGCGAGTCCGGCATGGAGACGATCTTGTTGAACATCTCGCCCGGACGGTCATTGATACCGATGTAGTTGCCCAGCGACTTGGACATCTTCTGCACGCCATCCAGGCCTTCGAGGATCGGCATGGTGATCACGACCTGCGGCTCCTGGCCACGCTGGCGTTGCAGCTCACGGCCCATCAGCAGGTTGAACTTCTGATCGGTACCGCCGAGTTCGATATCCGCCTCCAGCGCCACGGAGTCATAGCCCTGGATCAGGGGATAGAGGAACTCGTGAATGGAGATCGGCTGGTTGCCGGTGTAACGCTTGTCGAAATCATCGCGCTCGAGCATGCGAGCCACCGTGCTGGAAGCCGCCAGTTCGATCATGTCGCTGGCAGAGAGCTTGCTGATCCATTCGGAGTTGAAGGCGATTCGCGTGCGATCCTTGTCGAGAATCTTGAAGACCTGCTCCTGATACGTCAGGGCATTGGCCTTCACGTCCTCTTCGGTCAGCGGCTTGCGCGTCACGCTCTTGCCGGTCGGATCACCGATGCGTCCGGTGAAGTCCCCGATCAGGAAGATGACCTCGTGGCCAAGATCCTGCAGCTGACGCAGCTTGTTGATCAGCACGGTATGCCCGAGGTGCAGGTCTGGCGCCGTCGGATCGAAACCCGCCTTGACCCTGAGCTTGCGTCCGGACTCGAGCTTCTTGATCAGCTCTTCCTCGACCAGCACCTCATCGGTACCGCGCTTGATGATCTCCAGCGCTTCCACTACTGACTTGTCGCTCATCCTGCCCTCTCTGACCGTTGCTGCTCCCCTCGTAACGGGGCATGTTGGCCGAGAATGTTAGCATGACACGCAGACCATGCACCCCTGCTCTGCCTCTGGCCATGAGGATGCCAACCCGACTTCCGCGACTCGGGGGCGCACGGCAGACTCGCTGACCCACGTTTCACTGCCCGGGAGATCTCCATGGCGCTTTACCTCGGCCTGATGACAGGCACCAGCCTCGACGGCCTCGATGTCGCCCTGCTCGATATCGAACCCCATCAGGACTGCACTGCGCTGCGCGAGCACATCCGCTTCATCGACGGTCTGGAGCTGCCGCTTCCGGAACCCCTGCGCACTCGCCTCTGGCGCCTGATGCACGAGGACCATGCGCATTTTCGTGATCTTGCCGCAGCCGAGCAGGCGCTGGCCGAACTGGCCGCCGACGCGATCCGCCAGTTGCTGTCTCGCCAGCGACTGGAACCGAAAGACATTCGCGCCATCGGCAGTCATGGACAGACCATCGAGCACCGCCCGCATGGCTTCAGCGATCAGCCCTGTCAGACGCCTTACACCCTGCAGCTCGACAACCCCAGCCTGCTGGCCGAGCTGACCGGCATCCCCGTGGTGGCAGACTTCCGCCGCAGGGATCTGGCGGCCGGTGGGCAGGCAGCGCCTCTGGCGCCGGCATTTCACTCAGCGCTGTTCGCTCAGCCAGACCAGTGGCGGGGACTGCTGAACCTGGGGGGGATCGCGAACCTGACATTGCTCCCGCCACTGGACTCGCAGGCGGCAGTGATCGGCTTTGATACCGGCCCGGCCAACTGCCTGCTGGATGCCTGGCATGCACGCCATCAGGGGGCCGCGATTGATCCTCAGGGCAGCTGGGCCGCCAGCGGCCATGTCATCGAGGAGCTGCTGGATCGTCTGCTCAGCGCGGATTACTTCACTCGACCGCTGCCGAAGAGTACCGGACGCGAGGACTTCCATCTCGGCTGGCTGGAGCAGCACCTGACAGGCAGCGAGGCCCCTGTCGATGTGCAGGCCACCTTGCTGAGTCTGACGGTAGAGAGCATCGCGCGTGCACTTGAGCATACCGGCGTATCACTGGCGGGACTGACACCCTGTGGTGGCGGAGCGCGCAACACCGCCCTGATGGCCGCGCTCGAACAGCGCCTTGCGCATGCAAGCCACCCCACCGGCCTGACCACCTGCGCCTCGCTTGGCTGGAATGCCGATCTCCTCGAAGCCAGCGCCTTCGCGTGGCTGGCCGCCCGCAGAGTGCTGGAGCGCCCCGGCAATCTCGTCAGCGTGACGGGAGCACGCGGCCCCAGAGTCCTGGGGGGCCTCTACGCACGCTGACCCATCGCGCGCAGACATGAAAAAGCCGCGCTCCTGGCAAAACAGAAGCGCGGCTTCATCGAGTACCTGGGACATCTACCGTCGCAGGCCAGATTCTCCACGGACTTCAGCCATCGTCGTCCTGCAGCGAGAAGCGACTGGCGGCATTCATCACATCCAGCTGCGCTTCCTGAGCACTGTCGGAATCGCCGAACTTGATCATCAGACGCAGGTCATTGGCGGAATCGGCATGCGCCAATGCCACCTCCTCGGTGATCAGGTCCTGCTGATGCAACGCATAGAGCGATTGATCGAAGGTCATCATGCCCTGTTGCTGGGAGCGCTTCATCACGTCCTTTATCTCCACCACCGCCCCCTTGCGGATCAGATCGACGATCAGCGGCGAGCGCAGCATCACCTCGATGGCCGGCACTCGCTGTGCGCCATTGCCACTCTTGTGAGGCAGCAGCTGCTGGGCCACGATGCCCTTGAGATTCAGTGACAGGTCCATCCATACCTGTTCGTGACGCTCTTCCGGGAAGAAGTGGATGATGCGATCCAGCGCCTGGTTGGCGTTGTTGGCGTGCAAGGTCGCCAGACACAGGTGACCGGTTTCCGCAAAGGTCAGCGCATGCTCCATGGTCTCACGCGAACGGATCTCGCCGATCATGATCACGTCCGGTGCCTGACGCAGCGTATTGCGCAGCGCCACCTCGAAGGACTCGGTGTCGATCCCCACTTCGCGCTGGGTCACGATGGAGCGCTGATGGGGATGGATGTACTCGATCGGGTCCTCGATGCAGATGATATGGCCACTTGAGGTCTGGTTGCGGTGCTGGATCATCGAGGCCAGCGAGGTCGACTTGCCGGCACCCGTGCCCCCGACGAAGATCACCAGACCACGCTTGGTCTCCGAGAGACTCTTGATGATTTCCGGCAGGCGCAGTTCTTCCAGGCTGGGAATCGACAGCTGGATGCGACGGATGACCATGCCCATCTGGCTACGCTGATAGAAGGCGCTGATCCGGAAACGCCCCACCCCCGGCAAACTGTGGGCAAAATTGGCCTCACGCTCCTGTTCGAAGCGCTCTCGCTGCATGTCGCTCATCGGCGCAAGCACCAGTTCTCGCACCTGATCGACACCGAGCTTCTTGTCACCCAGCGCCGCCATTCGCCCATTGACCTTCATCTGCGGCGGAGTCCCCGTCGAGATGAAAAGATCCGAGCTGCCCTTGCTGACCATCAACTGCAGGAGTTCCTGCAGCCATTCATGAGGAGTCATGAGCCGTGTCCCGATCCACTCTGTGAAGTCACATTCAAACTACGGTTTTATTATCGTTTATCGCAACGACCATCCGTCCCGACGAGGACAACGCCCGTGATGGCCTTCAGGCGTGCCGTCTCGCCTGTCTCGACCTGGATTCGGATGGGCATTGCCCTGTCCCTGATGTCGTCTGGCAACACCACTGCACGGCCGTCGCGCACTATCCCAGCAGCCCCTTGGCCTTCGCTTGCGCGTCTTCGCTGGTCACCAGCCCCTCGGCCAACAGTCGCGTCAGCGCCGAATCCAGCGTCTGCATCCCCAACGCACCACCGGTCTGGATGGAGGAATACATCTGCGCCACCTTGTCCTCACGGATCAGGTTGCGGATGGCAGGAGTGGCAAGCATGATCTCGTGCGCTGCCACGCGCCCGCCGCCCACCTTCTTGAGCAGCGTCTGCGCGATGACCCCCTGCAGGGATTCGGACAGCATCGAACGCACCATCGCCTTCTCTTCGCCCGGGAAGACATCGATGATGCGGTCGACGGTCTTGGTCGCCGAGGTGGTGTGAAGGGTGCCGAAGACCAGGTGCCCGGTCTCGGCGGCCGTCAGTGCCAGACGGATGGTCTCGAGATCTCGCAGCTCGCCGACCAGAATGACGTCCGGGTCCTCACGCAGTGCCGAACGCAGCGCCGGCGCGAAGCCGTGGGTATCACGATGCACTTCACGCTGGTTGACCAGGCAACGCTTGGACTGGTGGACGAACTCGACCGGGTCCTCGATGGTGAGAATGTGGTCGTACTTGTTCTCGTTGATGTAATCGACCATTGCCGCCAGCGTGGTCGACTTGCCCGACCCCGTCGGGCCGGTGACCAGAATCAGGCCACGCGGCAGCATGCACATCTTGCGAAACGCCTCGCCGAGACCCAGATCTTCCATCGTCAGCACTTCCGACGGGATGGTACGGAAGACGGCACCCGCCCCCCGCCCCTGATGGAAAGCATTGACACGGAAGCGCGAGACGCCCGGCACCTCGAAGGAGAAATCCGTCTCGAGGAACTCCTCGAAGTCGCGACGCTGCTTGTCGTTCATGATCTCGTAGATCAGCGCACGCACCTGCTTGTCATCCATCGAAGGGACGTTGATGCGTCGTACGTCACCATCGACGCGAATCATCGGTGGCAGGCCGGCAGACAGGTGCAGATCCGATGCGTTCTGTTTTGCCGAAAAAGCCAGCAGTTCGGTAATATCCATGCAGATCCCTCGCGAAGACCGAAGCTCTTGTACCAACGAGTCCCGTGGACTCGGGTGTAAGTGTGATGTGGCTCTTCAGCAGATGGTGCGGTGGATATCATGACGAACGCCCTATCCAGCCCATACTACCGGTGGCGCCCACGACGCCGAGCCATCAACCGTGAAGATATTTCGCAAATTCTGGAGCCGAGCCGCATGACTGCAGTCCCCGACGACGAAGCTTGTGTTACTCAGTGTATCCTAGAGGCCCGTGCGCGGCTGGAAAAGGCACTGCTGGCAAGTAAACGCAACGTAGAGGCAGCCCGGATACTGGCGGTGAGCAAGACCAAGCCCGACCGGATGATTCGTGCTGCCTGGCGCAATGGCCAGCGGGCCTTCGGCGAGAACTATCTGCAGGAAGCGCTGGACAAGCAGCAGGCGCTGTCGGACCTCACCGATATCGAATGGCACTTCATCGGCCCCATCCAGTCCAACAAGACCCGCGCGATTGCCGAACACTTCTCTTGGGTACATGCCGTCGAGCGTGAGAAGGTGGCTCGCAGATTGAGCGAGCAACGCCCCGAGCCCCTGCCGCCACTCGACATCTGTCTGCAGGTGAACGTCTCCGGCGAGGCCACCAAGGCAGGCGTCACACCCGAGGAATTGATTGCCCTGGCCGAGACGGTGCTGGCACTGCCCAACCTGCGACTGCGAGGCCTGATGGCGATTCCCGCCCCCGCCTCATCCGAGGCTGACCTGCAGGAAAGGCAGGCGCCCTTCAGGACACTGCGCGTATTGCTGGAGCAGCTGCAGGCTCGCTTCCCCGCGGCCCGCTACCCTCAGGCCAAGCTCGACACCCTGTCCATGGGCATGAGTGGTGATCTCGAGGCCGCCGTCGCCGAAGGCGCGACGCTGGTCCGTCTCGGCACGGCCCTCTTCGGAGCGCGTGACTACTCCAGCGCCCACTGATGCCACTCACTGACGCCGCCCGCACACGATTCACGCACGCCACTGACGCATGCGCAGCCCGCGGACGAGTCACCTCCGGCAGCCTCGGACGCACGGTTCACTGCCACGAACGTCACTCTCGCGAAGCAGCCGCGGTAAAGTGCACAGACTCACCGCTCGCCGGTCCATCCCATCCGAACGATCAGGAGCACCGCATGACGCACCAGACCTCCGCCACTCCCCGCACCATCGCCTTCATCGGTGCCGGCAACATGGCCAGCGCCATCTTCGGCGGCATGATCGAGGCCGGCTATCCGGCAGACCGCATCATCGCGACGGCCCGTTCACGCGATACCCTCGAGGCGCTCGAGCAACGCTACGGCGTGACCACGACCCAGGACAACGCTGACGCCGTCGCACGTGCCGATGTCATCGTGCTGGGCGTCAAGCCCCAGATGATGCATGACGTCTGCCAGGCACTGGCGCCCGCCGTACAGGAGCGCAAGCCGCTGGTCATCTCGGTCGCGGCCGGCATCACCTGCGACAGTCTCGAGCGCTGGCTGGGGGGAGAGCTTGCCATCATCCGCTGCATGCCCAATACCCCCTCGCTGGTGGGCGTCGGTGCCAGCGGCCTCTACGCCACCTCGCGCGTGACCGATGAGCAACGTGCGCTGATGGACGAGATGCTGACCGCGGTCGGTATCGTCGAATGGGTCGAGGAAGAAGGTCTGCTGGAAGCGGTCACCGGGATTTCCGGTTCCGGCCCGGCCTACTTCTTCCTGTTCATCGAAGCGCTTGAAGCCGCCGGTATCGAACTGGGACTGGATGCCGAGACGGCGCGCCGACTGGCGATCCAGACCGGACGCGGCGCCGCGCAGATGGCCTTCACCAGCGAGCACGAGCCGGCAGAGCTGCGTCGCCGTGTCTGCTCGCCGAATGGCACCACCGAACGCGCCATCAACAGCTTCGAGGGAGATGGCCTGCGCGAGATGGTCAGCCGTGCGGCCAAGGCGTCCAGCGCAAGGGCTGCAGAGCTGGCGCGTGAGCTGGACCAGTAACCCCAGTGGCGGGATTGCCACGCCACGAGTGGCAGCGTGCAGAGCGCCTGACTGGCAGCCCACTCGGGAAACCGCCATCATGCTGCGTTCATCTCGGATTGGCATGCTGATGGCATGACACGCCGACACCAGATTCGCGTCCTCAACTCACCGTCTTAAGGAAGGCCCCATGGGTGCTATGGGTAACATCGGACTTCAGCTGGTCACCATCCTGCTGCAACTGTTCGTCTATATACTGATGCTGCGTTTCCTGCTGCAGTTGTCTCGTGCAGATTTCTACAATCCGGTCACCCAGTCAGTGGTCAAGGCGACCAATCCGCTGGTGGCACCGCTGCAGGGCATCCTGCGCCCGCTAGGGCGCTTCGACATCGCCACACTGGCGGCCGCCTTCATCGTCGTCAGCCTGGTGCTGGTCGCCATCGGCGCGCTGTTCGGCGGCATGCTGCCGATCGGCTTCATCGCGCTGACGGCACTGGGCACCATGCTCGACAGCATCATCAACATCTACTTCTTCGCCTTGATCGCGATGATCATCCTGTCGTGGGTCGCCCCCCAGGCCAACCACCCGGGCGCCATCCTGGTCCATCAGCTGGTGGACCCGATCATGAAGCCGGTGCGCAAGGTGATCCCGTCGATCGGCATGCTCGATCTGTCGCCGATCTTCGTGTTCATCGCCCTCAACCTGATCGGCAGTCTGGTCAGTCAGACGCTGCCGACCATCGGCATGCTGCGTAGCGTCTTCGGCTGATACGCACACTCCTCCCTGCCAGACGTGACATCGCCGCTTCGCGGTGTCCCCCCCAGGCGCCCGCAACGGAACCTCCGCTGCGGGCGCCTGTGCTTCCTGCCCGCGCCACTGGCTCACGCGCGCCCGACGCTGTGCTAGAGTGATCCCTCGGCCGAAGCCAGAACCACGGTGCACGAGACGCCCACAAGGCGCATCACCGCGGCTTCGCGCCCCGGACACGGGCTCTGCCCGAACACTCTGCTGGACATGATGCTGGAAACCTTCACCACGATGCCTGATTCCCTTCCCCCGGATTCGGTCGGTCTCGTCACGCCCCGGACTGCCCACTTCGATACACCGCTGGAGCTGGCCTGCGGCAGACGCCTCGAACAGTACTCGCTGGTCTACGAGACCTATGGCGAGCTGAACGCTGACGCCAGCAACGCCCTCCTGATCTGCCACGCCCTGACCGGACACCATCACGCCGCCGGCTACCACGCGATGAGTGATCGCAAGCCCGGCTGGTGGGACGACTATATCGGCCCCGGCAAGCCTATCGATACCTCACGCTTCTTCGTCATCGCGCTGAACAATATCGGCGGCTGTCACGGCAGTACCGGCCCGACCTCGATCAACCCGGAAACGGGCGAACAATGGGGCCCCGATTTCCCACTGGTGACCGTGCCGGACTGGGTCGAGAGTCAGAAGCGCCTCGCCGAACGTCTCGGCATCACGCGCTTCGCCGCGGTGGTCGGTGGCTCACTGGGCGGCATGCAGGCACTGCAGTGGGCGATGGATCATCCCGAGCGCGTCGGGCACGTCGCCATCATCGCCTGTACCCCCAAGCTCTCGGCGCAGAACATCGCCTTCAACGAAGTCGCGCGCCAGGCCATCCGCTCGGACCCGGAATTCCATGACGGCTGGTACTCACGCGTCGATGCCGTGCCCAAGCGCGGTCTCAAGCTGGCCCGCATGGTCGGTCACATCACCTATCTTTCCGAGCACTCGATGGGGACCAAGTTCGGGCGTGACCTGCGCCAGGACCGCCTCAACTTCGGTTACGACGTCGACTTCCAGGTCGAGAGCTATCTGCGCCATCAGGGCGACACCTTCTCCACCGCCTTCGACGCCAACACCTACCTGCTGATGACCAAGGCACTCGATTACTTCGACCCCGCCGCCACGGCCGGCGATGATCTGGCCGCGGCCATGGCACCGATCAGCTGCCCGGTACTCGTCGTCAGCTTCACCACCGACTGGCGCTTCGCTCCGTCACGCTCGCGCGAGCTGGTCAACGCCATGATCCATGCCGGCAAGAACGTCAGTTATGCCAACATCGATTCTCCTCACGGCCATGACGCCTTCCTGCTGCCGGGAGAGCGCTATCAGGCAGTGCTGGGCAACTTCCTGACCCGCGCATACGACAAGGCCTGCAACGCACCCTCTCCCCTGCACACCGCTCCCCAGGAGGCCAGCCATGCGTAACGACCTCGCCCAGATCCACGACTGGATTCCCGAAGGTGGCCGCGTGCTGGATCTCGCCTGTGGGGATGGCACCCTGCTGGCCTCGCTCAAGGAGACCAAGGGGGTATTCGGCTACGGACTGGAGATCGATCCCGACAACATCAGCGCCTGCGTGGCGCGCGGCGTGAACGTCATCGAGCAGAATGTCGATGATGGTCTGGCCAATTTCGCCGATGACACCTTTGATCGCGTGGTGATGTCCCAGGCCCTGCAGGTACTGCGCCGCCCGGACCGTGCGCTGGAAGAGATGATGCGCGTCTCACGTGAAGCCATCATCACCTTCCCCAACTTCGCCTACTGGCGTCACCGCCTGCACCTGGGGCTCAAGGGGCGCATGCCGGTCTCCAAGTCACTGCCGCACGCCTGGTACGACACCCCCAACATCCACCTCTCGACCTTTGCGGATTTCGAGCGGCTGTGTCGTGCCCAGGGTCTCAAGATCATCGACCGCGCAGTCGGCAATGGCGATCACGAGCCACATCCGGCGGCGACCTGGTGGCCGAACCTGTTCGGGGAGGTGGCCATCTTCCGCGTCTGCCGCGACAACTGTCCGCCCGACAAGCGCTGATCACACTCGCCACACCGCCTTTGGAAAGACGGCCGACAGGGAGTCCCTGCCGGCCGTTTCGCGTCATGACGCCGCCAATTCTCCCCGCGCTCTCCCCGCGCCGCGATAGCGTTGCGCTATCCGGGCCATGCACAGACAGTCGCAACTAAAGTCTATATACTTTCGAGGTAAACGCAGCTGAGGATCACGGCTCGCACTTCCGGTGAGGTGCGCCGGCATCCCGAGGAGAGAGTGCATGAACTTCCATACCCGCAAATGGGTCAAGCCCGAAGACCTCAACCCCAACGGCACCCTGTTCGGTGGACGTCTGCTGGCCTGGATCGACGAAGAAGCGGCCATCTACGCCATCGTCCAGCTGGGGACTTCCCGCGTGGTGACGAAGTTCATGTCGGAGATCAACTTCGTCTCCAGTGCGCGTCAGGGCGATATCATCGAGCTGGGCATCACCGCCAGCGCCTTTGGCCGCACGTCCATCTCGCTGTGCGTCGAGATCCGCAACAAGATCACGCGTGAACGCATCCTGACCATCGACCGCATCGTGCTGGTCAGTGTCGATGCCGACTTCAAGCCGGTGCCCCACGGACGCACTCGTATCACGTATATCGAGGATCGCTTCCGCGAGCAGGCCGGCAGCAACGACAGCCAGGCCAATGACGCCGACGGGGATGCCACGCCGCAGAAAGCGGCCCGTCGTCGCGCGGAAGGCCAGGTCGACGTCAAGAGCGGCTGAGCGCAGCCCGGCTGACCGCAGCCCGACTGATCGCAGTCCGACTGATCGCAGCCCGACTGAGCGACGCGATGCAAGAACGCAAAAGGCACCTCACAGGAGGTGCCTTTTTTCATGCCAGCGTTGCTCGCCCGGCCCGCTTTCTCAGCCCGGCAGATCCGGCGTGGCGATATCCGCCGCCTCACGCAGTCCCGCACAGGCATCCTCCGGCTGAGCGACGGCCGGGGTGAACCACACCAGGTCGTACGCCGGGGCCGCCCCCGCACTTTCCGGAAGATAGTCATCGAGCTGGGTCAGCGGCTGACCCTCCTCCCCCCAGGCCACCGGCATCAGTGCGATGGAGAGCGAATCCCGGGTCAGCCAGCGCGGCACGCCGATATCGCGACGCGCATGGCCACTGCCGGCCACCAGCAACGCCGTGGCATCGCGATTGGCCAGCGCCTCGAGACGCTCCGCCATCTGCTGATCACGCGCCAGCTGGGCACGCAGCAGACCATCCAGGCGCTCTGCCCCCAGCAGACCACAGTGGCCTTCATCCAGCGCCTCGCGCTGCAGCCTCAGCACGGCCTCCGGCAGTGCTGGCGCCGTCTGGTCCTGGGCCATCACCGCGCGCACCTGCTCTCTGGTCAGACTGGCGGACGACAGGGGGGCGCCGCTGTCCAGCACACCACGCAACACGCTCGAGTAATCGGTGAATTTCCAGCGTGCATCCCATGCCAGCAGGCGCATCAGCTCCTCATCCGGCAGGCCCGCCACGGCCAGCGAGGTGCGATTGACCAGTGACAGCGCCGCATCCTGACGGGAATCCAGCATTTCCATCGCCACGCCACCCAACTGACGACGTGCCGCCAGTGCATCGATCAGCCAGCGCTCCAGCAGATGATGATCCGGGTTGTCGTGATGCTCTCCCAGCAGCACCAACGGATGCGCCTGCGCCCAGTCCACCAGTGCCGCCGGTGACAGGCGTCGATTGCCCTGCGCCACGAGAATGCTGCCCAGCAACGGATGTGAGGCGTCGGGATCATGCCAGGCAGGCAAGGGCGGAAGCGGTCCTGGCGGCGCCTGAGCCGCCTGCAGCGCCCCGCTCCCCAGCAACGAGAGACCGCCGGCGCCGGCGACCATGCCAGCCAGCAACTGGCGACGCGTGAGGCCTGCCTGCCCAGCTGGGGCAGGACGGAGGAAGGCGGGACGATGAAATAGCGACATGAAGATAACCAGGCGTGAAGAAAGGCGATAATGGCCAACGGCGACACAGTCCATCGCACACGGAAGGTCGAGCACTGCCAGCGGCAGCCGAGCATTCCCTGCTGGCCGTCATTGCCCCATGATACCCGATGCGAGCCCCCTGATGTCCGAACGCACCGCGTTCTTCACCAACGCCGCTCGCCCATTCAGAGGAGACCCGCATGACACGCCGCCTGCTCCGCCTGCCGCTGCCGGAGCTGCGCATCGGCTGCAGCCTGCCGATCAGGCTCGAGGATGGCCGCCCGGCCATGCTGATCCGGCTGGCCGATGGACTGCACGCCTATCTCGACGCCTGTCCGCACCGCGGCAGCCGCCTGATCGCTGACCCCGCCCATGACGAGCGCGAACACCGCGACCCCTATCTGGACGCCACCGGCGGGCTGATCCTGTGTCATCGTCACCAGGCCTGCTTCGAGCCGCAGCAGGGCCTGTGCCTCAGTGGCCCCTGCACGGGGCAGCGACTGACCGCGCTGGACGTGACGATCGAGCGGCCTGACGGCTCGCCGGCGCAGCTGGTGCTGAAGAGTCGGCACTGAAGTGCCCCGCGATGATCAGAGTGAGCTCAGGCGTTACCCGCAGAAGCGCGCCTCGTGCAGCGGCAGCACCTCCTTGAGGGTCAACGACGCCTGCCAGAGCGGCTGCCTCGCGTCATCGTGACAGGGCGCCAGTGCGACCTGCATCCTCAGCGCCAGCACCTCGACACCGGCGGCCTGGGCCGCGGCGAAGGCCTCGGCATAGGCCGGGTCCAGGTGAGCCGCCGGCGCGACATCCTCGATGGCATCGTGCGCGACGCAGAACACCAGCACACAGCGATGACCGGCCGCGACCAGCGCGGCAAGACTGGCAAGGTGACGGCGCGCGCGCGTACTGACCGAGTCCGGAAAATACCCATGCCCATCCGACTCACGCAGGGTGAGCTGCTTGACCTCGACATAGATCGAGGCGGCCTGCTCATCGCGCGGCCATAGCTGGAAATCGAGCCGCGAGCGCTCCGCGACCTCACTGCCTGCTGGCATGACCTCGACCCGCGCCTCCCGCTCGATTCGCGCCAGATTCGTCAGCCCTCTCTCACGCAGCGCAGCATGCAGTGCAGGCGGGCACTCTGACGAGTCACCCTCCCGCAGGACCGCCTCGACATGCGTATTGGCACGTCCGGTATGCACCGCCACCAAGGCCTCACGCCGACCGCCAGCCCCGGGAGGGTCCAGGGGCAGGCGAATCAGCTCCCAGGTCCAGGCAAGCTTGCGCTTCGGATTGTTGGAGGGTGACAGCCATACCTCACAGCCTTCCACGCACACGGCACGCATCGAGCCGGTATTCGGACAATGCGCCGTCACCACCTCGCCTGCCCGTTCCCCCTCGAGCAGCTCCACTTCAGCGAAGAAGCGCTTGTAGCGCCGGATCAGCCGACCACGATACAACCCTGTCAACTGCATCAGGCAGATGCTCCCGTCGGGGCAGCACGCCGCTCCAGGAAGCGCTCAAGTCTCGTCAGAGCTTCGCGCAGACGCGCCTCATCGGCCGTAAAGGCGATCCGCACATGGCGACGTCCATCTGCCAGCGCGAAATCGGTCCCCGGCGTGATGGCAACGTTCTCTTCCTCCAGCAAGGCACGGCAGAAGGCCTCGCTGTCATGACTCAAGTGCGAGATATCCAGCCAGACGTAGAAGGCGCCCTGCGGGGGAACCGACGGTGCCAGCCCGAGACGTTCGAGTCCGGCCAGCAGCACGCCGCGCCGCGCCTCCAGCACCTGGCGACGGCGTTCGAGCTCGGCCTCGCACTCCGGCGTGAAGGCCGCCAGCGCCGCATGCTGCGCGGGGGTGGAGGCGGCCAGGAAGACATTCTGGGCCAGGCGCGACAACGGCTCGACCGCCGCTTCCGGCGCCACCAGCCAGCCCAGTCGCCAGCCGGTCATGCCGAAATATTTCGAGAAGCTGTTGATCACGAAGGCATCCGGACATTCCGCCAACGCCGTATGTGCAGGCACGCCATAGGTCAGGCCCTGATAGATCTCATCGACCAGCAGGTGAGCGTCTCGGGCTCTGCACAGCTCCCCCAGCGCCTGCAGCTCCTGTGGCGACAACACGTGCCCGGTGGGATTGGAAGGAGATGCCACCATCACCGCACGGGTGTTCTCGCGCCAGACCTCATCGGCAAGCTCCGCGGTCAGCTGCCAGCCGCTCTCGGCGCTGACAGGCACCACGTCGAGCTGGGCATCGACCAGCCCCATGAAATGGCGATTGCACGGGTAGGTCGGATCCGCCATCAGCACGCTGTCACCGCGCTCGGCACACAGCAGGGTGGCCAGCAGCAGAGCGCCAGAGGCGCCGGGCGTGACGATGATGCGCGAGGGCGAGACCGTGACACCGTGGCGGCGCTGGTAGTCTGCCGCGATGGCGTCGCGCAGCGCGGGCAGGCCACAGGCGGGCGTGTAGCGAGTCTGGCCGGCGGCCAATGCCGCCTGGCCGGCCGCGATCACCGGCGCAGGGGTCGGGAAGTCGGGTTCGCCCACTTCCAGATGGATGACATCATGCCCGGCAGCCTCTCGCGCCTGGGCGGCTTCCAGCAGCGTCATCACGCGAAAGGCGGCAACGGATTCAAGACGGCGGGCAAACTGCATGATGGCACTCCTCGTGACGGAAGCTTCATTCTAGGCACCTGCCAAGGCCCATTCCCACCCCCTTTTCACAGGAAAATGCATGTTTGCGTGAACAGGCCTGTTCATGAGCCGGCACAAACTATCGTCGGAGTTCGGTTGCAAACTTGTCATTTTTACGCTAAATAAGCTGATCTTCTCGCGAGGGCAGCAGTCAGGACAGCCCCCTCGCCGTGGCCAAGGAGGCAGTGCAACAGACTGTCGACGGCCCAAGTCACCTTGCGGAATGAGGCGGTCCCATGCCAGTAGCTGAAACCAAGCCGGAAGCGCTTAAGAAATTCACCCCGTACGAGCCGGCAGCGGGTGAAGAGTACATGAACGAGAAGCAGCTAGCGCACTTCCGTCAAATCCTGCTGGACTGGAAACAGGAGCTGATGGAAGAGGTTGATCGCACCGTGCGTCACCTGCAGGAAGATGCCAACAACTACGCGGACCCTGCAGACCGTGCCACTCAGGAAGAGGGCTTCAGTCTCGAACTGAGAACGCGTGACCGCGAGCGCAAGCTGTTGAAGAAGATCAACGAGACCATCGAGAACATCGATGAGGACGATTACGGCTTCTGCGAAGCCTGTGGCGTCGAGATCGGTATCCGCCGACTGGAAGCACGCCCGACCGCGACCCAGTGTGTCGACTGCAAGACACTGGCCGAGCTGAAGGAAAAGCAGCTGGGCCGCTAAGCCCCGCTGTCGGTGAACCGACGGCCCGCCGTCGACCTCATCCCCCATACGGGCACCCTCCTAGGAGCGGTGCCCGTATGCGTTGGGGTCCGGACAGCCAGACATTCCCCAATCACGGACGCCGGAGCCCTGCCGATGCCCACCGCCTACCGTGGCCGTTTTGCCCCGACCCCCTCTGGCCCACTGCACGCCGGTTCACTGCTGGCGGCCGTGGCCAGCTACCTGGATGCCCGGCATCACGCTGGCCAATGGCTGGTGCGCATCGAGGACATCGACCCACCACGCTGTCCCGCAGGCAGCGCCGACACCATCCTGCGTCAGCTGGAGGCCTTCGGGCTGCACTGGGACGGCGCGGTGCGCTATCAGAGTGATCGCCATGCCGCCTACGACGAGGCGCTCGCGAAGCTCAAGGCCACGGGTATCGCCTATCCCTGTGATTGCTCCCGCAAGCAGTGGCGGGACTTCGCGGTCTACCCGGGCTGGTGTCGCGATCGCGATGAGCCACCCGCTGGCGAGCACGCCTGGCGTCTGGACGTGCGAGCGGCAGAGCGCTTCGGTGGAGCCGGCGCCATCGCCGGCTGGCACGATCGCCTGCAAGGCCCGATCCAGCAGGAACTGGCGGCACTCGGCGACGTGGTACTCAAGCGTCGCGATGGCCTGTGGGCCTATCAGCTGGCCGTGGTGGTGGATGACGCCGAACAGGGAATCACCGACGTCGTACGCGGCCTGGACCTGCTCGACAACACGCCCTGGCAACGCCTCCTGCAGGCGTCCCTTGGTCTCCCCACACCGCGCCTGACGCACCTGCCACTGATCACCGCCGACAATGGGCAGAAGCTCTCCAAGCAGAACCTGGCCCCGGCCCTGCCGGTCGATGAAGTCGCCATTCGCCAACTGCTGCATCACACGCTGACGCTGCTCGGGCAGGCACCGCCAGCCGAGCTGGCCACTGCCAGCCCCGCGGAACAACTGGCGCACGCCACGCCACGCTGGTCGCTCGCGAACGTTGGCGCGGCACAGTCACTGCGCATGGCCACGCCATTTCCATGACGACCAGGCCAGCCACGATTGTCGGATTGCCAGCCCACGGGGAACAGGGGAGACTTTGTACGAGATAGCCAAGGCATCAGCGCCATCTCATTTCTTCACGCACTCCATCAGGCGAGCGATAGCATTCCATGGCCCGGATTCTGATCATCGAAAAGGAAGGTGCCACACGCACTGCCCTTCAGCATCTGCTGGAGCGCGACGGGCACGGCGTGGTGCATGCCAATGGACTTGAAGACGCCTGTCGTCAGAAACCCGGCGAGTTTGCACTGGTCATCTGCGATGTCGCGCTCGCCGGAGAACATGCCAAGCCCGTTCTCGAGGCCAGTCACCCTGCCCCGGTGATCCTGCTGGCGGATCCCCCCAGCCTGCATGGCGCCATCGCCTGCCTGAAAGCCGGCGCCGCGGATTATCTGCCCAGACCCTTCGATCAGGAGGCCTTCGCGCGCAGCGTACGTGAGGCGCTGGCCTTGCCGCGCAATGACGATGCGCCGTCCCCCTCCTCGCGCCCCTCCTCTCATTCCGGAGCCACCGGCTCGCAGGTCGAGATGATCGGCCACTGCCGTGCGATGCAGCAGGTCTATACCCGCATCCGCAAGGTGGCCCCCGCGGATGTCACCGTACTGGTACTTGGCGAATCCGGCACCGGCAAGGAGCTGGTCGCACGTGCGATCCATCGCCAGAGCGGACGGCATCAGGCACCGCTGATCTGCGTCAACTGTGCCGCCATTCCGGAAACCCTGATCGAATCCGAGCTGTTCGGGCATGAAAAGGGCGCCTTCACCGGCGCGACGAATTCACGCACCGGCCTGATCGAAGCCGCGGATGGCGGCACCCTGTTCCTGGATGAGATCGGGGAACTGCCGCTGGATGCTCAGGCTCGCCTGCTGCGTGTCCTTCAGGAGGGTGAGATACGTCGCGTCGGCGCCATCGAGACGCGCCATGTGGATGTCCGCCTGATCGCGGCCACTCACCGCGACCTGCACCGCCTCTCCGCGACCGGCGAATTCCGCCTGGATCTCTATTATCGCCTCAACGTCATGGAAATTGACCTGCCTGCGCTGCGTGAGCGGGGAGATGACGTGCTGGAGCTGGCCGAACACCTGCTGAAGGGCATCGCGCGCCGGCATGCCCGGGAGGGGATGCGGCTGTCACAGCGTGCCCGCCAGGAAATCCATCAGTACGGCTGGCCCGGCAATGTGCGCGAGCTCGAGAACGCCCTGGAGCGCGGCGTGATCCTGGCAGACCGTCGGATCATCGCCCCGGAAGACCTGGGCCTGCGCGCCGAGCATGTCCTGCGAAGCGATACTGCTGACGGCCGTCAACAGGAGCCCCTCGCCCACCCGCCGCCTCCCGTCACCTCAGCACCGCGTCCGCAGGCTGAAGGTGCCTCTCCGGCACGGGAGACCGCCCCCCCTCGACCCGCACCTCCACTCGCCAACCCGACACCGGAAGAGGAGGACCTGTCTCTCGAGGACTACTTCCAGCATTTCGTTCTCGAACATCAGGACCACATGAGCGAAACGGAGCTAGCCCGTCGACTCGGCATCAGCCGCAAGAATCTGTGGGAGCGCCGTCAGCGGCTGGGTATCCCGCGCAAGAAGGCACGCCGTGGCAGCGCGACGTCCTGAGGCTTCATCAGCACATGTCTCCCTCAAGCAGGCGCATGGGCAGGCTGACGATCACCAGCCGACCCGCGGGCTCCCCATCCGCATTGCACCAAGCGGGTGCTCGCCCCCACGACTCACCTGGCCGTCTTCGAGACATCAACACTCAAACCCTTCAGGACTCGGCAGGCAGCCTGCCGGCCTCGCTAGACTTTAGTGCCGAATCCATGCCGGAAAACACTTCCCAATCATTAGCTTGCGAGTCACTCCGTTAGACCTTCGCACCAATTGTTACCATCGACCCCAAACAGTGCCCCCATCCAGCGCGGTAATGGCCACGTCAGGTAACACCTCAGCCTCACCTACGCCTCACGTCTCAGCGACCTATGTCTAAATGACTGAATTACGTGTTTTTTTTAAGCTGTGGCACATCCGATGCAATAACACGGTCAAGAAAAAGAACAACCGGAAATACGAAGCGCGCCCAACAACAACAAGATTGCGCAAGGCTTCGAAAACCCTCGACACCAACAACAACAAGATTCGTCGAGCGAGTGACATTGATGATGACAGGCAAGCACGGCCGAGATTCATGGCCGGATGCTGGAGCCACAACAAGAACAAGCGGCCGCACGTCATCATCCGCCGAACCAACAACAACAAGATATCGGCAGTCCGGAATCTACTGACCAGGACGCGACGAATCCGGCCTCGAGTGCCAACAACAACAAGATACTCGACCCCGGATCACCCCCGACCCAATAACAACTCGCGGGGGGAGGCTATTCAGCCGTCGGTGAATGGAAGATTGTTTTGAATACGAGATGGTCACTGAACAGACGGTCAGATAACAACAATAGCTTCATCTGTCTGCGTGATTGGCGACTGTGGTGCGTATTCAAGGCGATGCGCCTTCACGAAAAAGAACATCTGCTCAAGGATGCGTGTACTCTACCTGAAAGGGAGACCGAGAAATCGGTCTCCCTTTTTCCTTGCCCGAGAGGCATTTCTTCCCTCATCAGGCACCTTGAAGTGCAGTCTCGGCCCATCAGTGGCAGACCGGCGCTTTGCCAAGGTATCTGCCCTCCGCTACACTGGGCGGCCTGCTACGCACGAGTCGAATCGCTGCATGTTCAAAGGATTTACCCGCTTTCTCCAACGCCCCGGTGACCGCTTGAAGACGCTTTTCAATGCAACTGACGCGCCCGAGGCCACCCTGCCCAGCCTGCGTGTGATACCGCGGGATGAGCATCCCGTGTCCCGCCGCCAGCTCAGCGAAAACGCGCTGAAGGTGCTCTATCGCCTGCAGAGCGGCGGCTATCAGGCCTATCTGGTCGGTGGCTGCATCCGCGATGCCCTGCTCGGCGAGCGCCCGAAGGACTTCGACGTGGCGACCAACGCCACGCCGGAACAGGTCCGCGAGCTGTTCCGCAACGCACGCATCATTGGCCGACGCTTCCGCATCGTGCATGTACGCTTCGGCCGTGAGGTGATCGAGGTCACCACCTTCCGTGGCAAGCCTGCCGACAGCACGCCGAGCCAGCATACCCAGCAGTCGGAAGATGGCATGCTGCTGCGCGACAACGTCTGGGGCTCCATCGAGGAGGACGCGCTGCGCCGCGACTTCACGATCAACGCCCTCTACTACGACGTGTCCGACTTCACGATCCACGACTGGGCGCATGGCGTGCGTGACATCGAAGCGCGCATGATCCGCCTGATCGGTGACCCGGAAACGCGCTATCGCGAAGATCCGGTCCGCATGCTGCGGGCGGTCCGCTTCGCCGGCAAGCTGGACTTCGACATCGAGGAAGCCACCGCCGAACCGATGTACGAGCTGGCACCGCTGCTGCTGCAGATTCCGCCGGCACGCATGTTCGAGGAAGTGCTGAAGCTGTTCATGTCCGGCTACGCCCTGGAAACGTTCCACCTGTTGCGTGAGTTCGGTCTATTCCAGATGCTGTTCCCGGAAACGGAAGAGAGCTTCGCGCACTATCACTGGTCCATGCCGCTGATCGAGAAGGCGCTGGCGAGCACGGATGATCGTATCCGTGACGACAAACCGGTCACGCCGGCCTTCCTCTACGCTGCGCTGCTGTGGCCTGGCGTCAAGGCACGCACCGACCAGCTGGTCGCCAGTGGCATGCCGGACATCCCGGCCGCCCACCAGGCGGCTCAGCAGGCGATCGCCCGTCAGCTCAACCACACCTCGATTCCGAAGCGCTTCAGCATCCCGATGCGCGAAATCTGGGACATGCAGGCCAAGCTGCCGCGTCGCCGTGGCAAGCGCGCCTTCCAGACCCGCGAGCATCCACGCTTCCGCGCCGCCTATGACTTCCTGCTGCTGCGGGAATTCGCCGGCGAAGTGAAGCCGGGACTGGGCAAGTGGTGGACCGACTTCCAGGAAGTCGATTCCCGTGCTCAGGTCGCCATGATCGAAGGCGTGTCCGATGAGGGGCCGGCAGGCAGCAAGCCCGCGGGCACCAAACGTCGCGGCAAGCGCCGTCGCAATGGTCGTGGACAAGGCTGAGCACTGACGTGCCGACGCAGGAACCTCGCATGACTTCGACAGCCTTGATCGGCCTCGGTGCCAATCTTGACGATCCGCGCGCTCAACTCGAGCGCGCACTTGAGGCGCTGGACCGCCTGCCGCTGACCCGCTGCACGCGCCACTCGCGCCTGTATGCCAGCAAGCCGGTCGGGCCTCAGGATCAACCTGACTTCGTCAATGCCGTCGCCGAGCTCACCACACGCCTCTCCCCCCTGGCGCTGCTGGATCAACTGCAGGCACTCGAACAGCAGCACCGTCGCGTACGATTGCGCCACTGGGGGCCTCGCACCCTGGATCTGGACCTTCTACTGTTCGATGATCGCTCCATCACTACCCCGCGCCTGTCAGTGCCGCACCCCGAGATGCTCAAACGAGGTTTCGTGCTGCGTCCACTGGCGGACCTGCTGGGCCCCGTGCGCGTTTCCTCCCTGAGCGAAGATGACCTGGAGACGCTGGCACAGCGGGTTGAAGGAGATGACTTGCTCCCCCTCGGGCCTCGGGAGTAGAGTTTCGCCACATTGTTACCGATGCGCCCACTGATCGTGGCTCGGTAACACTTTCTGGTAACACCGGCTCGTCCTGTCAGGTCGCGTACATGGCTCCCCGCCTGCGACGATCCTGGCCACGTCGTCCGTCCGACGCCACGGACACGACAAGGCACACGCGCCGCAACGAGTACGCTTCCTGATGAAAAACGTCACCCTGAGCACCCTGCGCCGCCTCAAGGCCGACGGTGAGACGTTCAGTTGCCTCACTGCCTACGACGCGACCTTCGCCCACCTCGCTGGAGAAGCCGGCATTGAAGTACTGCTGGTCGGCGATTCCCTCGGCATGGTCCTGCAAGGCCACACCAGCACCCTGCCTGTCACCATCGATGACATCTGTTACCACACCGCGGCCGTCGCGCGTGGCAAGCAGGGCAGCCTGGTCATGGCTGATCTTCCCTTCATGAGCAATGCCAGCACCGAGATACTTCTCGACCATGCCGCACGTCTGATGCGTGCCGGTGCCGAGATGGTGAAGGTGGAAGGCGAAGCCTGGCTCGCCGAGGCCGTCACGGCCCTCGTCCAGCGTGGCGTGCCGGTCTGCGTGCACATGGGCCTGACACCGCAGCATGTCCATGCCTTCGGAGGCTACAAGGTTCAGGGCCGCGAGGAAGCGCGCGCCACGCAGATGATCGTCGACGCCCGCACGCTTGAAGCCGCCGGTGCCGCGATCATTCTGCTCGAGTGCGTGCCTGCCGAGCTCGCCGCACGCATTCGTGATGCGGTCGAGGTGCCGGTGATCGGTATCGGCGCAGGCGTCGAGGTGGACGGCCAGATTCTGGTCATGCATGACATGCTCGACCTGACACCGGGCCGCAAGCCGCGCTTCGTCAAGAACTTCATGGCTGAGGCCAGCAGCGTGCAGGATGCCTTCGCTGCCTATCATCGGGCCGTCAAGGAACGCAGCTTCCCGGCAGCGGAGCACACCTTCTGATGGAGACCCTCACTCACATCAGCGCCCTGCGCGAGCGCCTGGCCGAGGTGCGCCGCAAGGGCCTGCGCATCGCGCTGGTGCCCACCATGGGCAATCTGCATGCAGGCCATCTGTCCCTGGTGCGCGCGGCACGCCGACAGGCGGACTTCGTCGTCGCCAGCATCTTCGTCAACCCGCTGCAGTTCGGGCCGGGCGAAGACCTCGACAGCTACCCGCGCACGCTTGTCGATGACCAGAACGCATTGACCGCAGAGGGCTGTGATCTGCTGTTCGCCCCGTCGACAGCGGAGCTGTACCCCGAAGGACGCACCGGTCTGTGCAACGTGCAGGTCCCGGGGGTCTCCGAAGGCCTGTGCGGCGGCAACCGACCGGGACACTTCGATGGCGTGGCCACCGTCGTCAGCATCCTGTTCCATCTGGTGCGTCCCGATGTCGCCTGTTTCGGCGAGAAGGATTTCCAGCAGCTGGCGGTGATCCGCAAGCTCAATCGTGATCTGCACTTCGGGATCGAGATCCTCGGCGTGCCCATCGTGCGTGCCGAGGATGGTCTGGCACTCTCCTCGCGCAACGGCTACCTGAGCGCCGAAGAACGCGCCATCGCCCCTCGCCTTGCGCAATGCCTGAATGCGCTCAAGGACATCCTCGAAAGTGGCACCGCGCCTGCCGAGGCCCTGCGCGTCGCGCTGGCCGCCATCAGCGAGTGCGGCTTCAAGCCGGACTATCTCGAACTGCGCCGCGCCGAGGACCTGGGCCCGGTGCAGGACGACACCCGTGATGCCGTGATTCTGGTCGCGGCACACCTGGGACGTACCCGTCTGCTCGATAACCTGAAGGTCGCCTTGCCGGTGGCCTGATGCCTGAATAGACTGCGCCGCCCTGCCTTCACGACCGCGTCCCGCGTTCCGGTCATCAAGGCCTCCTGCGCCCGGCGGCGCTCAACCGGAGATATCCCGATGCAAGCCATCATGCTCAAGGCCAAGCTGCACATGGCCCGCGTGACCCATGCCGTTCTCAATTACGAAGGCTCCTGCGCCATCGATGGTGACCTGCTCGACATGGCAGGCATCCGTGAGTACGAACAGATCCAGATCTACAACGTGGACAATGGCAAGCGTTTCACCACCTATGCCATCCGCGGTGAAGAAGGTTCGAAGATCATCTCGGTGAATGGTGCCGCGGCCCACCAGGCCGACGTCGGTGACCGCGTGATCATCTGCGCCTTCGCCAACTATGCCGAGAGCGAGCTGGAGGCCCACAAGCCCTCCATGGTCTATCTGATGGAAGGCAATGAGGTCAGCCACACGGCCAACGCCATTCCGGTGCAGATGGCCTGATCGCCGTCCTCACACGGCAATGAAACACGCAACGACGACGCCAGCCCCGCGAAAGCGGAGCTGGCGTCGTCGTTGATGGCCACGCAAAGGGGCGCACCCGAAGCACGTATGGCAAATGGCTGACAGACCCACGACGCTTTGACGATTGCCGCATTGCACAACACTGCCTTATGCTGGAATCTCGCATCAGCAAGGCTGCAAGCCCTCTACCCGATTCGACAGTGCAGGGCGCAGCGTCTTTGACTCAGACAGTCTCGCGAGAGAACAGGAGCGTTCAGATGCAAGATGTGGTGATCGTAGCAGCTCGTCGTACCGCCGTAGGTGCCTTCGGTGGCAGCCTCGCCGGCATTTCCGCCGCTGACCTCGGGGCACATGTCATCAAGGATATCCTCGCCAGCACAGGGGTGAGCGGTGATCAGGTCGACGAAGTTCTGCTCGGCCAGGTGCTGACGGCAGGCTGCGGCCAGAATCCGGCTCGTCAGACCGTCATCAAGGCAGGCCTGCCGGAAGGCGTGCCGGCGATGACCATCAACAAGGTCTGTGGCTCTGGCCTGAAGGCACTGCATCTGGCCACCCAGGCCATCCGCTGTGGCGATGCCCAGCTGATTCTGGCCGGCGGTCAGGAGAACATGTCACTGTCTCCTCATGTGCTGCCCAACTCCCGCAATGGCAAGCGCATGGGCGACTGGAAGGCGATCGACACCATGGTCCACGACGGACTTTGGGATGCCTTCAATGATATCCACATGGGCATCACCGCCGAGAACCTGGCAGAGAAGTACGAGATCACCCGCGAAGCGCAGGATGCCTTCGCTGCCGCATCCCAGCAGAAGGCCTGCGAGGCCATCGAGGCGGGCCGCTTCAAGAGCCAGATCGTTCCGGTCGAGATTCCGCAGCGCAAGGGCGACCCGGTCGTCTTCGACACCGACGAGAACCCGCGTGCCGGCACCACTGCCGAGAAACTTGCCGGCATGCGTCCAGCCTTCAAGAAGGATGGTACCGTCACCGCAGGCAACGCCTCGGCGCTCAATGATGGTGCCGCAGTGGTCATGCTGTGTTCCGCCGACAAGGCCCGCGAACTTGGCCTGACGCCGCTGGCGACCATCAAGGCGTACTCCAACGCCGGTGTCGACCCGAAGATCATGGGCATCGGGCCGGCTCCCGCCACCCGCCTGTGCCTCAAGAAGGCCGGCTGGAGCCTGGAAGATCTCGATCTCGTCGAAGCCAACGAAGCCTTCGCCGCCCAGGCGCTCTCCGTCAACAAGGAGCTGGGCTGGGATGTCGACAAGGTCAACGTCAATGGCGGTGCCATCGCGCTGGGCCACCCGATCGGGGCATCCGGCTGCCGTGTACTGGTCACGCTGGTACACGAGATGATCGCCCGCGATGCCAAGAAGGGTCTGGCGACCCTGTGCATCGGCGGCGGCCAGGGTGTCGCACTGGCCATCGAGCGCAGCTGATCGCTCACGGATGATCTCCCGCTGCCCCCGCGATCACGGGCACCAGGAGACAAGAAAGCCCCCGCCAGTCCTGCTGGCGGGGGCTTTTCATTGGGCTGAGGGGATGGTGGCCTTACTGGCCGTCTGCCGCCTCAGCAAGCTTCTCGGCTGCCTGACGTGCCACGAAAGCCGCCTTCTCTTCCTCGCTGATCTCCTTCAGCGACAGCTTGACGCGATTGCGGTTGTCGATGTCGAGCACCTTGACCACGACCTCATCGCCTTCATTGAGATAATCGCGCACGTCATTGACGCGCTCCTCGACGATCTGGGAGATATGCAGCAGGCCATCGGTGCCCGGCATGAAGGTGATGAAGGCCCCGAAATCGGCGATGCGAGCGACCTTGCCGGCGTACAGCTTGCCGATCTCCGCCTCGGCGATGATGCCCTCGACATAGCGAGCGGCCGCCTGGGCCTGGGCCTTGTGCTCGGCATAGATACGCACGCTGCCGTCATCGTCGAGATCGACATTGGCACCGGTCTCTTCACAGATCTTGCGAATGGTCGAGCCACCCTTGCCGATCACGTCACGGACCTTGTTCGGCGCGATCTTCAGCGACAGCATCGCCGGGGCGTTGTCGGACACCTCTTCGCGGCTACCCTTCAAGACAGCGTCCATCTGCTCGAGAATGGTCAGGCGCGCCTCAAGGGCCTGCTCCAGCGCCTGCTCCATGATGGCCTCATCGATCCCCTCGATCTTGATGTCCATCTGCAATGCCGTGACGCCCTCTGCCGTCCCCGCGACCTTGAAGTCCATATCCCCCAGGTGGTCTTCATCCCCGAGAATATCGGTCAGCACGGCCACGCCGTCGGCGTCCTTGACCAGCCCCATGGCAATCCCCGCCACCGGCGCCTTGAGCGGTACCCCGGCATCCATCAATGCCAGCGACGCACCACACACGGACGCCATGGAGCTTGAACCATTGGACTCGGTGATCTCGGAGACGACACGGATCGCGTAGGGGAAGTCCTCGACGGTAGGCAACATCGACTCGATCCCACGTCGCGCCAGACGCCCATGACCGATCTCGCGACGCTTGGGAGAACCGATGAAGCCCGTCTCGCCGACACAGTAAGGCGGGAAGTTGTAGTGCAGCATGAAGCGATCATGCTTCTCACCTGACAGCCCCTCCACCAGCTGGGCGTCACGCGTGGTGCCCAACGTTGCCGTCACCATGGCCTGTGTCTCGCCGCGCGTGAACAGCGCAGAGCCGTGGGCCTTGGGCAGGACGCCAACGGCAATGTCCAGCGGACGCACGGTGCGTGCATCACGACCATCGATGCGCGGCTCACCGGCAATCACGCGCTGACGGACGATGCGCTTCTCCAGTGCAGCGAAGGCACTGGTCACCGCACTCGCCTCGAAGCGTGCATCCCCTTGCGTCTCCAGCGCCTGAATCGCCCGAGCCTTGAGTGATGCCAGCGCATCCTGACGCTCCATCTTGTCATGCAGACGGTAGGCCTCACCGATCTCCTCGCCCACCTCACGCGCCAGCGCCTCCATCAACACGCTATCGTGCGTCTGGGCGACCCAGGACCACTGGGGACGATTGACCTTGGCGGCAAACATCTCGATCGCCGTGATCACCTTCTGCATCTCATGATGGCCGTAGAGCACCGCGCCCAGCATCTCGTCTTCCAGGAGTTCCTGCGCCTGGGACTCGACCATCAGCACTGCCTGCTCGGTACCTGCCACCACCATGTCCAGCTCGGAGTGGGCAAGCTCGCTGTAGCCGGGATTCAGGAAGTAGCCCCGTTGCTCACTGAAGCCGACACGCGCCGCTCCCACGGGGCCGGCAAAGGGCACACCCGAGATGCTGAGCGCCGCCGAGGTACCGATGAGCGCCGCGATATCCGGATCGACATTGCGCTCTGCCGACATCACCGTGCAGACCACCTGCACCTCATTCATGAAGCCTTTCGGGAACAGCGGTCGGATCGGGCGATCAATCAGCCGCGAGGTCAGCGTTTCCTTTTCCGTCGGGCGCCCTTCACGCTTGAAGAAACTGCCGGGGATGCGGCCGACCGCGTAGGAGCGCTCCTGATAATGCACCGACAACGGGAAGAAGGACTGTCCAGGCTTGGCGGACTTGCTGGCCACTACCGTGCACAACACCGAGGTATTGCCCATGGTCACCATCACGCTGCCGGTGGCCTGACGCGCGATGCGACCGGTCTCGAGCGTGATGGTGTCATTACCGTACTGGAAGCTGTGCGTAACCGGGTTCACGGCGCATGTCCTTTAGTCTGATGTCGTCGATGTCCGGCGCTCATGGTAATGCGCGGCGCAGACAATGAAAAGCGAGTGAGTCTCACGCAGCATGCGGGCTGCAGCCGGATCGGGAGGCGATTGCCCGCCCGCTTCTCCCCACGGTATCAGGCACAAAAAAACCGACACCGCCCGCAGGCAGTGTCGGTTTTCCTGTGCCCACCGGGGGCCCGCCATGCACCGGAATGCATGGCGGCAACATCGCTGATTAGCGACGCAGACCCAGACGCTGGATCAGAGCGGTGTAACGCTCGAAATCCTTGCGCTTGAGGTAGTCAAGCAGCTTGCGGCGCTGGTTGACCATGCGGATCAGACCACGACGGGAGTGGTGATCCTGCTTGTTGGCCTTGAAGTGGCCCTGCAGGCCATCAATGTTGGCGCTCAGCAGTGCAACCTGAACTTCCGGGGAACCGGTGTCGTTCTCGCCACGGCCGAATTCGCTAACGATCTCAGCCTTCTTCTCAGCGGTAAGTGCCATCTGTCTCTCCAGTAAGCAATATGCTTGGTAGATAAGAAATGTCGAAGACCACGCATATTTGCAGTCTTCATGCGGCTTGCGGCGAGGCCGCAATCAGCTCACCCAGCCGCCGCCTCGACAGCGGAGCTGAGCAGTCGGCGAGGAGCGATGATGCCCTCCGCCACAATCCGGACCAGCCCGAGCAACTGCTGGTCCTGATACACACGAGCCAGGGAGTCCACTTCCAGCGACCCTGTCGTCGTTTCAGCCTGTTGACCACGCAATATCTTCCGAGCCATCTCGGCAGTGATGTCGAGACGTGGAAGATGATCGAGCAGGATGTCGACAGGCAACAGAACGCCTTCACGTGCCTGCTGATCTGCCAGCGCCTCGAGGCGCTCGAAATCCAGCATGGCATCACCCGTGAACGGGCCTGTCTTGAGACGACGCAGTGCCGTGAGGTGGGCTCCACAGCCCAGCGCCTCGCCGATATCCTCGGCCAGACTGCGTATGTAGGTGCCCTTGCTGACCGCCACTTCGATCTCGATACCATCGGAGTGCCGTGCAAGAAGCGCCATATTGTAGATGGTAACGCGACGGACTGCACGCTCGATTTCAATTCCCTGGCGCGCCAGCTCATAGAGCGGACGTCCCTGGTGCTTGAGCGCGGAGTACATCGGCGGCACCTGATCTATCTCGCCACGGAACCGGTCCAGCACCGCTTCCAGCTCGGACTCCGCAAGCTCGGGAATCTCCCGCTCACGCAGTATCTCGCCTTCCGCATCACCGGTGTCGGTGACCTGGCCAAACTTGATCCGTGCCCGATAGACCTTGTCCGCCTCGAGCAGATGCGAGGAGAACTTGGTGGCCTCACCGAAGCAGACCGGCAGCAAGCCGGTTGCCATCGGATCGAGCGTGCCGGTATGCCCTGCCTTCTGTGCCTGGTAGAGGCGGCGTGCCTTCTGAAGCGCGTAGTTGCTGGACATGCCCTTGGGCTTGTCCAGCAACAGTACGCCGTCAATCGGCAGGCCGCGACGACGACGGCCCATCAGGCGTCCGGCGTGGTGCCCGGGGCACCGTCTTCGCTGTCATCATCACCACGTTCTGCACTGCGCTTGCGGTCATCAGCGACCGCCGTATTGATCAGTGAAGACAGGTGATGGCCACGAACGACGCTCTCATCGTAATGAAAGCGCAGTTCCGGCACGTGACGCAGCTGAATGGTGCGCGCCAGCTGGGAGCGCAGGAAACCTGCCGCGCGCTTGAGCACGGCAAGATTTTCCTTGATGCGTTCCGGACTGTCGTCACCCAGCAGGGTCACGTAGACATCGGAGTAGGACAGGTCGCGGCTGACCTTGGCGGCGCTGACCGTCAGCATGCCAAGGCGCGGGTCCTTGACCTCGCGCTGAATCAACAGCGCGAGCTCCTGCTGGATCTGGTCCGCCACGCGGTCAGTACGGCTGTATTCACGCATCCGTGATCTCTCCTCGCAGGGGCGCTATCAGAGGCTACGCTCGACCTGAATCTGGTCGAACACCTCGATCTTGTCACCCACCTGCACGTCGTTGTAGTTCTTGACGCCGATACCACATTCCATGCCGTTGCGGACTTCGTTGACGTCATCCTTGAAGCGACGCAGGGATTCCAGCTCGCCTTCGTAGATGACCACGTTGTCACGCAGCACGCGGATGCGCTTGGAGCGGTACATGGTGCCTTCGACGACCATGCAACCGGCGATGGCGCCGATCTTCGGTGCCTTGAAGACATCGCGCACTTCGGCCACACCCACGATCTGCTCGCGGAATTCCGGTGCCAGCATGCCGCTCATGGCCAGCTTGACCTCGTCGATCAGCTGGTAGATGACGCTGTAGTAGCGCAGATCCAGGCCTTCACGCTCGACGATCTCACGGGCGGAAGCGTCAGCACGGACGTTGAAGCCGACCAGGATCGCTTCGGAAGCGAGTGCCAGGTTGGCATCGGTGCCGGTGATGCCGCCGACGCCGGAAGAGACCACGGCCACCTTGACTTCGTCGGTGGAGAGCTCTTCCAGAGCGCCACGGATGGCTTCCAGAGACCCCTGCACGTCGGCCTTGAGGACGACGTTGACCTTGGCGACTTCTTCCTGACCCATCTGGGAGAACATGTTCTCCAGCTTGGCCTTCTGCTGACGTGCCAGACGCACCTCGCGGTACTTGCCCTGGCGGAAGTTGGCGACTTCACGCGCCTTCTTCTCGTCCGGGACCACGGTGAACTCTTCACCGGCTTCCGGCGTGCCACCCAGGCCCTGGATCTCGACCGGCATGGCCGGACCCGCGGAATCGACCTGCTTGCCGACTTCGTTGATCAGCGCACGCACGCGGCCGTAGTGCAGGCCAGCGAGGACGATGTCGCCCTTCTTCAGGGTACCGTTCTGGACCAGCACGGTCGCGACCGGGCCACGGCCCTTGTCGAGACGCGACTCGACCACGACGCCTTTACCCGGCGCGGACGGCACGGCCTGAAGCTCGAGCACTTCGGAGACCAGCAGGACGGCTTCCAGCAGCGCGTCGATGTTTTCGCCAGTCTTGGCGGAAACGTGGACGAACTGGGTATCACCACCCCATTCCTCGGAGATGACGCCGTGCTGGGACAGCTCATTCTTCACGCGGTCCGGATCAGCGCCTTCCTTGTCGATCTTGTTCACTGCCACGACCAGCGGGACACCCGCGGCCTTGGAGTGCTCGACAGCCTCGATGGTCTGCGGCATCACGCCGTCATCGGCAGCCACCACCAGGATGACCACGTCAGTCGCCTTGGCACCACGAGCACGCATGGCGGTGAACGCCGCGTGGCCCGGAGTATCCAGGAAGGTCACATCGCCGTTGTCGTGCTCGACGTGGTAGGCACCGATGTGCTGGGTGATACCACCCGCTTCACCTGTGGCCACCTTGGTACGGCGGATGTAATCCAGCAGCGAGGTCTTGCCGTGGTCAACGTGACCCATGACAGTGACGACCGGCGCGCGAGTGATCTGCTCACCCTCGTAGGAGATGCCCTCGAGAACGGCTGTCTCGAGCGCGTCATCCTTGATCAGCTTGGGCGTGTGACCCATTTCCTCGACCACGATGGTCGCGGTTTCCTGATCGATCGTCTGGTTGATGGTGACCGCAGCGCCCATGTTGAACATGGCCTTGATCACTTCAGACGCCTTGACGGCCATCTTGTCGGCGAGGTCTGCCACCGAGATGGACTCGGGGATGGAGACTTCACGCACGAAGGTCTGGACCGGCTTCGGCGGCTGGCGATTGGTATCGCGACCACCACGACGACCGCCGCGACGCTCTGCGCGCTTGACCTTCTTGGCCCCGCCACGCTTGCGCTCACTGCGATCTTCACGGGCCTCACGGCGATCACGTGATTCATCACGCGGCGCAGCCTTGGCGCGACGCGGTGCATCACCACGCGGCTCCTTCGGCGGCGCATTGACTTCCGGCGCAGCATCCGCGACCGGTGCAGCGGCAGCGGCCGGAGCACTCTGACGCGGACGCTCTTCGCGACGGTTGTCGTTGCCACGACGCTCATCACGCTGCGGGGCAGCAGCCGGCTTCTCGGCGGCAGGCGCCTTGGCAGCCTGTGCCTCAGTCGCCGGCGCATCTGCGGCCTGCTCTTCACCATCCTTGACGTAGGTACGCTTCTTGCGGACCTGCACCTCGATGGACTTGCCGCGACCGCCGCCAGTGTTGATGCGTGACTTGGTCTTGCGGGTCAGGGTAATGCGGTTCTTCGGCGCTGCCGGGGCAGCACCACCGCCGTGGCTCTTGGTGAGGTGGTCAAGCAGCTTCTGCTTGTCGACCTCGGACACGGCGTCGTTCTCTGACTTGTGCTTCAAACCAGCTTCGTGCATCTGTTCCAGTAGGCGGGCTGACTCGCGGCCCACCTTCTTGGCGAATTCTTTGACTGTCATTTCTGACATGTACGACCCTCCTGAGCCCGTGACCTAGTTACTGTTCGCTTGCGAACCAGGGCGCGCGGGCGGTCATGATCAACGCCGCTGCTCGCTCTTCGTCGACGCCTTCGATGTCTTTCAGATCATCGATGGCCTGCTCGGCAAGGTCTTCCATGGTGACGATACCCTTGCTGGCCAGGATGTATGCCAGATGACTCTCCATGCCTTCCATGTTGAGCAGATCTTCGGCCGGCTGTGCGCCGTCCAGCTGCTCTTCAGTGGCGATGGCGAGATTCAGCAGTTCATCCTTGGCCCGAGCGCGCAGCTCCTCGACCAGATCCTGGTCAAAGCCCTCGACCTCGAGCATTTCCTCGAGCGGGACATAGGCGATTTCCTCGAGTGAGGTGAAGCCCTCGTCCACCAGGACACGGGCTAGATCCTCTTCAATCTCGAGATGAGTGATGAAATATTCGACAAAGCTGTCGATTTCCTGCTCGCGCTTGCCCTCGGCTTCCGCCTCGGTCATGACATTGAGCGACCAACCTGTCAGCTCACTGGCCAGGCGCACGTTCTGACCGCTACGACCAATGGCCTGTGCCAGATTGTCCGCGGCGACAGCGACATCCATGGAATGGGTGTCTTCGTCGACCAGAATGGAGCCGACATCGGCCGGTGCCATGGCGTTGATGACCAACTGGGCAGGATTGTCATCCCACAGGATGATATCCACGCGTTCATTACGCAGTTCGTTTGACACGGCCTGCACACGCGAGCCGCGCATGCCGACACAAGCACCGATCGGGTCGATGCGCTTGTCATTGCTCTTGACCGCAATCTTGGCCCGCGAGCCCGGATCGCGAGCCGCGCCCTTGATCTCGATCAGCTGCTCGGCGATTTCCGGCACCTCGATCTTGAACAGTTCGATGATCAGCTCCGGACGCGTCCGCGAGAGTATCAACTGGGATCCACGCGCCTCGGTATCAACCTTCCAGAGCAATGCGCGTACTCGCTCGTTCAAGCGGTAACGCTCGCCATGGATCATCTCGCCGCGCGGCAGGAAGCCTTCGGCGTTGTCGCCCAGGTCGATGATCAGGCCGTCACGTGTCGTTTTCTTGACGATCCCCGCGACCAGCTCACCTTCACGCTCCGCGTACAGGCGAACGACTTCGGCACGCTCGGCTTCGCGCACCTTCTGCACGATGACCTGCTTGGCCGTCTGGGCAGCGATACGACCGAAGGCTTCGGACTCGATCTGCTGCTCGACCACGGCGCCCAGCGCCAGCGGCTCTTCGCGCTGTTCGGCGATACTGGCCTTGATCTCGTAGTCCGGCGTCTCGAACTCGTCGTCTTCCACGACGGTCCAGCGACGGAAGGTCGCATAATCACCGGTGACACGATCGATCTTGACGCGGATATCCGCCTCTTCCTGATCGAAACGCTTGCGTGAAGCCGAAGCCAGTGCCGCCTCGACGGCCTCGAAAATCACATCCCGCGGCACGCCCTTCTCATTGGAGATGGCGTCAACGACCAGCAGAATCTCTTTGCTCATGACTTTGCCTCGCCAGAAACCTGTCCTTGCGCATCGACTCGAGCTCGCCAAGCGAGCAATGTGCCGACAACGTCAGTTATTTGAACTGCGGCACAATGCGTGCCTGGTCGATGCTTTCGATCGGAAAGCAGTATTCTTCTTCGTCGACCCGGATCACGACATCACCGTCTTCGGTGCCAGTCACCAGCCCCTGGTACTTGCGCTGGCCATCGAAGGCCTGACGCAGTCGCAGTGCCACCACATGACCGATGTAGCGCTCGTACTGATCAAGCGTGAACAGCGGACGATCCATGCCTGGGGATGAAACTTCAAGCTGGAACTGGCCCGTGATGGGGTCCTCGACATCCAGCACGGCACCGACCTGACGACTGACGCTTGCGCAGTCATCCACGGAAATGCCATCGGAATGGTCGATATAGATCACCAGACGGGACTGCTTGCCTTGGGAGAGATAGTCGATACCCCAGAGCTCGAAGCCCAGAGCAGAAACGACGGGATCGATAAGCGCTTTAAGCGTAGCGTCCTTGGTTGACACAGACGAGGCTCCTACAGCAGTTGCATCAGGCACCTGACCGGGAGTAGAGAGGAGAGCTAGGTGGCTGATTGGCACTGGTGCTAACAAAAAGCCCCTTCATAGGAAGGGGCCTTTCAAGAAACTTGGTAGCGGGGACCGGATTTGAACCGATGACCTTCGGGTTATGAGCCCGACGAGCTACCAGACTGCTCCACCCCGCAACAATAGTCGGACGATGGTAATGTCACCGTAAAAGGAGGTCAAGGAATGACGTCTTTCAAAGGTGGCAGAGTTGCGTCCAGACTGCCAATCGATCTAACAGGATGGTGCCGAAGGGGGGACTTGAACCCCCACGACCATAAGGTCACTACCCCCTCAAGATAGCGTGTCTACCAATTCCACCACTTCGGCACGGGGGCGGGTATCGCCTGAGACGTTACCCGGAAGAATTCAAACGATAACGCCTTGAATTCCTTAGAGTACTGGTTGGTCTGCGTTGCCGCTTTCCTCGAGCACTGGCGACGTATTCTCCACACTTTCACTGGAGTCGTCAAGTGATGGCAGTGAATTTTTCTGCTGCTCGATCACGGTGGCATTCGGGATGCCCGCTTCCACGGAGGTCTGGTTGGCATTGGAGGCGAACCAGGCCAGGGTCAGGGACGTCGCGAAGAAGCCTGCTGCCAGCACGCCGGTGAAGCGCGCGAGGAAATTGCCACTACCGCTGGACCCGAAAACGGTCTGGGAAGCACCACCACCACCGAAGGCAGCGCCAGCTTCGGCACCCTTGCCCTGCTGGAGAAGGACGAGCACGATCAGTGCGACCGCGAGTACCACATGGACCATCAGAACGGCTACTTGCATGAGATTCAACCTGCAGACTGGCAAATGGCTAGGAATTCGTCGACCTGGAGAGAAGCACCTCCCACCAGGCCGCCGTCGATATCCGGCTGCGCGAGCAGCTCGGCGGCATTGGCAGCTTTCATGCTACCGCCGTACAGCAATTGCATGGCATCCGCGAGAGACGCGGACCACTCGCCCAGGCGTGCACGGATAGCGGCGTGCATGGCTTGCGCCTGCTCAGGCGATGCCGTGCGGCCGGTACCGATCGCCCAGACCGGCTCATAGGCCACGACAAGACGGGTACGCGCCTCAGCGGACAGCTCGGAGAACACGGCCTCCAGCTGACCCAGCACGACACGCTCCGACTCACCGGCTTCACGCTCTTCCAGCGTCTCACCGATGCACAGCACCGGCGTGAGGCCTGACGCGAGAGCCGCATTGACTCGTGCAAGCACGGCAGCATCGTCCTCGCCATACAGGCTGCGACGCTCGGAGTGCCCGACCAGCACCAGCGTCATGCCCACATCCTTGAGCATGCTGCCTGCCACCTCACCGGTGAAGGCGCCTGATTCCGCCGGGTTCAACGTCTGGGCGCCCAGCAGGACCGTCGCCGGCAGCCGCTCGCGCGCAGCGCTCAGATAAGGGAAAGGCAATGCCAACGCCACCTGAACCCCCTGGGGCAGCGCTGCAGCCCCCAGTGCGTCGGCGAACTCGTCGATCAGGGCAAGATCGCCATTCATCTTCCAGTTACCGGCAATCAGCGGTGTACGCATGTGCTTCTCCCTTATGAGCAGTGCGAGGATGGTAATGGAGCGGCCCCTGACTGACAACCTCATCGCGAACTGTCAAGCCCTGCAGGCACGCTCGATCGGGCCTTTCATGGCGTCCAGAATCGACGACAGGCGCACTGGGCGCCTGTCGTCGATTCTGATGACCGCGGGTGATATCAGCGAGCCTGCATGCTGGCCTCGACCGCCGAGGCGATCTGACGGGCCAGTGCCTGCACATCGAAGTGCGGCCGCCCCTCGACCATGACACGGATCAGTGGCTCGGTACCACTGGGACGCAACAGCACGCGACCTTCGCTGCCCAGCGTCTCTTCCACTTCCGCTACCGCGGCCTGGACGGCATCCGCCGCCATCAGCGCCTGGTTGTCACAGCCTGGAGTCAGACGTACGTTGATCAACGCCTGCGGCGCCTTCTCGAAACCGACCAGCAACTCACTGAGAGAACATTCCTCACGCGCCATGATCGCCAGCACCTGCAGCGCGGAGACGATGCCATCCCCGGTGCTCTGGATATGGCTGCAGACGATGTGACCGGAGGATTCCCCCCCCAACTGCCAGCCATTGGCTTCCAGACGCTCGATGACGTAGCGGTCACCGACCTTGGCACGCTCGAAGGGAATTCCCAGACCTTCCAGCGCTGCCGCCAGACCGAAGTTGGACATCAGCGTGCCGACGACACCGCCCCCCAGCACTCCACGCTCGTGACGATCCCGCGCGATCATGTAGAGGATGTCATCGCCATCGATGACCCGGCCATCGGCATCGACCAGGATCAGACGGTCCCCGTCGCCATCGAAGGCCACGCCAAGATCGGCGCCCTGCTCGATCACGGCCGCCCGCAGTGCCTGCGGGTTGGTGGAGCCGACATCCTGGTTGATGTTCAGACCATCCGGTTCGCCACCGATGACGCTGACCTTGGCGCCCAGCTCACGGAAGACATTCGGCGCGATGTGGTAGGTCGCGCCATGCGCGCAATCCAGCACCACTTTCATGCCATGCAGGCCCAGACGGCCCGGCAGGGTCGACTTGCAGAATTCAATGTAACGGCCGGCGGCATCCTGGATGCGCGAGGCCTTGCCGAGGCTATCCGGCCCGACGATCTCGATATCGCGATCCAGCTCGGCCTCGATCTCGGCTTCCAGCGCATCATCCAGCTTGGTGCCGGCCGCGGAGAAGAACTTGATGCCATTGTCCGGATAGGCATTGTGCGAGGCCGAGATCACGATACCGGCATCCGCGCGGAAGGTCCGCGTCAGATAGGCGATGCCCGGTGTCGGCATCGGCCCCAGCAGGGAGACATCCACGCCTGCGGCAGAAAGACCGGACTCGAGCGCCGACTCGAACATGTACCCCGAGATGCGCGTGTCCTTGCCGATCAGTACCTTGCCGCGGCCATGGCGCGCAAAGACACGCCCGGCCGCCCAGCCCAGCTTGAGCATGAAGTCTGGCGTGATCGGGAATTCACCGACCGTGCCGCGAATACCATCCGTACCAAAATAACGTCGACTCATCGTATCGTGCCTTCCTGTAGCACGGCCCACGTCATGTCGACAGCATCGACAGTCGGGGCCACGTCGTGAACGCGTAGCAATCGGGCACCTTCACGGACGGCAAGTGCCGTCAGCGCCAGATTGCCAGCCAGTCTATCCTCTACCGCGCGCCCGAGCGCATTGCCGATCATGCTCTTGCGAGAGGTGCCGATCAGCAGCGGGAGGGTGAATTCGTGCAGCTGCGCCATGCGGTGATACAGACGCAGATTGTCTTGCAGGGACTTGCCGAAGCCGAAGCCGGGGTCCAGCAACAGACGCGAACGCTCGATCCCTGCGGCCTCACAGACGGTGATGCGCTCGGCTAGAAAGTCACTGACCTCATCCTCGATCGACTGCGCATAGGCGGTATCCTGCTGCATGGTGTCCGGCTCGCCACGCATGTGCATCAGGCACACCGGCAGGCCGCTGCGCGCGGCCGCCTCAAGGGCGCCCTCACGACGCAATGCACGCACGTCATTGATCATGCCAGCCCCGAGACGCGCCGTTTCCTGCATCACCTCCGGGGTACTGGTATCGACGCTCACCAGCGCCCCCAGCTCGCTCACCAGCCGCTCGACGACCGGACAGACACGTGCCAGCTCCTCATCCGCACTGACAGGGCTCGCCCCCGGGCGGGTCGACTCACCGCCCACGTCGATGATGGCGGCGCCATCGGCCAGCATCCGCTCGGCATGGCGCAGCGCGGCATCCAGGGTCGCGCTGCGCCCACCATCCGAGAAGGAGTCCGGGGTCACATTGAGAATCCCCATGACACGCGGGCGTGACAGGTCAAGCGTGCGTCCACCGCAGTCAAGCGCCATTGAATGGCCCACCACGGGCTCGCGTGGCAGTGAATCAGCGTAAGTCGACATGATCACCCATGCAGAAAACGGGCAGCCAGGACGAACATCATGGCTGCCGGAGAAGGAATCGGGCACCCACTTTAAAGAGGCCTCATCGGCCGCGCAAGGCGTCGAACGGCCGCCACATGGGGCGTCAGCAGATGGCAACGCCATCTGCCCAGGCAAATCATCTGATCAGGGTCAGGAACCTGAGCCACGCCGCGCAGGATAGTGAGTCACACCGCCTCACTCACACTTACCCGACTCACCCCGACGCCTGATCGCGGATGGCATCACCCGCCATCAGCCGCCTCGGGGCATCCAGGGCGCCGCGCATTTCTGCCCCGAAAACGACAACGCCCGAGCGGAATGTCCGCTCGGGCGTTGTGAGAGTCAGCGCGATGATGGCTGATTCATGGCTCAGTGACCGCTTGGACCACCCAGCGGGTCTGACGGACGGCGCCGCGTATCTTCCTCACCGTCGTCAGTGTCTGCGGCATCACCGTCAGACCCGGGGGCCTCAGGCGCCTCAGCTTTCGGCGTGTCGGCCACCGGTGCGACGAGACCACTGTCACCACCACCGGCCGGGCCACCCCAGTCCTTGGGCGGACGCGGAGTGCGCCCTGCCATGATGTCGGCCAGCTGCTCGGCATCGATGGTCTCGTAGGTCATCAGCGCCTCGGTCATCGCATCCAGCTTGTCGCGATTCTCCTCAAGGATCTGCTGCGCCTTGGCGTAGCACTCGTCGATGATACGACGCACTTCCTTGTCGAGACGTGAGGTGGTGTCGCCCGACTTCAGCTTGCCGCCGCCCTGACCCGGACCGCCGAGGAACTGGTGAGACTCGTCCTCATCGTACATGATCGGGCCCATTTCACTGGAGAGACCCCATTTGGCGACCATGTTGTGGGCAAGCTCGGTGGCACGCTTGATGTCGTTGGAAGCCCCGGTGGTGACACCATTCGGCCCCAGCGTCATCTCTTCGGCGATACGACCGCCGAACAGCGAGCAGATCTGACTGATGATCTGCTGGCGAGAATAGCTGTAGCGATCCTCTTCCGGCAGGAACATCGTCACACCCAGCGCACGGCCTCGCGGAATGATCGAGACCTTGTAGACCGGATCATGCTCTGGCATCACCAGACCGATGATGGCGTGACCGGACTCGTGATAGGCCGTGTTGCGCTTCTCCTTCTCGGACATGACCATCGATTTGCGCTCGGCGCCCATCATGATCTTGTCCTTGGCCAGCTCGAGCTCTTCCATGCCGACCAGGCGCTTGTTGCGACGTGCAGCGAACAGGGCCGCTTCATTGACCAGATTGGCCAGATCCGCGCCAGAGAAGCCCGGCGTACCCCGTGCGATATTGACCGGCACCACGTCGTCGCCCATCGGCACCTTGCGCAGGTGAACGCCGAGGATATGCTCGCGGCCACGGATGTCCGGCAGGCCTACCATGACCTGGCGGTCGAAACGGCCCGGGCGCAGCAATGCGGGGTCAAGCACGTCTGGACGGTTGGTCGCGGCGATGACGATGATGCCGTCATTCGCTTCGAAGCCATCCATCTCGACCAGCAGCTGGTTCAGGGTCTGCTCGCGCTCATCGTGACCACCGCCCATGCCGGAGCCACGGTGGCGGCCGACGGCGTCGATCTCATCGATGAAGATGATGCACGGCGCCTGCTTCTTGGCCTGCTCGAACATGTCACGCACACGGGAGGCACCGACACCGACGAACATCTCGACGAAGTCAGAACCGGAGATGCTGAAGAACGGCACCTTGGCCTCGCCGGCAATCGCCTTGGCGAGCAGGGTCTTGCCGGTACCCGGCGGACCCACCATCAGTACGCCACGCGGAATCTGACCGCCAAGACGCTGGAACTTGCTGGGGTCCTTGAGGAAGTCGACCAGTTCCTCGACCTCTTCCTTCGCTTCGTCACAGCCCGCGACGTCGCTGAAGGTGGTCTTGATCTGATCCTGGCTCAGCAGCTTGGCCTTCGACTTGCCGAAGCTCATCGGGCCACCCTTGCCGGCACCACCACCCTGCATCTGGCGCATGAAGAACATGAAGATGGCCAGGATGATCAGAATCGGGAAGCTGGCAATCAACAGACGTGTCCACAGCGACTGCTGCTCAGGCTTCTTGCCGATGACCTCCACCTTGTTGGAGAGCAGGTCATCCATCAGCTTGGGATCGGACGCCGCCGGCCGGATGGTGGTAAAGCTGGAGCCGTCGGCCCGCTCACCCTCGATGGTGTAGCCATCGATGGTCACACTCTTGATCCGGTCGTTCTGCACCTGCTGGACGAACTGTGAATAGTTCATCGCCTGCGGCGAGGTATCGACGCTGAAGTTGTTGAACACCGTCAGCAGCACTGCCGCGATGATCAACCAGAGAATCAGGTTCTTCGCCATGTCGTTCAAGGGGACACCCTCATTGCATGAATCTGTCTTGGCATGCCGTGAATACTCCGACTGCCGTCTTGTGGTGGCCTGCCATGCTATCTGATCGTGCCTGCGGGGTATCAAACGACGCAACACGCCGCCTTGCCTACCGAGTCACTCAAAGCTTGCCTGCGTTGTTCTGCTTGCCGATCGATGATGATGCGACCTTGGCATCTCATCAACCTGTTACCGGCCCTCCGTGCTCAAGGCCCAATGCTATCGACACTACACCAGATGGGGGCCGGCAACCATTGCTTAAAGGCCGGCACCGGACTATTCAGCCGATAGTCGGCCTATATCAGAGATACAACGACTTCGACCGAGGCACAATGATTCCAGCCTGACCAAGTATGCCATCGGCCGCCTTAACCGGTGATGAAGTCGTCGTCCGGGGCAGAAATCGGGATCGCCTGGCATCGAGGGCAACGTCAGCCCTTGAACCCCTGCCCAAGCAGGTAGACCTCGCGCGAGCGGGCGCGCGACGCTTCCGGCTTGCGCGTGACGACCTTGTTGAAGCTGCCACGCATGTCCTTCAGGTAGGCATCGAAGCCCTCTCCCTGGAAGACCTTGACCAGAAAGTTGCCACCCGGCTTGAGCGTCTGGCGCGCCAGATCCAGCGCCAGCTCGACCAGATACATGCCGGCAGGCTGATCTATCGCGCTCATGCCGCTCATATTGGGTGCCATGTCGGAGATCACGAGATCCACCGGGCGATCCCCCAAGGTGGCCAGAATCTGGTTCAGCACGGCCTCTTCGGTGAAGTCACCCTGGATGAAATCGACACCGGCCAGGGCGTCCATCTCAAGGATGTCGGAGGCGATGACCACGCCCTCCATGCCGACGCGATCCGCGGCGATCTGGCTCCAGCCACCGGGGGCGGCACCTAGGTCGATGACGGTAGCGCCCGGCTTGAGCAGGCGGTCCTTGTCATCGATTTCAATCAGTTTGTAGCTGGCACGGGAACGATAGCCATCGGCCCAGCTGCGCTGGACATAGGCGTCATCAAAGTGTTCCTTCATCCAGCCAGCGCTGCTCTTGCTGGGGTGAGCCACGTTGTCACCTGGAATGTCGGGGGGAAATCGAATACTGGCGGGAGATGGTGCGGGGGGATAACGACGACACGAAAGGCGTGGCAAGCTTGCGCACGGGTCGTGTCATGAGCGTCGTCATGGAGTAGAATGGCGGGTCCTGCGCGCGGTTCCGCCCGCGGGCACAGACATTGCCTGCGCAACAGACGGGTTCACACCCCTGGATTTCAAGCCCTGGAGTCGACCCTGTCTTTCGCTACGCTCCCCGCTCCCATCGGACGCCAACAGGGAAACTTTACGATACCATGAGCTTGTCACAGTCACAAAAGAAAGCATTTCGCAGCATCGGGCACCATCTTGACCCGATCGTCACCGTCTCGGAAAACGGCCTTTCCGACGGCGTCGTGACCGAACTCGAGCGCGCACTGCACGATCACGAACTGATCAAGCTGAAGCTGGCGATCAATGATCGCGAAGCCCGTGGCGAGGTGGCTCGCCACCTGTGCAGCGAAACCGGCGCGACCCTGATCCAGAGCATCGGCAAGATCGCCCTGCTGTATCGCCGCAACCCGCAGGCCAAGCCGAAGCTGTCCAACGTACAGCGCTTCAGCGAGAAGTAAGCCGCCGGGCCCAGGCCTGACGAGGCTCACCTCGCACGCCACGCCTGCCGCAGACAGAAACGCCGCCCTCATCGAGGGCGGCGTTTCTGTTTTCTGTGACTGACAATCACGACCTGACGCGCTGATTCAGCTCGAAGGTGATGTCATCCAGCGCCCGCTGGGTGACCTGATGACGCTTGAGTGTCGTCTGCCTGGACTCCCCCTCACCGTTGCCGGCATCACGATACTTGATGACCAGCGTCTTCTTGTCGAAAGTGAAATCCTCGATCAGCTCATACTCGATCTTGCGACACCCCATGAGTGGTGACGGCCGCAGATAAAGCGACTGATTGCCGAAGTGCGCCAGCGGCACCACCAGGTGGAAAACTCCCCTCGCCAACAGGGCACTCCCCAGGACCAATGACGGCGTCAACAGCGCCGAGTCCCCGGTGTACCGATAGGCAAACGACTGGGAGACCACATATGCCACCCCGAACAGCATGAACCCGAGCACCATGAAGATGGCCACCATGGAGGTTGCCATGATGCGCTTTTCCGGCTGACTTCCCTGTACTTCCATTACTCCCTCCCTGAAGGATTCCGTGCCCGCAGGCCAAAAAAACAGCCCTGCCGGGATGACCGGCAGGGCTGTCACGACATCAGGATCTGACGAATCAGAGGCGATGCTCTTCAGATGTGACGTGCTTCAGATGTGATGCACTTCGGAGATTTCATACTCCACATCGCCACCCGGGGTACGCACGACCACGACATCGCCTTCTTCCTTGCCGATCAGCGCACGCGCGATCGGTGAGGTAACGGAGATCTTGCCGTCCTTGATGCTGGCCTCATCCTCACCCACGATGCGATAGCGCACTTCGCTGTCGTCATCGAGGTTCATCAGATCAACCGTGGTACCGAAGATCACCTTGCCTGTCTTGGGCAGCTTGGTGACATCGATGACCTGGGACATCGAGAGCTTGGCTTCAATCTCCTGGATACGCCCCTCGATGAAACCCTGTTGCTCACGCGCGGCGTGATACTCGGCGTTCTCCTTGAGATCGCCGTGCTCACGTGCTTCCGCGATGTCAGCGATGACCTTGGGGCGTTCCGTGCCCTTGAGGTGCTCGAGCTCCTTGCGCAGGCGATCTTCGCCCTCGACGGTCATCGGACTTCTACTCATATCATGACTCCTGCATGCAGATCCTGGAGACGACGGACCTTGACATCGTTTCCGTACTCGAGCGCCATGCACACGGCATTGGCACCCGCCAGCGTCGTGGCATAGGGCACCTTGTGCGCCAGCGCAGTGCGGCGAATCACGGACGAGTCATTGATGGCCTGACGTCCCTCAGTGGTGTTGACGATGTAGGCGATCCCGCCGTTCTTGATCATGTCGACGATATGCGGCCGCCCCTCGAACACCTTGTTGACGGGTTCAACCTCGAGCCCGGCAGCGGCAATCACCTCTGCCGTGCCACGGGTAGCACAAAGCGTAAAGCCCAATATTACCAGAGAGCGGGCCACCTCGATAACGCCCGCCTTGTCGAACTCGCGCACGGACAGGAACGCCTTGCGATCGCCCGTCAATGTCGGGATGGCTTCCCCGGCGCCCAGCTGCGCCTTGTAGAAGGCCTCGGCGAAGGTATCGCCAGAGCCCATCACTTCACCGGTGGACTTCATTTCCGGTGACAGGATCGGATCGACACCCGGGAACTTGGCGAACGGCAGCACCGCTTCCTTGACGCTGTAGAAGGTCGGCACGATTTCCTGGGTGAAACCGATCTCTTCCAGGGTCTGGCCGGCCATGCAACGCGCGGCGATCTGCGCCAGCGACTGGCCGATGCACTTGGAGACGAACGGCACGGTACGCGAGGCACGCGGGTTGACCTCGATGACGTAGATCACGCCATCCTGCCAAGCCAGCTGAACATTCATCAGACCGACGACGTTGAGCTCCAGCGCCATGCGCTTGACCTGCTCACGCATCTCTTCCTGGACGTCTGCCGGCAGCGAGTAAGGCGGCAGTGCGCACGCCGAGTCACCGGAGTGGATACCAGCCTGCTCGATGTGCTGCATGATGGCGCCGATCACGACCTGCTTGCCATCGGACACCGCGTCGATGTCGACCTCGATGGCGGCATTCAGGAAGTGATCCAGCAGCACCGGCGAGTCATTGGAGACCTTGACCGCGTGGGTCATGTAGTTCTCGAGCTCGGAGGCCGAGTAGACGATTTCCATCGCGCGGCCGCCCAGCACGTAGCTCGGACGCACCACCAGCGGGTAGCCGATGGTTTCGGCCTTGACGAAGGCCTCCTCGAAGCTGCGTGCGGTGGCGTTTTCCGGCTGGATGAGACCGAGCTTCTCGATCATCTGCTGGAAACGTTCGCGGTCTTCGGCGCGATCGATGGCGTCCGGCGTGGTACCGATGATCGGCACACCGGCGGCCTCGAGCTCACGGGCCAGCTTCAGCGGCGTCTGACCGCCGAACTGGACGATGACACCGACAGGCTGTTCCTTGTCGGCGATCTCCAGCACGTCTTCCAGCGTCACCGGCTCGAAGTAGAGGCGATCGGAGGTGTCGTAATCGGTGGACACGGTTTCCGGGTTGCAGTTGACCATGATGGTCTCGTAGCCGTCCGCGCGCATGGCGAGGGAGGCGTGGACGCAGCAGTAGTCGAACTCGATGCCCTGACCGATGCGGTTCGGACCACCGCCCAGCACCATGATCTTCTTCTTGTCGCTGACCTCGGCCTCACACTCCTCCTCGTAGGTGGAGTACATGTAGGCGGTGTCGGAAGCGAACTCCGCGGCACAGGTATCGACACGCTTGTAGACCGGGCGAATGCCCTGCTGCTGACGATGCTTGCGGAAGGCCTTCTCGGACACGCCCATCAGGCGCGCCAGACGGGCATCACTGAAGCCCTTGCGCTTGAGACGGAACAGACGATTGGCATCCATCTCGCCCAGAGAACTTGCCGCCACTTCGCCTTCCTGAGCGATCAGGTCGGCCAGCTGCACCAGGTACCAGCGGTCGATGTTGGTGAGACGGAAGATCTCTTCGATGCCAAGGCCGGCACGCATGGCGTCGGCGATGTAGAAGATGCGCTCGGCACCGGCGGCCTGCAGCTCGCCCTTGATGCGCGCCATGTTCTCGTCGCCGTAGTCGGCCACGATGGGATCGAGACCATCGACACCGGTCTCCATGCCACGCAGTGCCTTCTGCAGGGATTCCTGGAAGGTACGACCGATGGCCATGACTTCGCCGACCGACTTCATCTGCGTGGTCAGCCGGTCATTGGCCTGCGGGAACTTCTCGAAGGTGAAGCGCGGAATCTTGGTGACGACATAGTCGATGGACGGCTCGAAGGACGCCGGCGTCTTGCCACCGGTGATGTCGTTCTGCAGCTCGTCCAGGGTATACCCGATGGCCAGCTTGGCGGCGATCTTGGCGATCGGGAAACCGGTCGCCTTGGAGGCCAGTGCAGAGGAGCGCGACACGCGCGGGTTCATCTCGATCACGACCATGCGACCGGTGTCCGGGCAGATGCCGAACTGGACGTTGGAGCCACCGGTCTCGACACCGATCTCGCGCAGGACGGCCAGCGATGCATCACGCATCAGCTGGTATTCCTTGTCGGTCAGGGTCTGTGCCGGGGCGACAGTGATGGAGTCACCGGTATGCACGCCCATCGGGTCGAAGTTCTCGATGGCACACACGATGATGCAGTTGTCGTTCTTGTCACGAACGACCTCCATCTCGTATTCCTTCCAGCCCAGCAGCGATTCGTCGATCAACAGCTCACGGGTCGGCGACAGCTCGAAACCGCGATGGCAGATCTCTTCGAATTCTTCACGGTTGTACGCCACGCCGCCGCCGGAACCGCCCATGGTGAAGCTGGGACGGATGATGGACGGGAAGCCCAGCTCGGCCTGGATTTCCCAGGCCTCTTCCATGGAGTGTGCGACCTTGGCCTTCGGGCACGCCAGGCCGATCTTCTTCATCGCCTTGTCGAAGCGATCACGGTCTTCGGCCTTGTCGATGGTATCGGCGTTGGCACCGATCATCTCGACGCCGAATTTCTCGAGCACGCCTTCGCGCTCCAGGGCCAGTGCACAGTTCAGTGCGGTCTGGCCACCCATGGTCGGCAGGATGGCGTCCGGACGCTCCTTCTCGATGATGCGCGCCACGGTCTCCCAGGTGATCGGCTCGATGTAGGTCGCGTCGGCCATCACCGGGTCGGTCATGATGGTGGCCGGGTTGGAGTTGACCAGGATGACCCGGTAACCCTCTTCACGCAGGGCCTTGCAGGCCTGTGCGCCGGAATAGTCGAACTCGCACGCCTGGCCGATGACGATGGGGCCGGCGCCGATGATCAGGATGCTTTTCAGGTCTGTACGTTTCGGCATGTCTCTTCCCGCAATGATCTGGTGACTGAACTCAACGATGGATCAGGCCCTCGGGCCTGCGCTCGGCTCAGCGTCGCGCGCGCATCATCTCGATGAAACGATCGAACAGCGGGGCGACGTCCTGCGGGCCGGGGCTGGCTTCCGGGTGACCCTGGAAGCTGAAGGCCGGACGGTCGGTGCGCTCGATGCCCTGCAGACTGCCGTCGAACAGCGACTTGTGGGTCGCGCGCAGATGGCTCGGCATACCGGCTTCATCCACCGCGAAGCCATGGTTCTGACTGGTGATCATCACCACACCACTGTCGAGATCCTGCACCGGGTGGTTGGCACCATGGTGACCGTGGCCCATCTTGACCGTGCTCGCACCGGAGGCCAGGGCCAGCAGCTGGTGACCGAGGCAGATGCCGAAGACCGGCGTCTCGGTCTCGAGCACTTCACGAATCGCGGTGATGGCGTAGTCGCAGGGTTCGGGGTCGCCCGGACCGTTGGACAGGAAGATGCCATCCGGGTTGAGCGCCAGCACCTCGGCGGCAGGCGTCTGCGCCGGCACGACGGTCAGACGGCATCCACGCGATGCCAGCATGCGCAGGATGTTGTGCTTGACGCCGTAGTCGTAGGCGACCACGTGGAAGGGGCGCTCTGACTCACGGGTGTCGGCGTAGCCTTCTCCCAGGGTCCATTCGCCTTCGTGCCACTCGAATGACTCGCGGCAGGAGACTTCCTTGGCCAGGTCCATGCCCTTGAGGCCCGGGAAGGCACGCGCGGCTTCCAGCGCACGCTCGACGGCGTCATCTCCCTGAGCATCCTCACCGGCGAGAATGGCGCCGTTCAGCGAGCCCTTCTCGCGCAGGATGCGCGTCAAACGACGCGTGTCGATATCCGCGATGCCGACGACATTCTCGTCACGCAGGTACTGATCGAGAGAGCGAGTAGAGCGGAAGTTGCTGGCCAGCAGCGGGAGGTCGCGGATGACCAGGCCGGCGGCCGCGACATGATCGGACTCGTTGTCCTCGTCGTTGATGCCGGTATTGCCGATGTGCGGATACGTCAGAGTGACGATCTGTCGGGTGTAGGAGGGATCGGTCAGGATTTCCTGGTAGCCGGTCATGGCAGTGTTGAACACCACCTCGCCACTGGTCTGCCCATCAGCGCCGATGGCGCTGCCGTGAAATACACTGCCGTCTTCCAAGGCCAGTATCGCGGGTTTGATCAACGCAACGTCCTCCCCTAAGTGTCCACTTTCCTGCCCGGAATCCGCGGTCGAACACCGGACATGCTGCTTGATTGTCGTACTCGGCTGACGCCGAGTCTGGGTCCCGCTGCCACTCTTCCCACGCGCCTTCCCCATGTGAGGAGCGCTCGCCGGAAGCGGCAAATTCAGGCTGCAAAAAAGCGGGACGAAACCGAAAAATCAGGCTTCATCCCGCTTGTTATCATTCTTCGGAATATTGCTTGTCACAGCGGCCCCAAGAGCGCGGCCAAATTGGGTAGAGATTACCCGAATCCTGCGGTGCTGACCACCCCATGACTGCACCGCGAGCGGGCGGCAGTGCCCACCATACGGTCGTTTCGTCACAGCGGTCAGCTTGTGGAGCATCGGGAGTGATCGCGAGCCTGTCCCCCTGAATCACCTGCCAGGAACATTTCCCGCCGCAAGGTGCGACATCCATCACCGCCGACCAACAATATCCTGTCGGCAGTGACAGCTTCCGCGAAGCGCCCGGAAGCCACTCGAACGCGGCAAATCGAGTGCCCGGGACGCGATCTCGCCCCGAGCCCCCGACGGGACATCACTTGAGACCCAGCACGTCCTGCATGTCGTAGCGTCCGACGCCACGCGCTGACAGCCACTCGGCGGCACGCGCCGCGCCCTTGGCGAAGGTCATGCGGCTTGAGGCCTTGTGGGTGATCTCGATGCGCTCGCCTTCGGTGGCGAACATCACGGTATGCTCGCCGACGATGTCACCGGCACGCACGGTGGCGAAGCCGATTTCCTTGTCGGTACGCGGACCACACTGTCCTTCGCGTGCAAAGACACCGTGGGTCTCGAGATCACGACCGATGGCATGTGCCACCGCCTCTCCCATCGCCAGTGCCGTGCCGGAGGGGGCATCGACCTTGTGGCGGTGGTGCGCCTCGATGATCTCGATGTCATACCCTGCATCCCCCAGTGCCTGGGCTGCCGTTTCCAGCAGCTTCAGCGTCAGATTGACGCCGGAGCTCATGTTGGCGGCAAATACGAAGGGCACGCTGTCGCGATAGCCATCCAGTTGCTCGAGCTGCTCCGGGCTGAAACCGGTCGTGCCGATGACCATGCGCTTGCCGTGCTCCGAGCACAGCGCCAGATTGGCCAGCGTCACCTGCGGCGCGGTGAAATCGATCACGACATCGACGTCATCCACCACGGCGGCCAGACTGTCACTGGCGACCACACCCAGACGCCCCTGCCCCGCCAGCTCGCCGATGTCGGCACCTGCCAGGGAGCTACCGGCCTCGACGATGCCCGCTGTCAGCGTCAGGCCTTCCACGGCACCGACGGCCTCGACCAACGTGCGTCCCATGCGTCCGGCGACGCCCATGATTGCGATACGGGTCATGCTGACTCCTGCCTGTTGTGGGTCTTGAGGGCAGCCACCCCACGGCGATGATGAGGGTGTACCACCTGTGCTGTCCCCGCGAGTATATCAGCCGCCTGCAGCGTTGGCTGACGTCATGTATTTGCCCCCGTTACGCGCTAGAGTAGCGGGAGACTGAGTTCTTGCCCGTCCACGCCACTCCCTCTTCACCGCTCAGTTCCCGGAGTCAGCATGTCGCTACTTCATCGTTATGCCATTCGTCATTGGCGCCTGCTGCGCCTCGCGACCCTTGCCACGGCAGTTGCCGGCCTGCTGAGTGCCTGTGGCGTTCACCCGCGCCCCTACTCGCTGGCCTCGCCGGAGCAGATGAGCCAGCTGCCGGAGATCCAGTGGTGCGGCACCCTCAAGCTGCCAGGCAAGTGGCTGGATGGCACCCCCGTCGGCGGCCTGTCCGATATCGGCTGGGACAAGGATGAATCCCTGCTGTACGCCGTGTCGGACCGGGGCTGGCTGCACCGCCTGCGTCTGGCCTTCCGCCATGGGGAGCTGGTCGGTGCCAAGGCACTCAAGACCTATACGCTACGCGACGAGACCGACATCTCCCTGCAAGGCGCCCTGAGCGATGCCGAAGGCATGCAGCTACTGAAGGACCACAACGGCCGGCGCGGCGATACCCGTCTGGTCATCAGCTTCGAGCAGCAACCCCGAGTCGAGCACTTCCTGCCCAGCGGACTGGCGATCAGCGAACCCGCCACCCCCGTGGGCGTACGCGGTGCCGCCCCCAACAATGGCATGGAGGCGCTGACCCTGCACCCCGAGTACGGCCTGCTCGCCGGTCTGGAAGCCACCCCGGAGGGCATGGACGAAGGCACCACGCGCCTGTTCACGCTGGATGGCAAGCAGGAATGGCGCTATCCCCTGGCCAGCGACACGGGCTCGAGCCTGACCGCCATGGAGATGCTGCCGGACGGGGACATCCTGATGCTGGAGCGCGCCTTCTCGCCGCCCTATCCGCTGGTCATCAGCCTGCGGCGCGCGCATCTGGGAGAGCCGGGGACGACCGTCGAGGTCCGTACCCTTGCCCGCCTGTCGAGCGGCGAGGGGTGGTCACTGGACAACTTCGAAGGGCTTACGCACCTGGAGGGCAATCGCTTCCTGATGGTCTCGGATGACAACTTCAGCAGCTTCCAGACCACGTTGCTTAGCTGTTTCGCGGTGATCGAGCCCGAGGCCTTCACGCCAGCCTCTCAAGAGTGAAACATCGCCTGACTGCGCATCGCTGATGACATGTCAGGCGAGCCCTGACAATGAAAAAGCCCCACACCCGAGTCATCGGGGTGGGGCTTTCGCGTTGCGCATCCGCCAGCGCGGAGGAGAACGAAGACGCAGCCTAGGGCTTCATGTCCTCGAAAAACTTCTTCACGCCATCGAAGAAGCTGTTCTCCTTCGGCGAGTGGCTCTTGCCGGTATCGCCAAGACTCTGCTGGAACTGGCGCAGCAGCTCCTTCTGCTCTTCGTTCAGGCTGACAGGTGTCTCGATGACCACCTTGCACAGCAGATCGCCGGCAGGGCCACCACGCACCGGCTTGACGCCCTTGCCGCGCAGTCGGAACAACTTGCCCGTCTGGGTCTCGGCCGGAATCTTGAGCACGACACGACCATCCAGCGTCGGGACGTTGAGCTCACCACCGAGCGCTGCATCCACGAAGCTGATCGGCACTTCACACTGCAGGTGACGCCCATCACGCTTGAAGATCTCGTGCTCGCGCAGATTGACCTGGACATACAGATCACCTGACGGCCCGCCGTTGACACCGCCCTCGCCTTCGCCGTTCAGGCGGATACGGTCACCGGTGTCGACGCCCGGCGGAATCTTGACCGAGAGGGTCTTGGATTCCTGCACGCGGCCTTCGCCGTGACACTTGCGGCACGGTACGCTGATCTTCTCGCCACGCCCGTGGCAGGTCGGACATGCCTGCTCGACCGCGAAGAAGCCCTGCTGCATGCGCACCTTGCCCATGCCGTTGCAGGTCGGGCAGGTTTCCTTGGTGGAACCCGGCTCGGCGCCGTCACCATCACAGTGACCACAGGCAGCCAGACGCGGCACGCGGATGTCGACCGTGGTACCGGCGACCGCCGATTCCAGATCGAGATCAAGGTTGTAGCGCAGGTCGCTGCCACGCTGAGGAGCGTTCGGATTGCGACGACCACCGCCGCCACCGAAGATGTCACCGAAGACATCGCCGAACACGTCGCCGAAGCCACCGGCACCACCACCACCAAAGCCACCGCCGCCGAAGCCACCGCCGCCCTGGCCGTCGACACCGGCATGACCGAACTGGTCATAGGCCGCGCGCTTGTCCGCATCGGACAGCACTTCATAGGCTTCTGACACTTCGCGGAACTTCTCCGCCGAGGCCTCGTCATCCGGATTGCGGTCAGGGTGATGCTTCTGAGCCAGGCGTCGGTACGCCTTCTTGATGTCCTTGGTGTCGGCGCCACGCTCGACACCAAGCACTTCGTAATAATCACGCTTGGACATGGATCAGGTCCGCCTGGATTGCTGGCAGCCCAAGGCTGCCTGTCTGTTCTGGGATATCGGCTGTCACCGACAGCGTGCGCCCACGCGATACGCTACCGGTGCAAACGACAACGCGGGACACCTTCGCAAGGCTCCCGCGCTGTCATCAGACGTCGTTCAAGAGATCCCTCAGGACTTCTTGTCGTCGTTGACTTCCTCGTACTCGGCGTCAACCACGTCGTCGTCTTGCTTCTTGTCAGCCTGACCGTCGCCAGCCTGCTCACCCTGGGCACCCTGCTCGGCGTACATCTTCTGCGCCAGGTTGCCGGAGGCTTCGGTCAGCGCATCCAGCTTGGCCTGGATCGCGTCCTTGTCATCGCCTTTCAGGGCTTCTTCCAGCTCGGAGATCGCCGTCTCGATGGCTTCCTTCTCGCTGGCCTCGGCCTTGTCACCGGCTTCGGTCAGGGTCTTTCTGGTCGCGTGGATCATGCCATCGGCCTGATTGCGCAGCTGGACCATTTCCTCGAACTTCTTGTCCTCGTCGGCGTTGGCTTCCGCGTCACGCACCATCTGTTCGATCTCTTCGTCGGACAGGCCGCCGGAAGACTTGATGACGATGGACTGTTCCTTGCCGGTGGCCTTGTCCTTGGCGGACACGTTCAGGATACCGTTGGCATCCAGATCGAAGGCGACTTCGATCTGCGGCACACCACGCGGGGCCGGCGGAATGTCGGCCAGGTCGAAACGACCCAGGGACTTGTTCTGTGCCGCCTGCTTGCGCTCACCCTGCAGGACGTGGATGGTCACCGCGCCCTGGTTGTCGTCAGCGGTGGAGAACACCTGAGACTTCTTGGTCGGGATGGTGGTGTTCTTCTCGATCAGCGGAGTCAGCACGCCACCCATGGTCTCGATGCCCAGCGTCAGCGGCGTCACGTCCAGCAGCAGCACGTCCTTGACGTCGCCACCCAGCACGCCGCCCTGGATACCGGCGCCGACGGCGACCGCTTCATCCGGGTTGACGTCCTTGCGCGCTTCCTTGCCGAAGAATTCGGCGACCTTGGACTGCACCAGCGGCATGCGAGTCTGACCACCGACCAGGATGACATCGTCGATCTCGGAAGCGGACAGGCCGGCATCGGCCAGAGCGGTCTGGCACGGCTTCAGGGAGCGAGCGACCAGCTCATCGACCAGCGACTCGAGCTTGGAACGGGTCACCTTGACGTTCAGGTGCTTCGGACCGGTGTTGTCTGCGGTGATGTACGGCAGGTTCACGTCGGTCTGCTGAGCGCTGGACAGCTCGATCTTGGCCTTCTCGGCAGCTTCCTTCAGACGCTGCATGGCGAGATTGTCGCCGGACAGGTCGATGCCGCTGTCGGACTTGAACTGGTCAACGAGGTAGTTGATCAGATGCATGTCGAAATCTTCACCGCCCAGGAAGGTGTCGCCGTTGGTGGCGAGCACTTCGAACTGGGTCTCACCGTCGACGTCCGCGACTTCGATGATGGAGATATCGAAGGTACCGCCACCCAGGTCGTAGACCGCGATGGTCTTGTCACCACGAGACTTGTCCATGCCGTAGGCGAGTGCCGCGGCAGTCGGCTCGTTGATGATGCGCTTGACCTCGAGACCCGCGATGCGGCCGGCGTCCTTGGTCGCCTGACGCTGGGAGTCGTTGAAGTAGGCCGGCACGGTGATGACCGCTTCGGTGACTTCTTCACCGAGGTAGTCTTCTGCGGTCTTCTTCATCTTCTTGAGGATTTCCGCACTGATCTGCGGCGGTGCCATCTTCTTGTCCTTCACCTGGACCCAGGCATCGCCATTGTCGGCTTCGACGATCTTGTACGGCACCATCTTGATGTCTTTCTGGACGACATCATCCTTGAACTTGCGACCGATCAGACGCTTGACCGCGAACAGGGTGTTCTCCGGGTTGGTCACTGCCTGACGCTTGGCCGACTGACCGACAAGGATCTCGTTGTCGTCGGTGTAGGCGATGATGGACGGCGTGGTGCGGCCACCTTCAGCGTTTTCGATGACCTTGGTCTTGTCGCCGTCGAGCACTGCCACACAGGAGTTGGTAGTACCCAAGTCAATACCGATGATGCGTCCCATAATCGTATACCTCGAATCTGTTGCTAGCCTGAAAGATGAGTCTGGTTGTCGGTACCTTGTGTCGGCACCTGAACTTGCTTCAATAAGTGGGGTCACGCGTCAGGCTTTCAAGGGTGTGCTGGCATTTTTTGCCGCCCTGATCCTCCTTGAAGCCCCGCAGGGCGGGCATGTGCCATCACGACACATGCCCTCATGGCCACTCGACCCCGCAGGGCCTCAGTTGGCCTTGCTGACCGCGACCATCGCCGGACGCACCAGGCGACCATTGAGGGTGTAGCCCTTCTGCATCACGTCGATGACGCTGTTCGGCTCGGCATCCGGAGATGGCACCATGGCGACCGCCTGATGGTATTCCGGGTCGAAGGGCTCGCCGTGCGGGTCCAGCTGCTCGACGCCTGACTTGTTCAGGGCATCCAGCTGCATTTTCAAGGTCATCTCGATACCTTCGACATGCGCCTTGGCTGCCTCGTCGTCGCTCATGGACTCAAGCGCCTTCTCGAGCGAGTCCACCACCGGCAGCATTTCCTTGACGAACTTCTCCAGCGCGAACTTGCGAGCCTTCTCGGCATCCTGTTCGGCGCGACGGCGCGCGTTCTGCGCCTCGGCAGCTGAACGCAGCGCCTGGTCCTTCGCCTCCTTCACCGCCTGCTCGAGTTCCTCGACCTGAGCGGCCAGCATCTCGGCTTCCGGATTGTCGATCAGCTCACCTTCGCTTTCGGCGGCGACATCGGTGGCATCCAGTATGTCTTCAATCACTTCGCCTTCCGGAGTTTCCGGCTGCGGCTCGGCGTCGCGAGCGGCACGCTGAAGTTCTTCATCCATCGGGGTCTGCGGATCCTGAGCCATGCTGTTCTCCTGCGGGCCGACGTCTGTGCGCCATTGCCCTGTTCGTGGCCTGCGGAGCCTGCCTCGAGACGACGAAGGCAAGCCCCTGAAGACAGGCCATGAGTTGCCTGTAGGGCAGCAAGGCCGCGCCATTGCTGCCGACGATGAGTGTCAGGGCCTTTATATGGGGCCGGCACTCGGCTTCTCAAGCCTTCGATGCGGCTTTTCTGCCAGCTGAGTCCGGCATGGATTGAAGGCCGACGGAGCGTGCTGTATAAAAAGCCATATACACTGTATGTACATCCTGTATGGCGACTCCGTAGTCACCCCCGAAACGGGCAATGATCGGCACGGCGTACGCCCCAGCTTCCCTTCGGAGGTAGTCATGCTGCTACAGCTCGCCATTCAAGATTTCGCCATCGTCGAGACACTGGAACTCGATTTTCGCCGCGGCATGACCGCCATCACCGGCGAGACGGGTGCCGGCAAGTCCATCCTGCTCGGTGCGCTCGGCCTGTGCCTGGGCGAACGTGCCGATGCTGGCAGCGTGCGACACGGCGCGGATCGCGCGGATCTCATCGCACGCTTCGATATCACAAGCCTCAGCGACGCGCGCGAGTGGCTTGACGAACGCGAGCTGGGCAGCGACGACTGCCTGCTGCGCCGGGTGATCACCGCCAGCGGACGCTCGAAGGCCTGGATCAACGGCACCCCCTGCACCATCGCGGACCTGCGGGAACTGGGTGAGCACCTGATCGACATCCATTCCCAGCACGCCCACCACTCGCTGCTGAAGGAAGAGACGCACCTGCGTCAGCTCGACGAGTACGCCGGGATCGAGGCGCAGGTCACGCAGCTGCGCGAGGACTTCCGCCACTGGCAGGAGGCACATCGCCGCCTCAAGCGCATGAGCAATGATGGCGACGAGGTACGCGCTCGTCGCCAGCTGTTGCGCTATCAGGTCGAGGAGCTTGATGAGCTGGCACTCAGCGAGGGCGAGCTGGAGGCACTGGAGCAGGAGCAGGAAACCCTGGCCAATGCCGAACAGATTCTCAGCGAGGCGCAGGCCGCCGCCGAGTGCTGCGATCATGATGATGAAGGCGCCCTCGCGCGCCTCAATCAGGCCGTGGCGCGACTGACACACCTGCCGGGCAGCGAGCAGGGTTCGCTGGCCAGCGCACTGGGCATGCTGGAAGAGGCACGCATCCAGATAGAAGAAGCGGCACGCGAGCTGAACCGCTTCGTCGAAGTCACCGAACTCGACCCGGAGCGCCTGGCCTTCGTCGATGAGCGCCTTGGGCGCATCCACCAGATCGCCCGCAAGCATCATGTCTTGCCCGAGGAGCTGCATGGCCTGCACCAGCGACTGAGCGAGGAGCTGGAAGGGCTCGGGGGTGACGAGGAGGCCATCGAGGCACTGCGCCAGGAAGTGGCGGCCCGCCGGGATGCCTGGAAGATCCTGGCTACTGCGGTCGGTACGTCACGAGCCGCTGCCGCCCCCCAGCTGGCCAGCGACATCCAGGATCAACTGGCCTTCCTCGGCATGGGCAAGGCGACGTTCGAGGTTGCCGTCGAGCCACGCGAGCGCCCGCAACCCGAAGGCATGGAGCGCATCCACTTCCGCATCAGTGCCAACCCGGGGCAGCCGCCGCGGGCGCTGGCCAAGGTCGCCTCGGGCGGTGAACTGTCCCGCGTCTCGCTGGCCATTCAGGTGGTGGCCGCCAGTCGCTCGACCATTCCCAGCCTGGTCTTCGATGAAGTGGATGTCGGCATCTCCGGTGCGACCGCCGAGATCGTCGGTCAGCTGCTGCGCCGACTGGGCGACAAGGGTCAGGTGCTGACCGTCACCCACCTGCCTCAGGTCGCGGCCCAGGCGCATCAACATCTGCATATCGAGAAGCAGGCAGAGAAGAACACCACACGTACCCACATGGCACTGCTGGACGAGAGTGGCCGCGTGCGGGAGCTGGCACGCATGCTGGGCGGCATTCACCTGTCCGAGCAGACCCTGGCACACGCACGCGAGATGCTCAGCGCGGCGGACAGCCGTCACTGAGCCCCGACAGGCCGCCTTCCCGACGTCCATTCGTCCAATGAACCTCCTGGCAGTTCGAACGCCAGAAACACCAACGGCCGTCCCTGTGGGGCGGCCGTTGGTGTTTCTGTCCTGCAGCGAACCTTGTCATCCCTGACACAGGCGAGGCCTGAGCATCAGCTGTCGCTCTTGGTGTCCTTGGGACGCACGTAGAGCACCAGCGCATGCTCGACCAGCTCATAGCCATGCTCCTCGACGATCTCGCGCTGGCGGCGCTCGATCTCGGGATCACAGAACTCTATGATCTCGCCGCTGTCCAGACATACCATGTGGTCATGGTGTTCTTCCTGGGACAATTCGAAGACAGCATGGCCGCCATCGAAATTGTGACGCATCACCAGTCCAGCAGTTTCAAACTGGGTGAGCACACGATAAACCGTCGCCAGACCGACATCTTCGCCAGCCTCAAGCAACGCCTTGTACACGTCCTCGGCACTCAGGTGTCGATCCATCGATTTCTCGAGGATCTGCAGGATCTTGACTCGCGGTAGGGTTACCTTGAGTCCCGCCTTGCGCAGTTCATGGTTCTGATCGGCCATGCTGGGGTACTCTTCGCAGTCGCTTGATGTATCAGGTATGATCGGCCAAGGCAAAACGATAGGGAATCTTCAGGGCAAATGCAAAACTTGATCAAAACAGTCGCCTTTTGCAGCGCCCTGTCGCTGCTCACCGGGTGTAGCTACTTCAGCGTCTACAAGCGCGACCTTCCACAGGGCAACCTGATCAAGCCGGAAATGGTCGAGCAATTGAAGCCGGGCATGAGCCGCGAACAGGTCATCTATGTGATGGGTTCACCGCTGCTAACCGCTCCCTTCAGTGAGAATAGCTGGGACTACGTATATCGCCTCAAGAAAGCGGACGGCGAGATCATCAACAAGCGCGTCACGCTGAATTTCGACGGCGATGTGCTTTCCACCATCGACAAGAGCGGCGACATCGACAAGGAAACCGTCATCGTGCCGGACCTCGACATCGACCCGCGTGCCGCACAGCCGAACCGCAACGACAGTGGTGCAGGCGCCGCTGACCTGCCGGACGAGCTGTAAGCGACCGCCAGCGGGCCCGTCATCGACGGAGCCGGCTGGCGGGAAACGGCATGCCCGCCAGCGCTCGGATAGCACGATGGACCGAGTCGTGATGACAGACGGGGCACCCCAGGGTGCCCCGTCTTGCGTACGGTCACCGATGCCCGGTGAGGGCACCGCTACTTCTCGGCGCGTGCCTTGTCGGCCCGGCGCTTGCGAGCAAGCTTGGGGTCGTTGATCAAGGCACGATAGACCTCGACCCGGTCACCGGCATCCAGCACGTGCTCATCGGGCTTGCGCAGCGCCTTGCCGAAGATCCCGAGATCCGCCTCGAGAAAGACCTCGGCGCCCAGTGTCGGGAAATGTTGCTCGAGATGTGCCATGCGCACGGCCTCGCGCGCCGTGGTTCCCGGCGCGACGGCCAGTGAGACGATCTTCTGCTTCTCCGGCAGCGCATAGGCCACCTCGACCGTGATTCTGTCGCTCATGCTTGCTCCTGTCGGACTCACCTTTCAGACCACGTCATCAGGCCTTCTCTACGGCCTTGCCTGCGGCGGACATCAACTCGCGCCGTACAGCTGGTCAGCACGCCGCGTGAACGCCTCGACCATCTGACCGGCGACCTGACTGAACAACTTGCCGAAGGCCATGCCCAGCAGGCGATTGCTGAATTCGAAATCCAGCTCCAGCGAGACCTTGCAGGCATCCTCGCTCAGCGGCGTGAACAGCCAGCGTCCCTCGAGACGCTTGAAAGGGCCGTCGACCAGACTCAACTCTATGCGCTGGGGGGCGAACAGATCATTGCGGGTCACGAAGCTCTGCTCCATGCCCGCCTTGGACAGAGTCAGCCTGCCCACCAGATGGGCGTCATCCTGCTCAAGCAACTGGGCATCACTGCAGCCCGGCAGGAATTCGGGGTAACGCTCGAAATCATTGACCAGATCGAACATCGCCTGGGCCGAGTGCCGAACCAGGGCAGACCGGTTGACCGTAGGCATCTAGCTCTCCGCTGACTTGGATACGCGCCTTGCGTATCATGAACAATGGGCCGGCGCATGAAGTGCCGTCTGGCCTTGAATGGTAACACGCCTCCCCCCATCCAGAAGGATGCGCCAGCTGTCCGTCGGGCAGTGGCAGGAGCACACGACAAACGAGGCAACATGGGCAAGAAAAAGAAACCCCAACAGGGCGGCAACCTGATCGCCCAGAACAAGAAGGCACGCCACGAATACCACATCGAGGAAGCCTTCGAAGCGGGGCTGGTACTGGCAGGCTGGGAGGTCAAGGCGCTGCGGGCGGGCAAGGGCCAGCTGACGGACACCTACATCGTGATCAAGAACGGTGAGGCCTGGCTGCTCGGCTGTCATATCCATCCGCTGGAGACGGTCAACACCCACGCGGTGGCGGACCCGCAACGCACGCGCAAGCTGTTGCTGCACAAGAAGCAGATCGCGCGCATCTTCTCGCGCACCCAGGACAAGGGTCACACCTGCGTCCCCATCAAGCTGTACTGGAAGAACGCGATCGTGAAATGCGAGATCGCGCTGGTGGAAGGCAAGAAGATGCATGACAAGCGTGCCACCGAGAAGGACCGTGACTGGAACCGCCAGAAGGCACGTATCCTGCGGGATCGCTGAGACTGTCAGCGCCATGATCGCGCGCCGCGCCTGCGCCGTTGCGATATGGGAGGCAAGGGCTTTGAATCACGGCAAATCATTGTCAGACCAGAAAAAATTCCTGAGGCCTTGAACTGGCGTAGCACAGTCTCCACCTGTTATGATGACACCGTAGCAAAGCAGCAAGCAGTAACACTGTTATGGGGGCGTTCTGGCATTCGACGCTGGTGGCAAACCCTGAGGTGCATGCCGAGATCGTAACGTATCTCGTAAATAAAACGTTGCAAATATATAGTCGCAAACGACGACAACTACGCTCTAGCTGCATAAGCTGCTCATGATACCGTTGCGCCTGTTCAAGGTGGATTGAGAACGAGCCCGTATAAACAGGATCGTCTTGGCCGACGTCTCTAAGGTCGAGATTAAAACTCAGAGAATCGCATTGCTGTAGCCTGTTCATTGGCGGCAGTCGTGTTAAATCAAATAATGAAACTAAGCATGTAGAGCCGAAGGCGGAGTGCCGGCGGACACGGGTTCGACTCCCGTCGCCTCCACCATATCCGTGACAAGAAGGCCTCCCCTCGGGGAGGCCTTCTTGTTTTCTGCTGTCTGATATTCCGCGCGCCGAGTCGTGCCAGGCGCTCTCAGGTAGCACTGCCACTCAGGCGCTCGTCCGTGCGCCGCACGCCGATCAACAGCGGGGTACCGGTCTCGGGGTCAGGAATCAGCCGGCAATCGACACCATAGAGCTTGCGCACCAGCGCCGGTGTCACCACTTCGGAGGGCGGACCTTCCGCGACCACGCTGCCCGCATGCATCGCCACGAGGTGGTCGGCATAGCGACAGGCACTGGCCAGGTCATGCACCACCATCACGATGGTCTTGCCTTCCTCGTGGGCCAGCCGCTGGATCAGTTCGAAGACCTCGATCTGATGACCGAGATCCAGCGCCGAGGTCGGCTCATCCAGCAACAGCAGCGGCGTCTGCTGCGCCAGCGCCATCGCGATCCAGGCACGCTGACGCTGGCCACCGGACATGGAGGCCAGCTCACGGTCGGCCAGACTCTCGATGTCAGCGGCCGCGATCGCCGCCGAGACCACCTCCTGATCCTCCTGCGACCACTGACGGAAGGCTCCCTGATGCGGCTGGCGACCGAAGCGCACCAGCTCATGCACCGTCACGCCTTCCGGCGAGTGCGTCTCCTGGGGCAGCAACGCGATGCGCTGCGCGACATCACGGCGCCCGAGACGTCGTATGTCCTGGCCCTCCAGCAATACCGCGCCGGCATGCGGTGCCTGCAGGCGAGCCAGACCGGCCAGCAGCGTGGACTTGCCACAGCCGTTGGGCCCGACGATGGCCGTCACCTTGCCATCCGGCAGCGCCAGCGTCAGCGCATCGATCACGGCCACATGCCGCTGTCCGCTGCCATACCCCAGCGACAGCTCACTGGCCTTGAGAGTGGCGTCCACGGCGTCCCCGCAACGTGGATGATGTTCAGCGCTCATGGCGCATTCTCCTGAAACGATGACCCTCGTGACCCGATTGGTCCGCGAGGGCTGCGGGCGGCTCACATGTCGGTGATGCAGACATGTCAGCCACACGGTGAATGGGGGCATCGGCCGGACAGGACAGCCTGACTAGCGCGGGCTGCGCAGCAGGATCCACAGCAGATAGGGGCTGCCGACCACCGCCATCACGATGCCGACCGGAATCTCGAGAGGTGACAGCAACGTGCGTCCCGCGAGGTCCGCCAGCACCATCACCAGCGCCCCTGCCAATGCCGAACCCAGCAAGGGCACTCCCTTGTGACGCGACAGGTAGCGGGCGATCTCGGGACCGACCAGCGCCACCATGCCCACCGGGCCGGCCACGGCCACCGCGGCGGCCGTCAGCAGTACCGAGAGCCACAGCGTCGCCATGCGCACACGGGCGACATGCTGACCAAGTCCGATGGCGACAGAATCGGTAAAGCGCAGCGTATTGAGCCCTCGCCCCAGCCACAACGCCGCCGGCACCGCCAGCAGCAAGGCAATCCCCAGCCATTCGAGCGAGGAGGCATCCCGTGCGTTGAGGCTCCCCACCGTCCACGGATAGGCGCTGTTGGCGACATCGATGGACACCCGCGCCAGCATCAGCTGGGTACCGGCACCGAACAGCGCCCCGACGCCGATCCCCGCGACCAGGAAGCGATAGCCGCGCGTGCCGATGCCACCGGAAAGCCCGAAGGCCAGCGCCGTGGCGACCACGGCGCCGCTCAGTGCCATCGCCGGTGGCGCCAGCGAGGCGCCGAGCCCGACGACGGAGGCAACCGCAAAGGCGGTCGCGCCATTGTCGATGCCGATGATGCCCGGCGTGGCGAGACGGTTGCTGGCCAGTGTCTGCATCAGACAGCCAGCCAACGAGAAGGCGGCGCCCGTTCCGAGGCCGGCCAGCAGTCTCGGCAGCCGCAGCTCCCGGACCACGAAGACATCGGCGAATTCACCATGGCCGAACGCGGCCTTCAGGGCGGCGTAGGGGCCCAGGCCCGCGCTGCCCAGCATCAAGGCGGCCACGCAGGCACTCAGCAGTGCCAGCAGCAGACCGAGGTTGGCCAGCAATGGGGCCCGATGCCACAGCAACGACAGGGGCCCGCAGCGCCACCAGAACGTATCGGCCGGTGCCGTGGCGACAGGGCATGATGCCTGGCGCCGAGGCACCCCGGCATCAGAAGAGGCCGATGAAGAAGGAGCGGAGCGATACATGGGCGTTTCCGGGTTATCTGTCATGAAGAACGGCGCATTGAAGCCTGACTCACAGAATCGGCAGGCGACGAGCGCGCACCACGGCAATCAGTACCGGCGCGCCCAGCAGCGTGGTCAGCACGCCCAGCGGCAACTCGGAAGGACGAACGAGCAGACGCGAGACCACGTCGGCGCTCACCAGCATCACCACGCCCAGCGGCAGGCACAACCACAAGGTGCGGCGGATATCCGCGCCACACAGCGCACGCGCGACATAAGGCACGGCCAGTCCCACGAAGGCGATCGGCCCCGCGAGGGCCGTGGCGGCCCCGACCAGCAACGCGACCACCAGTACCGTCAGCTTGCGCACGCGCCCCGGGTGATGGCCAAGTCCACTGGCCACCGCCTCTCCCAGCGCCAATGCCGCCAGCGGCCTGACCAGCCACAGCGTCAACGCGAGGGCGAGCATGAGGCTCGGCAGGCTGCCACTCAGCGCCTCCAGCGAACGCCCTGCCAGACTGCCGATGACCCAGAAACGGATCTCGTCTGCCGCGCGCTGGTCGATCAGCAATACCAGCGACGTGAGAGCCACCAGCAGGCTGGAAAGCGCTGCACCGGCCAGTACCAGGCGCACGGGGTCCTGGCGTGCACCACTCAGCCGCACCGTGCTCATCACGAACAGGCAGCCCAGCAAGGCGCCAGCCTGAGCCACCAGCACATGCAGGCCTGCGGCCTCCATCCCCAGCAACAGGGCGATGGCGACGGCAAAGGCCGCGCCTGCGCTGACACCCAGCAGCCCCGGCTCCGCCAGGGGATTGCGTGCGACCACCTGCATCAATGCGCCGCCGCAGGCCAGCATCATGCCCACGGCGATGCCGATCACGGTACGCGGTGCACGCAGCTCGGTGACCACGAAGCGGGCCTCCTCGCTGCCCTGCCCCATCAATACCGCCCACGCCTGGGCAGGGCCGATATCTCCCGCGCCCCACAACAGACTGGCCAGGCAGGCCAGTACCGCCGCCAGACACGCCACTGGCATGACCTGCCCCAACGACAGACGCCCGGCGACCTTGCGGGTCGCCGGGCGAAGAGCTGTCTGTGGGGAGCCAGGCCGTGAGGACGCTCCTTCAGCCGCCATGCTGCCTCCCGACCTGACGGCATGACGCCTGATGAGTCGAGACGGGCCAGTCCCGCTTACCCATCACTGCGCGCCTGCTCGATGTCCTTGAGCAGCGCCTCGGCCGCCAGCGGACCACTGGCACTGGTCCACAACTGACCATTGACGCCGACCAGACTGTCACGCGATGCGTGCTCGAGACGCTGGAAGGCCGGCTCCTTCGCCAGGGCGTCAGCGGCAGCCTCAGAGGAATCATCCAGGGTCGCCAGGAAGAGTGTGTCGGCATCGATGCGCGCCATGTTCTCATCGCTCAGCGGGTCGGAATGCGGACGCCCCGGCTTGACCAGATCCCCGCCCACCAGCTGATAGCCGGTCGCGGCGAGCAAGCCGGTCGCGAACAGCTCATCGGACATCGCCATCAGGCCACCCGGCATGCGACGCACCAGGCTGGCAGTCTGCGGTGTGGTCATCTCGGCCTTCAGGCGCGCCGCGTGAGCGTCGATGGCGGCCAGACGCGCCTCGAGCTCCGCTTCGGCCTCTTCCCCGAGCGCCAGGGCATAGACTCGGCTCTGCTGCTTCCAGGCCTCCCGGCTGAGCGCCTCCCCGCCTGGCACGATGGTCGGCGCCAGACGCGACATCAGCTGATATTGCGCCTTGTCCAGCCCCGGGGGAGCCAGAATCATGTCCGGCTTGAGCGCCACGATGGACTCGAGATTGAACTCTCGCGGTGTACCGACGATCTCGATCTCCGGCACCCGAGACTGGAGATAGCTGGCCACGCCATCACCGCCGCGCGTGGTGACCGCGCCCAGCGGCGTCACCTCGCTGGCGACCGCCACATCCAATGCCCCTTCATAGAGCGTCACCACGCGCTGCGGAGTGCCCTCGAGCTCCAGTTCACCATAGGCGGTCTGGACCTCACGAGCCTCGGCAGACACCGTGGCTCCCATCAACACGACCGCCAGTGACGCCATCAGCCCACGACGCAGGCGGGACAGGGCAGGAACAGCAAACACATGGGAAGAGTGGGTCATTCGTTTCTCCAGGGAGCGAATATCAGGGCGCGAGATCGGATGGTAATAATAATTGATCGCAACAATACCGCCTGTCCAGCCATCGGGCCACATCAGTTCCTGCAACGCGACATTGCAACAATCCGGTGAGCAAGGCTTGAAGGATGCGCAGCGCTGCCGCAGGCTGTGGCGCTGAAGAATCTCTCGCATACCGTCATCGGGGGTTGGGTTACCTGCAATCGCCCCGATAACACAGGAGAGTGCGTGCGCGGGATGCGCACATCACGCTCCCACATCCAATCGACAGCGCCTGACGTATGACGTGGCCATGCCGATGTCCAAAAGGCGCAGACGCTCAGCTATCCGGGTGCCTCCGAGTCACCTCAGGGAGCCCGCATGATTCGACTCCATCTCCATCCGACATTCATCAGACAGGAGAAGCCATCAGTGGCGACCCCGATCCCCCCCCACTCCCCTCCCGCGCAAACCGCAACGTCATCGATCGCCTCGCGCCTGAGTGCCGGCTGGTTACAGGGCCTGATGGCACTGGCGATCATGCTGTGCCTCAGCGTCAGTGGCCTGGCGCATGCCGCCCCCGCCAGCGATGCTGACGCCGCCAGCTCGTCCTATGAGAGTCTGGCGACGTTGCTCGAGGACCCCGACCAGCGCGAGGCACTGATTGAAGGCTTGCGCCAGCTGGACAGCAAGACGAGCGAACAGGCAGCCGAGGTGGCGGGGACGGAAGTCACGCTGAGCGAGGATTCACCGTCACTGTCCCGCCAGCTGGCCGAGATCAGCCAGGAGCTTGTCGCGGAGCTTTCCGCGACTCTGGACCGCATGATCCAGACGCTCAGCGGCCTCGGCAGTGAAGATGCCAGCAGCATCGACTGGGAGCGCTTCATGACCGAAGCCATCAGTCTGGGGCTGGTGGTCATCTCCACCATCGGGCTGTTCCTGATCCTGCGCCGGCTGGCCCATCCGCTCTTCAGTCGCGTCAGCCAATGGTCGCTGGATGGTCAGCACCGCAGCCCGCTGCTGCGCACCCTGATGGCAGTGATCATCGCGGCGATCGTCGACGTGGCCGTGATCGGTCTGGCGTTCCTGGGGGGCTATCTGCTGGCCATCTTCGCCTATGGCGAACAGGGCGTGATAGGACAGCGCGAGTCGATGTTCCTGAATGCCTATCTGGTGATCGAGCTGGTCAAGGCCTTGATGCGCATGCTGTTCTCCTCCGGCTACCAGGGCCTGCGTCTGATGCCGATGCGAGATGAGGTCGCCCGCTACTGGAATCGCTCACTGGCATTGCTCGCCGGCTTCATCGGCTACGGTATCCTCGTCGTGGTACCGATGATCAACAACAATCTGGCACCGGCCGTGGGCAGCTTCGTCAGCCTGCTGATCATGGGTATCGCGCTGATCTGGGCCATCGTGGTCATCAGCCGCAACCGTGTTCTGCTGCGTGACCGCCTGCTCGATCAGGCCCGCGAGACCCACAATGCCTTCATCGCCGTCTGCCTGCGCATTCTGGCGCGTACCTGGCACCTGATCGCGCTGGCCTACTTCGCGACCCTGTTCATCATCTCGCAGACGACACCGGAAGAGGCGCTGCCCTTCATGATGGCCGCGACGCTCAAGACGCTGCTCGCCATCGGTGGCGGGGCACTGCTGTCTCGCGTGCTGACGCAGCTGATCGGCAAGCGCATCCAGGTGTCCGACAAGCTGCGTGGTCAGCTGCCGATGCTGGAGACGCGCCTCAACTCCTACATCCCGACCGCACTGCGCATCATGCGCGCCATCATCCTGGTCGTCGTGGTCGGCATGGTGCTGAATGCCTGGAGCATCGTGGCGCTTGGCGACTGGCTGGCAACGGACGCCGGAGCCCTGCTGCTGTCACGCATCTTCCATGTGCTGTTCATCCTCGCCTTCGCGGTCGTGATCTGGGTCGGCATCGCCAGCCTGATCGAGCACAAGCTCAATCCGGATACCGGCAAGGGCAAGCCCTCCTCACGCGTGGAAACCCTGCTGGCACTGTTCCGCAATGCCATCGCCATCGCGATGATCGTCTTCACCGCGATGATCGTGCTGTCGGAGATCGGCATCGACATCGCGCCGCTGCTGGCCGGTGCCGGGGTGCTCGGTCTGGCGATCGGTTTCGGGGCCCAGAAGATGGTGCAGGACATCATCACCGGCGTGTTCATCCAGCTCGAGAATGCCATCAACACCGGTGACGTGGTCACCGCCGGTGGCGTGACCGGGACGGCGGAACGCCTGACCATCCGCTCGGTGGGCATCCGCGATCTGTCCGGCACCTTCCATATCGTGCCGTTCTCCTCGGTGGATACCGTCTCCAACTACATGCGTGACTTCGCCTACCATGTCGGCGAGTACGGCATTTCCTACCGCGAGAACGTCGATCACGCCATCGTGCACCTGCGTGCGGCCTTCGATGAACTCCAGGAAAGCAGTTATGGCGCGGAGATTCTCGAGCCGGTCACCATCGCTGGCGTCTCGTCGCTCGCCGACAGCTCGGTCAACATCCGTGTGATGATCAAGACCAGCCCGGGCAACCAGTGGGCCATCGGCCGCGAGTACAACAAGCTCGTGAAGCAGCACTTCGACGCCGCCGGCATCGAGATCCCGTTCCCGCACATGACCATGTACTTCGGTCAGGACAAGGACGGTGGTGCGCCGCCGGCCAACGTTCGCACCATGCACGAACCGTTCGTGATCGATGGCTCCGCCGCCGGTCAGCCGAAGACTCCCGAGCAGCGTGAGGCCGCCGCCAAGGTGGCTCAGCGTCGCGAGGAGACCCCGCTGACCCGCCATGCCACCAAGGACGGCGAAGTCGTGGATGCCGAGGAACAGCGCATCCGTCAGACCACCCAACCGGATGCCGACGGCGACTGATCACGCGCCAGGGGTATCCCGACACGGCTGCCTGCGATGGGCGCCGGACTGAAACGAAAACGCCCCCGAGCCAATGGCTCGGGGGCGTTTTCATGTGCGGGCGTAAACCGATGCCTCACACCTCATGCGCGAGGCTGGCTCAGGAGCCGGTGCCCCACAGGCCAGACAGTGAGCTCAGCAGCGTCGAGCTGACACCTTCGCCACCCATGTAGCTGAGCAGCACCGGCGCGAACTGGGACACCATGCTGCTGTCCATGCCCAGCGCGGAGAAGGCGCTGTCCAGAGACGCACTGTCATCGACATTGCCGACGGTGCTGGCCAATGCCGTGGCATTGTCATTGCCGCTCAGGCTGGCAAGGCTGGACAGGGTCGAGAGAGAGCTGCTGCTGGTCAGGCTGGACAGCTGCGGCACTTCACTGGACAGCTCGGAGGTCGCGCTGGAACCCAGCTGGGACTGAGCCAGTGCCAGCATGGCAGCGGAGCCACCCAGCGCCTGGGTGGAAGACACGCCCAGCTGGGAGGTCAGGCTGGACATCAGGTCGGCTGCCGGCAGGGACTGGCCCGTCTGGCTGCTCAGCATGCTGCTGGCCAGGCTCATCATGGAGCTGGAGGAGCTGGAGGAACTGGCGGTGTTGCCGGAAGAGCTGTTGCCGGTAGCGGCACAGCCGGCAAGTGACACGGCCAGTACGGAGGCGCCCATCAGGGCCAGGGACTTTTGCAACATGCAGACTCCATTATGTCTTGGGGATAAGCCGAACAAGGCTCAGGAATGGCCTGCCGTGACGGCAGATCATTCATCACGCGGAATCATCGCACGGAGGAAATGCCGACAGCCAGCGCCATGGGTGCCCAGCGCCCCACGGCGGGCATGGATCGCCGGTTGCAGGGTCTGCAACCCCGAGTCTTGCAGGGCCGCCCGAGACCGCTACCGGCTCAGACCCGCACCACCACGGAGGGGGAAAAGCGCCATCTGACAGGCAAAAAGAAGGGTATCCCGTCACGCCTTGGCATGAACGCGGATACCCGGAGAGTAACCAATGTCCACCGACCAGAGACCTGGCCGGCGGCAGTTTTTCATCTTCTCGCGAAATGAGGAAACAATGTGCAGCGCCGCCCGACGGGCGGCGTCGATCAGGCGTTGTCCTTGCTGGGCTGCGGCAGCGCCGGCAGTGAACGATCCAGCAGCTCGACGCTCTGGCGATAGTAGAGCTGACTCTTGTTGTGCTCGCCAAGATTGGCGAACAGACGTGCCAGCTCGGCACACACCGTGCCGCTCGGACGCTGACGCTGACTGGCCTCGAAATACTCCTGCGCCTTGCCCCAGTTGGCATTGCGCAATGCCAGTCGACCCAGCGACAGCAGCAGGTCCGGGTCATTCGGACGCTCCTGCAGCCACTTCTCGGCATACACCAGCTGACGCGGCGCATCCACGTCCAGCAGGCCATAGCGCAGCACCAGACGTGAATCCCAGCATTCCTTCAGCGAGTGACGCAGCAGGCGCTCTGCCAGCCCTTCCTGCCCACCGGCGATCAATGCCTCGGCATACAGGGCGACCAGATTCACGTCGCTGCGCAGGTGGTCCGGCATGTCGGCCCACAGGTTGCGCACGCGCTCGATGTCTTCCGGATTGCGCGCGGCCTGCTGGATCAGTGCCACGTAGGCGCGCTGTTCCAGCTCCTTCTTCTCTTCCGGCGAGATGAGGTCCTGCTTGTCGAGACGCGGCATCAGGCGACGCAGGCCATCCCAGTCATTCACCGCCAGATACGCCTGCTTGAGCAGCTTGAGGACCTGCGGGTGCTCGCCGAGCTGCTTGTCGAGACGCGTCAGCGTCGCGAGTGCCTGCTCGTGCTGCTGACGATCCAGCATCAGCTGCGCCTGCACCAGCCCCACGGCACTCTCGGAGCCCTGAGTGGACTCATGAGCACGCTTGAGCAGCGTATCCGCCTGCTCGAAACGCCCCTGATAGTGGGCGGCGAGTGCTGCGGACAGATAGTTGACCAGCGGTGTGCTGGAGTCTTCCGCGGAATGGGTCAGCGACTTCTCGGCACGCTTCCAGCGGCCTTCGGCCAGTGCCACCAGGCCACGCACGGTCTTGCGGGTGGCATTGCGATGGCGCGTGCGGCTGTTCCACACCTTGAGGCGCGAGAACGGATGCGCGAAACGCGACAGCAGACGCAGGCCGAAATGCAGCACCACGAAGGCGCCCAAGAGCAGCACCAGCCCGAACCAGAAGGACGTCTGGACCGAGGTATCACCGACACGAATCAGCCAATAGCCGGGGAACGACTGCATCAGCTGACCGAACAGCGCACCGATGGCCAGGCCGATGATGATCAGCAGTATCAGTTTTCTCATGCCTCACCACCCCCGGACTGGGCGCGGCGTTCGATCAGCTCACGCAGCGTGTTGAGAGACGCGGAGATATCCGGAAGCTCCGGGCGGATGGTCTTGCCCTTGAGGTCTTCCAGCTTGGCGACGGCATTCTGCACGCCATCGGTCTTGGTATCGTAGTAGCCGTTGACCAGCGTGATCGCCTTGTCGATGGCCGCCTGATACAGCTTCGGCTCTTCCTTGAGCAGCGCCAGCTGGGCCTGCTCGAGCACCAGACGCACGTTCTGGCGCAGATAGGATTCCTGCTCCGGCGTGATCAGGGCTTCCAGCGCCTCATCGTGACGACGCACGGTGACCAGATTCTTCAGCTCATTGCCGAAGCGCGCCAGCTGCTGCTGCCAGCCGCCGGTGGGCGGAGCGTCGTTCTCGACCTTGGCGGCGATCTCGGCCACGTCCTGCTTGAGCGGCAGACGCGCCAGCTGTTCCTGCTCGGCGAGCAGCGCCAGGTAGATGCCACTGCGATCGACACGCGGCACGCTGTCGAGGCTGGCGAGCTCGGACTGGATCGCCTTGCGAACCGGCAGCAGGGCGGGGTTGTCCGCCTCGGCGATACGCGCATCGGCGTTCTCGAGCAGTGCGTCGGCACCGTTCACGTCACGCTCCAGCTGCAGACGCTGATTGGCGAGACGCAGCAGGTATTCGGCCTCCGCGTAATGCCAGTCGCGGGCATCGGTCTGCTGGGTCTTGCTGAGCTCCTCGAGCACCTTGTTGAGCGCCTGCTCGGTCTGCTGGCTCTCGCCGGACAGACGCTTGTCGAGATCACTGACCTGCGACGCGTTCTTGTCGAGCTTGCCGGACAGGCTGGCGACCTTGCTCTCGACCTGGCCGACCTGCTGGGTCACGGATTCGCTGACCTGCTTGTCGAGACCCTGGGCATCCGGCAGGGCGTTCAGACGCTGCCAGCCGAACCAGGCCAGTACCGCGACGACGATGGCAAGAAGAATGACCAGCACCAGTGCGATGCCGCCGGCAGCACTCTTCTTGCTGCCCTGCGGCTCGCTCGGCGGCGTGCCTCCTCCCGCGCCACCCACGGCGGCACCGGCACTCTTGCCCGTCACGCCGCTCTTGTCTGAAGCCCCTCCCTTGCCTGAGGCAGCGCCCTTGCCGGACGCCGTCGAGGCAGTGGTCGTCTCGGCGGCAGGCGCGGTATCGGTCTGCTTCGGGAAGGGAGATTTCGCGCCGGAAGGCGTCGAGGCGTTATCATCGGAAGTCTGGCTCACGGGCGTGGACTCGCTGGCAGTGGAGGATGAAGAGGAGGAGCTGCCCTGTCCCTTTCCCCGTCCACGACGGTTGCGCCCGCCACGCGAGCGTCGCTCACGTGGGGCGTCAGCCGTGGCGGATGACGAGGAAGAGGAGGACGAACGGGAGGCCTCGGCGCCAGGGCGGCCAGAGGCAGTGTCTTCGGCGTGTTCGCCGGGAGCGGAAGAGGCATCTGATGCGCGAGCGGCAGCATCCTTGTCGCTCGGCTTGCCTGGCGTGGTGCCGGCAGAGCCGTGGTCTTCCTGATCGTGTTCTCGGTTGCTCATCTACGCTTGCCCTTTTCCGGATTCTTGGGAATCGATGGCCTCGCGCGGACCAGGCGCAGTGGCGCCGGTCTCTCTCGCATGGCGAGTCGGGGCGCAGGCATCCAGCACTGCCTGCCTCAGGGCCCCGGGTGAGGCATCCGCGGCGACCGTCACGCGCTCGAACCCATGAGCGTGTGCCAGTGTAGCCAAACGGTTGCTCGACACGATTAGCGGTTGGTTCAAGGTCCGCGTCGTTGCCGAGGTCACTACCGCCTCAAGCAGCGTATTGCTGGTCACCACCATTGCATCATACGCGCCCGCCGCCAGACGGCCAGCCTGTTGAGAGGACAAAGCCAACGGAAGGCGTCGATAAAGCGCCAGACGCGTCACCTGGGCACCGCGTGCCACCAGGGTGTCCTCCAGCAGGGCGCGCCCGCCTTCTCCGGCCGCCAGCAGCCAGCGCTGCCCCTGAAGCTGCTGCAGGGACGGCAGCGAGAGCAGGGCCTCGCTGGTCGTGCCGACCGGGGCATCCACCTCGACATGTGCGCCACGCGTGGCGTGTGGCGGCACTCTCACCCGAACGCCGAGGCGTGAGTGGAGTACCTCTGCCGTCGCGGAGCCCACCGCGTAGAAGGCAAGCCCCTCGGGCAATTGCGGCCACCAGTCTTCCAGCCAGTCCGCCAGGTAGCCGGCGGCCTGAGGCGAGATGACCACCACCCCTCGATAGAGGTCGATGTCGAGAATCGCCTGACGCCCGGCGGGCTCCAGCGGCAGCGGCTCGAGCGCCATCAGCTTCAGGCACTCCACGGCGCAGCCAACGTCTCTCAGCATCGCATCAAGCACGGCACCGCGCGAGCCCGGACGCGTCGTCAGCACTTCAAGAGACGACCGCGCACTCGATGCCGCGCGAGGCATCGCCCGGCCCTCCACCTCCGCATGGCGGGCGCCATCAGTCACGCGCATCGCCATAGACCGCCGCCAGAATCTCGCCGGCCCCCTGCTGCAACAGATCTTCCGCCACGGCGATGCCCAGCGCTTCGGGCGTATCGGCCGGACCACGCGCCTCGGCACGCAGGATGACGCTGCCATCGGGATTGCCGACCAGTGCCCGCAACCACAGCTGCCTGCCACCCTCTTCCAGCACGGCATAGCCACCGATCGGTACCTGGCAGCCACCTTCCAGATGCGTATTCATGGCGCGCTCGGCCAGCACGCAACGACTGGAGTCTTCATGAGCCAGCGGTGCCAGCAGGGCGAGAATCTCCTCGTCCTGCAGATTGCATTCGATGCCCAGCGCGCCTTGTCCACAGGCCGGCAGACAGGTCTCGGCGTCCATCTCTGCGGTGATGCGTGCATCCAGTTCGAGGCGCTGCAGGCCGGAGGTGGCGAGGATGATGGCGTCGAACTCACCGGCATCCAGCTTGCCGAGACGCGTCTGGACATTGCCGCGCAGGCTGAGCACCTCGAGATCCGGACGGGCGGCCTTGGCCTGCAGGCCACGACGCAGGCTGGAGGTGCCCAGGCGAGCCCCCTGGGGGAGCGCGTCAAAGTTGGCGTGGTCGTTGGAGACGAACGCATCGGTGGGCGCATGGCGCTCGAGAATCACGGCCAACCCCAGCGATTCCGGGAAATGCATCGGCACGTCCTTCATGGAGTGCACGGCGATGTCGGCGCGACCATCCAGCATGGCTTCTTCCAGTTCCTTCACGAACAGGCCCTTGCCGCCGATCTTGGCCAACGGCGTGTCGAGAATCTTGTCGCCCCGCGTGGACATCGGCACCAGCTCGACCGTCAAGCCGGGATGCAGGGCTTCCAGACGTGCCTTGACGTGTTCAGCCTGCCACAGGGCAAGCAGGCTCTTGCGGGTCGCGATACGCAGGGTCTCACGGCGGGACACGGCATTCTCCTTGGGACGCGCGACGCTGGCGCGACAGTCGAAACGTTCGTGACGGCCAACATTGGCCGCCACCGGATACCGTCATCATAAAGCCACTGATGGCCAAGGGGAAAATCCCCGGAAGCGTCACGATGACACGCCTCCTTGGCCGCAACGCATCTTGGTGCACCCCCCCTCGCCCATCCGACGGAGTCTGGTACACTCCAAGGTCAACGATACCGGCTGCGCGACCGTGCACCGGACGCCGAACTCTGGACATGTCACCACAATTCGAGATCCCGATGAGCGAATCTACCAATCAGTCCTGGGGCGGCCGCTTCAGCGAGCCGACCGATGCCTTCGTGGCCCGCTTCACCGCGTCCGTCGATTTTGATCAGCGCATGGCGCAGCACGACATTCGTGGCTCCATCGCCCACGCCACCATGCTGGCCGGCGTCGGCGTGCTGAGCGAGGAAGAGCGCGACACCATCATCGAAGGACTGAAGGAGATCAGCGAAGAGATCGCTCGCGGCGAATTCGAGTGGTCCGTCGCGCTGGAAGATGTGCACATGAACATCGAGGCACGTCTGACCGCCAAGATCGGCAACACCGGCAAGAAGCTGCACACCGGTCGCTCACGCAATGATCAGGTGGCCACCGACATCCGCCTTTACCTGCGCGACGAGATCGACGTCATCGACGCCGAGCTGACGCGTCTGCGGGAAGGCATGCTGGGCCTGGCCGAGCAGGAAGCCGACACCATCATGCCGGGCTTCACTCACCTGCAGAGCGCTCAGCCGGTCACCTTCGGCCACCATCTGCTGGCGTGGCAGGAAATGGTCGCCCGTGACCAGGACCGCCTGCGTGACTGCCGTGCCCGCATGAACGTGCTGCCGCTGGGCGCCGCGGCGCTGGCCGGTACCACCTTCCCTATCGACCGCCACGTCACCACCGAGCTGCTCGGCTTCGATCGTCCGACCGAGAACAGCCTCGACTCCGTCAGCGACCGTGACTTCGCCATCGAATTCACCAGCTTCGCCAGCCTGCTGATGATGCACCTGTCACGCATGAGCGAAGAGCTGGTGCTGTGGACCAGCGCCCAGTTCGACTTCATCGATCTGCCGGATCGCTTCTGCACCGGTTCCTCCATCATGCCGCAGAAGAAGAACCCGGACGTGCCGGAACTGGTGCGTGGCAAGACCGGCCGTGTCTATGGCCACCTGATGAGCCTGCTGACCCTGATGAAGTCCCAGCCGCTGGCCTACAACAAGGACAATCAGGAAGACAAGGAGCCGCTGTTCGATACCATCGATACCGTACGCGGCAGCCTGCGCGCCTTCGCCGACATGATTCCGGCGATCCGCGCCAAGTCCGACAACATGTACGCCTCGGCCAGCAAGGGCTTCGCCACCGCGACTGACCTGGCGGATTACCTGGTGCGCAAGGGTGTCGCCTTCCGGGATGCCCACGAGATCGTCGGCAAGTCCGTCGCCTTCGGCATCGAGCAGAAGCGTGACCTGTCCGAGATGACGCTGGATGAACTCAAGCAGTTCTCCGACACCATCGAACAGGACGTCTTCGACGTGCTCACGCTGGAAGGTTCCGTCGCGGCGCGCAATCACATCGGGGGCACCGCGCCGAATCAGGTGCGTGCTGCCGTGCAGCGTGCACGTGAGGCGCTGACCAGCCGCGCCTGAAACCGTCAAGTCGGGGCCTGACCGTGTAATGCACCGTCAGGCCCTCACCGCTTCATCGTCAGCTGCCAGGAGGCCGCCCGATGCGTCATCTGATGAGCCAGTCCGCCCGTCACGCCCTTCGTACCCTTGCGGGCCTGCTGCTGGGTGCAGGCCTTCTGACCGGCTGCGGTCAGAAGGGCCCGCTGTATCTGCCGGCGGACGCCGATGCCGGCGGTCAACGTGCCGAGGCACCCGCCCCTGCACCGGCTGCCGCCGAGACAGAGCGCACCGCCGCTACCGAGACTTCCGGCAGCGACGCCTGAGCCCCCCTTACATCTCCGGCGGGTGATACCCGCCGGCGCGACATCTTGCAGGCCGGATCATGGATCACTTCGTATATCAGGATGGCGTGCTGCACGCCGAAGACGCCTCTCTCGCCACGCTGGCCGAGCAGTTCGGCACGCCTTGCTACGTCTACAGCCGTGCCACGCTGGAGCGCCACTTCAAGGCCTATCAGGATGCGCTGGGCGACCACCCGCATCTGATCTGTTACGCCGTGAAGGCCAACTCCAACCTGGCGGTGCTCAACGTGCTGGCACGTCTGGGTGCCGGCTTCGACATCGTCTCCGCCGGTGAGCTGGAGCGCGTCCTCAAGGCCGGCGGAGACCCCGCCAAGGTCGTGTTCTCCGGCGTCGCCAAGCAGGCCGCCGAGATGCAGCGCGCGCTGGAGCTGGGCATCAAGTGCTTCAACGTCGAATCGCTGCCCGAGCTTGAGCGCCTCAATGCCGTCGCCGGTCGCCTCGGGTGTATCGCACCGGTGTCGCTGCGCATCAACCCGGACGTCGATGCCGGCACCCACCCGTACATCTCCACCGGCCTCAAGGCCAACAAGTTCGGCATTCCGGTCGAGCAGGCGCTGGAGGTCTACGAGACCGCCGCCGCCATGGAGCACGTCAAGGTGGTAGGCGTCGATTGTCATATCGGCTCCCAGCTGACCGAGCTGGCGCCGTTCCTCGACTCCCTCGAGCGCCTGCTGGTGCTGCTGGATCGCCTGCGCGAGCGCGGCATCATCATCGAGCATCTGGATCTCGGCGGCGGCCTCGGCGTGCCCTACCAGAACGAGACGCCGCCGGAGCCCTTCGCCTACGCAAGCGCCCTGCTGGAACGCCTGGCGCGCTACGAGCATGGCAACGAGATGACACTGCTGTTCGAGCCGGGTCGCTCCATCGCCGCCAACGCCGGCGTCCTGCTGACCCGTGTCGAGTACCTCAAGCCCGGCGAAGAGAAGAACTTCGCCATCATCGATGCCGGCATGAATGACCTGATCCGTCCGTCGCTGTATCAGGCGTGGCAGAACATCGTGCCCGTCGACACGCGCGAGTCACGTGCAAGCGCCAGCTACGACGTGGTCGGCCCGGTCTGCGAGACGGGCGACTTCCTGGGCAAGGACCGCGAACTGGCCATCGCGCCGGGCGACCTGCTTGCCGTTCGCTCCTCCGGCGCCTATGGCTTCGTGATGGCCTCCAGCTACAACAGCCGCTGTCGTCCCGCCGAAGTGATGGTGGATGGCGACCAGATGCACCTGGTGCGTCGCCGCGAACGTCTGGAAGAACTGTGGACCGGTGAGCAACTGCTGCCGGAAGGTGATGACTGATGCTGGTGCACTTCACCAAGATGCACGGTCTGGGCAATGACTTCATGGTCATTGACCTGATCTCCCAGCGTGGCCGCCTGCGCGATGCCGATATCCGACGGCTTTCGCATCGCAATTTCGGTATCGGCTTCGACCAGCTGCTGGTGGTCGAGCCACCCCGTGACCCGGACATGGACTTCCGCTATCGCATCTACAATGCCGATGGCAGCGAGGTCGAGAACTGCGGCAACGGGGCCCGCTGCTTTGCGCGCTTCGTGCTCAATCAGCGCCTGACCACCAAGCGCGAGATCCGCGTCGAGACCGCCGGTGGCCCGCTGACACTGGTGGTGGCCGATGACGGGCGAGTCCGCGTCGACATGGGTGCTCCGCGCTTCGCCCCCGCCGCGCTGCCCTTCGAGGCCGAGACGGATCTGCCGGTGCATGCGCTGGAGGTCGGCGGCGAGTCCCTGGAGATCGGTGTCGTCTCGATGGGCAACCCCCATGCGGTGCTGCTGGTCGACAGCGTCGACGAGGCACCAGTACGAGAGGTCGGTCCGCTGATCGAAGCGCATCCGCGCTTCCCCAGGCGCGTCAATGCCGGCTTCCTGGAAGTCGTCTCGCCCCATGAAGCACGCCTGCGCGTCTTCGAGCGTGGCGTCGGCGAGACGCTGGCCTGTGGCACCGGTGCCTGTGCAGCCGTCGCTTCCGGCATTCGTCGTGGCCTGCTCGCCAGTCCTGTCGATGTCACGCTGCCTGGCGGCACCCTGAGCATCGAATGGGGCGGCGAAGGTCACCCTGTCTTCATGACCGGCCCCGCCGAGACCGTCTTCGAAGGCCGCATCATCCTGTAAGCCGCCGCTGACAGGGGACGCCTGCGCGAAGCGCCGGCGTCCCGTCGCCAACCCTCGCAAGGAGAGCCATATGGCCGAGCCATCCGCCTCACGTCGCCCGCGCACGCTGGACCCGGACCGGGTCGCCGAGTGGCTGGCCACGCATCCGGATTTCTTCGAGGGTCGGGAAGGGTTGCTCCAGCAGCTGCGCGTGCCACACCCCGAAGCACGCGGTGGCAGCGTCTCGCTGCTGGAGCGGCTGGTGCATGACCTGCGCGGACGTACCGAGCAGGCCGAGGCGCGTCTCGAGGAGCTGCTCAATACCGCCCGCGACAATGAAAGCCGCTATCAGCGACTGCGTCAGATCGTGCTGGATCTGATGGATGCCGAATCGGATGATGCCCTCGCGGAGACTCTGGCAACCCGTCTCAGCGAGCTGTTCGACATCGCCGCCGTCTGCCTGTGGCAGCGCGGCGCCGGCCCCGCGACCCAGCCACCGCGTCAGGTGCTCGATGATGCGCGTGCCGAGCAATTCGAGCGCCTGCTCGAAGGCCGCGCCAGCCGTTGCCTGGCGATGCCACGCACGCGCTGGGAAGCCCTGCTGCCGGACCATGGCTGGCCGCTGGGGGCGGAGTGCCACGACCTGGTCGAGGCCAGCCAGGCGGATGCCACGCGCGGCTCCGCCGTCATCGTGCGCCTGACCCGTGGCGAATGCCTGGGCTATCTGGTGGTCGCCAGTGCCGAGGCCGAGCAGTTCCGTGCCGGACTCGACACTCTCTTCCCCGAATATCTCGGCGATGTGCTGGCGCGCTGCCTCGGGCGTCATGCGACGAGTCACACCTCAGACTCCGCTGCCTCGCGTGATGATCAGGCCGCGCGATGAGCGCCTCTGACCTCCCGGATGACTCCCTCGACACTGCGAGGCGCCAGGCGCTGACCCGCCCTTGCCAGCAGTTTCTCGCCCATCTTGCCCAGGACAGCAGCGCGGCGACCGTGAGCGCCTATCAGCGCGATCTCGAGGCACTGATCCACTTCATGTTGCGCCCCTCACCGGCCGAGACCACGGTGGATGCCGACACCAGCGCCACCGCTCGGCCTCCTGCAGACTGGCAGGCCCTGGATGTGCCGACGCTACGCCGCTACCTGGGCGCTGAGCGCAGTCGTGGGCTCGCCCCCCGTTCACTGGCCCGACGTCGCGCGGCGATCAGTCGTTTCTGTGGCTGGCTGGTCGATCACGGCATTCTGGCGCACAACCCGGCGGGCCTGGTACAGACACCGCGCCTGCCGGACCACCTGCCTCGTCCGGTGGACATCGACAGCCTGTCACGCTTTCTCGACTGCCCGCACGACGGCACGCCACTGGCGATCCGCGATCAGGCCATGCTGGAGCTGCTCTACGGCTCGGGGCTGCGACTCTCGGAACTGGTCAGTCTCGACCTCGACATGCTGGAGACACGCCGCCTGCGCGTGCGCGGCAAGGGCAACAAGCCTCGCCAGCTGCCCATCGGCTCGCGGGCGCGTCAGGCGCTGGATGCCTGGCTGAAGGTGCGTGGCCAACTCGCGCCTGCTGACGAGACTGCCCTGTTCGTCGGCCAGCGAGGCCAGCGGCTGGGACAACGCGGCGTGCAGCTTCGTCTGGTGACGCAAGCGAAGACACGCGGCCTGCCGGAGCACCTGCACCCCCACCGACTCCGCCACTCCTTCGCCAGCCATCTGCTGGAATCCAGTGGCGATCTGCGCGCCGTGCAGGAGTTGCTGGGCCATGCCCATCTCTCCACGACCCAGGTGTATACCCGACTCGACTGGCAACAGCTGGCCAGCGCCTACGACCAGGCTCACCCGCGTGCACGTCGCCAGCGTGGGCCAAAAGAGGCAACGCCGGCTGACATTGACGCCGCCTCCCCTGCTGATGTTCCGCTCAAGGATGATCCCCTGTGATGCCCGCAACGACGCCTTCGCTGACCGCATTGACCTTCGATCTCGATGACACCCTGTGGGCCAATCGCCCGATCATGGAGCGCGCCGAGACGGAACACTACGCCTGGCTGGACGGTGAGATCGGTCATGCCACTGATTTTCCCCTCGAGGAATATACCCGTCGCCGCATGGCACTCGGGCTGGAACACCCCTTGCGGCGTGGTGACTTCACCTGGCTGCGCCGTGAAGCCATGCGCATCATGCTGCGCGATGCCGGCCATGGCGAAAAGGAGGCCCATCACTGGTCACATGCGGCCGTCGAACGCTTCCTGGCGTTGCGCCACGAATTGCAGCCCTTTCCGGAAGCCAGCGAGCTGCTCGACTCACTGGCCCGGCATTACCGCCTCGGCGCCATCACCAATGGCAATGTCGACCTGACACGCCTGGCGCTGGACCATCATTTCGAGTTCAGCATCGCCGCCGGCGAATGGCTGGCGCCCAAGCCGGATGCACGCCCCTTCCTCGCCGCCATGGCACGTCTGGGCAGCCGCCCCTCCACCACGCTGCATGTCGGCGACTCATGGAAGGAAGATGCCCTGCCGGCAGTACGTCTCGGCATGCAGGCGGCATGGATCGACGTGAAGGGGCGTGGCGCGCCGGAGCCGGTTCCCGCCGGAGTCCATGTCATCTCGCATGTCCGGGAGCTTCCGGAACTGTTGCGGCACCTGCATGCATCACGATGAAACGACAGCGCTTCTGACCTTCCAGACCTGACCGTCGGTTACCTGCTGTCACCTTGACTGACGTTCCAGAAAAGCGATACACAAATTAAAACTTGTACAACTTTATGGCAGAGACCATATTTGTTGTACAAGTTTCTCGTGCCTGACGACCCAGCCTTCCACGGGCCTGCCAGGGTCATCCGAGAACTCACGTTCGATGTCGTCGCGACTGGAGAGGACAGCATGAGCACTCAATCATCATCTCGGCGTGTCATCTGCCAGACTTGGCAATATTCCCGCGCCATCAGTGACGACGCCGAGTCCCGCGACGCCACCGACATCATCGAGAGATTCCAGCAGGACCCCGGTCCGCTGGCCCTGCCGCATGCCAGTGCCTGGCAGGGAGTGTTGATCGGCACAGGACAGGTCGTGCTCTGCGCCATGCTGATCGTACTGGCGGTCTACAGTGCGCGAACCAGCATGGAAAACGCCACGCGAGGCGTGACCTCGGTACCGGCGGCGATCATCGACATGTCGGGCGGTGATCCGCGGGCACGCAGCATGAATGCCCCTGCCGACAGCTCCCAGGGTGGCCACCTGACACGTTTCGAGGTGCGGGCAAGTCAGGCTGCGATGCCGCAGGTCCCTCAGAGATTGCTGTCGCAAAACGCCACTCCCAGCCTGTTCATGTGAGAGACGATGAACGGTGACAGGCAATCAGTTACAAGTGACCGACCCCGCCAGGGCAGAGATCTGGACGCCCCATAACTGGATGCTCCATAAAAAGAGACGCCGGTCACCCAAGGGTGACCGGCGTCTCTTTTTGTGCAGCAGCACATGTCATGACACGGACGACTCAGTCGTCGAACGGGTCCTGGGGGGCTTCATCGGCCTCACCCTCCGTGACACCTTCCATCACCGCCGGGTCCGCCAGCCACTCATCGAGCTTGGCGTGCACCTGCTCGACTCCCGAATACTTGAGCGACGAGAACAGCTGCACGGTGACGAGGTCTTCCCACTCCTTGAGGGCGTGCCGTACCTTCTGGAGGCTCGCCGCTGCCGGTCCACGCTTCAGCTTGTCCGCCTTGGTCAGCAGGATATGCACCGGCATCTGTGCCTCATCGGCCCAGCCCAGCATCATCTGGTCGAATTCGGACAGCGGGTGACGCACATCCATCAGCAGCACCAGGCCGCGCAGCGACTGGCGGTTGCGCAGGTAGTTGGACAGATGGGACTGCCACTCACGCTTCACCTTGTCCGGCACCTTGGCATAGCCATAGCCGGGCAGATCCACCAGATGACGGCCCGTTTCACCGATGGTGAAGTAGTTGATCAGCTGAGTGCGGCCAGGCGTCTTGGAGGTACGCGCCAACGCCTTCTGGGACGTCAGGGCATTGATGGCGCTCGACTTTCCGGCGTTGGAGCGACCGGCAAAGGCCACCTCGGCGCCGACATCCGTCGGGCATTGGGCCAGGGTGGCGGCGCTGATCAAGAAGCGTGCCTGACGATAGTGAAGCTTGGGGGACGGAGTGGCTGACTCGGCCATGAGAATCTGAATACCTGTTGATGGCGGACGTCTCGCCCGCGCGACATCACGTGAGAGCAGAAGAAACGGCCGGTGAAACGGAATAGAGCACCACTGGCGCTGTCAGCTCGACAGGCAGGCGGCAGGCACATTAACGCGCCCTGAAGGGGATTCGCTATACTGCCGAAATGACAAGCATCACGCTCATGATGCGCTAGTGTACCACCCAGCTCTCACGGGCTGCGAGGCGTCTGACGTACTTCTCCTCGGGTGATGCTTGCCACCAGCGCCGGGATGACTCCACTGCGGGATTTGCGCAAACAGGGACCAGTGACATGAACAAGCTGATGAGATCACCGCAGCACCGTGAAGGGCCGCAGAGCTCGAGCTGGGGCGTACTTGCCACGACGATTTTCGCCACCTTGAGCGCCCTGCTGACGCTCGGCCTCTCGCCCAGCGCTGGCGCAGACGAGATCACCGCGGATGCCAGCGCCGGCCAGGCCAAGGCAGCCGTCTGTGCTGCCTGCCATGGCGCGCAGGGCGTGTCCCCAGCCTCCGCCTTCCCGCACCTCGCCGGACAGCAGGCCCATTATCTGCGCAAGCAGATCACGGATATCCGCGAGGGTCGTCGCGCGGTTCCCCAGATGGCAGGCCTCACCGACACCCTGAGCGATCAGGACATTGCCGATATCGCGGCCTATTATGCCGAGCAGCCCGCCAACCGCGGCCAGGCAGAGCCCGACGCCGCGAAAGCAGGTGAGGTGCTGTACCGGGCCGGCTCGCTTGAGCGAGGTATCGCGGCCTGTACCGCCTGCCACGGCCCTCGCGGCGAGGGGATTGATTCAGCAGGCTATCCTGCGCTGGCTGGGCAATTCCCCGCCTACACCATCACCTCGCTGACAGCCTTTCGTGACGGCACGCGTGACAACGACCCCAATGACATCATGAGCAGCATCGCCGCACGCATGAGCGACAGCGACATGCAGCAGGTCGCCGAGTATCTTCACGGCCTGCGCTGAGGCATCCAGTCAGGCTGATGTCACGTATGACATTTGCGATGGCGACCGGCTCCGGCACGGCGTGGCGTGCTCTGCACGGCAACGTGGTCGAACGGCGTTCATCCAGCGGTCAACCTTGTCACGCTAGGCTGGCCAGACAGTGATCCGCCGTGTCCCGCCCGGCAGTCTCGACAGCGGTGGTGGCTGACACGCATACTCGATGCATCACTAATGTTGCCGGGTCTCATGCCCGGGCATGCCTCAACCCGATGGAGATGTTCCATGAAGTGGAAACCCCTACTGACTCTGGTGGCGGGCCTTGGCCTGTCAGCAAGCGTGTTCGCCGCTGAAGCTGGCAAGGACTATCAGGTACTCGACGAACCGGTGAAGACCGATGCACCGGCCGGCAACGTCGAAGTGGTCGAGGCATTCTGGTATGGCTGCCCGCACTGCTACGCACTGGAATCCAGCCTCGAACCGTGGGTCGATGAACTGCCCGGTGACGTGACCTTCCATCGTCTGCCGGCCACCATGGGGCAGGACTGGGTCAAGCACGCCTATGCCTTCTATGCCGCCAAGGATCTGGGCATTCTCGATCAGACCCACAAGGCCTTCTTCGATGCCATCCACAAGGACCACCAGCGCCTCACCGACCCGGAAGACATCGCCGCCTTCTACAGCGACTACGGTGTCAGCGAAGAAGACGCCGAGAAGTCCCTGACCTCCTTCGGCGTGAAGAGCCAGGTCAATCAGGCACACGCACAGATGCGCGCCTACAAGATCATGGGTGTCCCCGCACTGATCGTCGACGGTCGCTATGTCGTCTCTCCGAGCACGGCTGGCTCGCTCAAGAACATGCTCAAGATCACCGATGAGCTGGTCGAGCAGGTGCGTGAAGAGAAGGCTGGCGACAAGGACGCCGCCTGATGGCAGAGGCCGCTGACGACTCCCCAGTGGCCGCCGACGCAGCGGATGATACCGGGCATGGATTGTCGGGTTCGCCGCTGCGTCTGCTGACCTTCAACATGCAGGTCGGTATCCATACCGCGGCGTGGCATCACTATGTCACCCGCGGTTGGCAACATCTGCTGCCACATCCCAAGCGCCACCGCCGCCTGGAACTGATTGCCGGGGCCATCACGCCTTACGACATCGTCGGGCTGCAGGAGGTCGACGGCGGCAGCTTCCGCTCCGGCAACGTCAATCAGGTGGACGCGCTGGCCGAGACGGCTCACTTCCCGCATCGCTATCAGCAGCTCAATCGCAACCTCGGCCGGCTGGCACAGCACAGCAACGGCCTGTTGTCGCGCCTGCCGATCAGCCATCTCGAAGAGCACAGCCTGCCCGGCACCCTGCCGGGGCGCGGCGCCATCCATGCTCGCTTCGGCGAGGGGGAGCATGCGCTGCATGTCTTCGTCACGCATCTGGCACTTGGCGCGCGAATCCAGCGCAAGCAGCTCGATTATCTCGGAGAGCTGATCGCACCGCTCAAGCACGTCATCGTGATGGGCGACCTGAACTGCACCTTGGCTCAACTGCGCCAGCACAAGGGATTCTGCGAGGCGCTCGACTCGCGGCCCAGCAAGGCGATCAACAGCTATCCTGCCTGGCAGCCACGACGGGGTCTGGACCATATTCTGGCCTCCTCCACCCTGCACATCGAGCACCCCAGCACCTTGTCCCACCTCTTCTCCGACCATCTGCCTCTTGCGGTGGAAGTGCACCTCCCCGTGGCCTGTCAGAAGGCGCTTGGTCTGGCCTGACACGCCCTCACCTCAATTCTCAGTCCTCTCACGGGTGCCTGGATATCACCCTCGATATCCGCCGGGACCCGCCTGTCCGTCACCTTGATTGCCACCTTCCCGTTCCCGTCCTGTATGGATTTTTCAATCCAAGTGACTGAATCGAAAGATATATCTCGCCTGTCAGACCAATGATCCATTTGTCACTGGCCAGCCACTCGCTACTCTTGGCCTGTCCGAGGGCGTGGATTAATCGTGAAAGCAACGCTGATGACTGCCGAGAGCCTGCATGGCCTCACTGGTATCTGCCATCCACCAGCGTGGAATAGCGTTGTCTGAAACGACGATTGCCGGATTGCCGACGTCTCATCAAAGCTACAACATGAGCAAAGCCTGAACTGATGTGACGATCGTCAGCGTGCACACGAGATCGCCCCGACTACGATGACGGCACACGCAACGCCAGACTCGGCAACAACAACGCCAACAAATATCACCTGCTACCCGCAGGCCAAGGGGATTCCATGTCTGCCACTGCCTCTACCCCCGGCTGGCTCACAGGGCTCGACCGCATGACCGAAGGGCTGGGACGCTGCGTGTCCTGGCTGGTCGTCATCATGATGCTGGTCGAATTCGCCATCGTGATGCTGCGCTACGCCTTCAACATCAACAGCATTCCGATGCAGGAATCCGTGATGTACATGCACGCGACCGTCTTCCTGCTCGCCGCCAGCTACACGCTCAAGCATGACAACCATGTCCGCGTGGATATCTTCTACCAGCGCATGTCCCATCGCGGGAAGTCGTGGATCGACCTCGGCGGCACCCTGTTCCTGCTGTTCCCGGTGATGATCTTCATCCTGCTCTCGAGCCTGGGTTATGTCGGCGACTCATGGAGCATCAAGGAAGCCTCCCCCGAATCCGGTGGCCTGCCTGGCGTCTATCTGCTCAAGAGCCTGATCCCCGCGGTCGCCATCCTGATGATGCTGCAAGGTGTCGCTGAAGCAGGTCGCCACCTCCTGTTCCTGTGCGGGCGGCTGCCGTCGCCGCATGCGAGCGATGACACCCCTGATCACGATGAGGAGCTGGTGTAATGCTCGAGATCATGCCGCTGCTGCTGTTCGTGTGTATCTGTGTCGTTCTCATGCTGGGCTATCCGGTGGCGCTGTCGCTTGCCGGTACCGCGCTGGCCTTCGCCGGGCTCGGCATGGGGCTGGACGCGCTGGGCATTACCCAGGGCGTATTCGATGCCAGCTTCCTGTCGGCGATGCCCAATCGCCTCTACGGCACCATGACCAATCAGACGTTGCTGGCCGTGCCATTGTTCGTGTTGATGGGCGTGCTGCTGGAAAAGTCGAAGGTCGCCGAGACGCTGCTCGACGCCATGGCATTGATGTTCGGCTCACTGCGTGGCGGCCTGGGCATCTCCGTGACCATCGTCGGCATGTTGCTGGCGGCCTCCACCGGTATCGTCGGCGCGACCGTCGTGACCATGGGCCTGCTGTCACTGCCCACCATGCTCAAGCGTGGCTATGACCCGTCGCTCGCCACTGGCGCCATCTGTGCCACCGGCACCCTGGGACAGATCATTCCGCCGTCCATCGCACTCGTTCTGCTGGGCGACGTGCTGTCTTCCGCCTATCAGCAGGCGCAATTGTCGATGGGCATCTGGAGCCCGAAGACCGTCTCGGTGGGCGACCTGTTCATCGGCGCCCTGGTGCCGGGCCTGATTCTGGTGGTCGCCTATATCGTCTACATCGCCATCATCGCCTGGCTCAAGCCCGAGAAGGCGCCGGCCGTGGACCGTGACGCGCTGATGAAGGAGCTGGGCCACACCGGTGGCATCGGCTGGCTGCTCCTCAAGGGACTGGTGCCGCCGATCGTGCTGATCGTCTGCGTGCTGGGCTCGATTCTCGGCGGACTGGCCACGCCGACAGAAGCCTCTGCCGTAGGTGCCTTCGGCGCGCTGATGCTGGCCGTCGCCAACCGCAAGCTGAGCTTCAAGACGCTGACGGAAGTCGTGCGCTCCACCACCAACGTCACCACGATGGTCTTCCTGATCCTGATCGGTGCGGCGCTGTTCTCGCTGGTGTTCCGTGGTTTCGGCGGCGAAGAGGTCGTCACCGAGATCTTCGAGAACATGCCCGGTGGCGTCATCGGTGCCACCCTGGTGGTGATGCTGGTGATCTTCCTGCTCGGGTTCATCCTCGACTTCATCGAGATCACCTTCGTGGTGGTGCCGATCGTCGGCCCGGTGCTGCTGGCCATGGGCCTCGACCCGATCTGGCTGGGCATCATGATCGCCATCAACCTGCAGACCTCCTTCCTGACGCCGCCCTTCGGTTTCGCGCTGTTCTATCTGCGCGGCGTCGCGCCCAAGGAAGTCAGCACCAAGCAGATCTACAAGGGCGTCATTCCGTTCATCCTGATCCAGCTGTGCATGCTGGGGGCACTGGCAGCCTTCCCGGGCCTGGCCACCTGGCTGCCGGCCCAGTTCTAGGCCACGACTGACGAGACAGTACAAGAACAGAACACGGACAGAACAAATACAGAGCAGCAACTGAATTGGCGGGGCTCGCCCCGCCAGCTGATGGGAGAGCCGCCAGACGGCTCATGCAGATGCACGGGAGCCGTTCGCGGCCCACCTCTTGCCCAGCGCCAGTCCCTGACCGGTGCACAACAACAATCGGGCACTTCAAGGAGCATGCCATGCAACTCAACAAACTCGCCTTCGGCATCGCCGTCGGCACCATGACCGCCATGGGCACCCTGCCGGCCATCGCCAATGCCGCGGATACCTACACCTGGAAGATGGTCACCTCGTGGCCGAAGAACTTCCCGGGCGTAGGCCAGGGTCCCGAGCGCCTCGCGCGCCTCGTCGATGAGATGTCTGATGGACGCCTCAAGATCAAGGTCTACGGCGCCGGACAGCTGGTGCCGGGCTTCGAGGTGCTCGATACCGTCTCTTCCGGTACGGCGCAGATCGGCCACTCGGCCTCCTACTACTGGAAAGGCAAGGCGCCGGAAGCCCAGTTCTTCGCCGCCGTCCCCTTCGGCATGACCGCACAGGAAATGAACGCCTGGCTGCATTACGGCGGGGGGCTGGAGCTCTGGAACGAGGTCTATGACAAGTTCGGTGTCGAAGTCATGGCCGGTGGTGCCTCGGGCGTGCAGATGGGCGGCTGGTTCAACAAGGAGATCAACTCGGTTGCCGATCTCGACGGCCTGAAGATGCGCATGCCGGGGCTGGGTGGCGATGTCATGCAGCAGATGGGCGTGGCGACCGTCAGCATGCCGGGCGGCGAGATCTTCACCTCGCTGCAGTCCGGCGCCATCGATGCCACCGAATGGATCGGGCCGTACAACGACCTGGCCTTCGGTCTCTATCAGGCCGCCAAGTACTACTACTATCCGGGCTGGCACGAGCCGACCGTCACCTTCGAGGCCATCGTCAATGACGACGCCATGGCCGAGTTGCCCAAGGACCTGCAGGCCATCCTGCGCTCCGCGGTACGTGACGTGAACCAGGACATGCTCGACGAGTACACCGCGCGCAACAACGATGCCCTCGAGACACTGCTCAACGAGCACAAGGTCGAGCTGCGTCGCTACCCGCAGGACGTGCTCGACAAGGCACGCGAACTGTCAGGCGAAGTGGTCAAGAAGCTTGGCGACTCCAATGAGCTGGCAGGCCGCATCTACGAGTCCTACACCACCTTCGAAGGCAAGGTCGAGAAGTGGCACGAAGTCTCCGAACAGGCCTTCCTGAACGCCCGTAATCCAGAAGGCATTCAGTAACGAGTCCCAGCTTTACCTGCGCCGCTCTCCCGCGAGAGACGGCGCAGGCCTGTCATCCAATGCTTGCAGCCGCTCCCTCGGGAGCGGCTTTTTTGGGTCTACGCGATCAGCTCTCGAGCAGAAAGGTCACCGGCCCGTCATTGAGCAGCGAGACCTGCATGTTGGCCCCGAAGCGTCCGGTCTCGATTCCCACGCCAAGCTCCTCCCCGCGTTCACGCGCCTTGTCGACCAGATACGCGAACAGCCGCTCGCCTTCCGCCGGCGGCGCTGCCGAGGAGAAACTGGGACGCATGCCACTGCCGGTGTCCGCCGCCAGCGTGAACTGCGAGACCAGCAGCAGACTGCCACCCGCCTGCTGGACGTTGAGATTCATCTTGTCGTTCTCGTCGCCAAAGACACGGTAGTGCAGCAGCTTGTGCAGCAGCTTGTCGGCGCGCGCCTCATCATCGCCCTTCTCGACCCCCACCAGCACCAGCAGACCGCCCGCGATGGCGCCGACCGTCTCGTTCTCCACCACGACCTGTGCCTGGGTGACGCGCTGGATCAATGCTCGCATGCCACTTGCTCCTTCAAGAGATGAATGATGATGAGCAGGAGCATACCAGACGCGAACGCCCCGCAGACCGAGTCTGCGGGGCGTTCGTGATGCGCATGTCCAACGAGCCGTATCGGTGGCTAGCTGGCCAGGCCGGGCAGGAAGAGCGCGATCTGCGGGAACAGCATCAGCAGCACCGTCGCCAGCAACAGCAGGACAATGAAGGGTGGCGTGCCACGGATGACCTCCATGTAAGGCTTCCGGAACACCGCCACCGCCGTGAAGATGTCGCAGCCGAAGGGTGGCGTCGCCGAACCGATCGCCGCCTGCAGGGTGACGAGGGTACCGACCAGCACCGGGTCCAGTCCGGCGGCATCGACGGCCGGGGCAAATACCGGCGCCAGAATCAGGATCACCACGATGGGATCGACGAACATGCAACCGACGAAATAGGCCACCGCGATCACCGCCAGCAGCGCCAGGGCGTGTTCTGACAGGTACGGGATGTACCCGCCGAGAATGGCATCCGGGATCTTGGCGAACGAGATCATCCACGAGAAGCCGGCGCCCGCCGCCACCAGAATGAATACCACCGCGGTGATCAGACCGGTGGAGAAGGCCACGCCGGGCAGGTCCTTGAGCGTGACGCCACGGTAGATGAGCATCTCGAGAATCAGCGCATAGATCACCGAGACCGTGGCGGCCTCCGTCGGCGAGAACATTCCCGAGTAGATGCCGCCGATGATGATCACCGGGAAGCCGGCGGGCAGACTGGCGCGCTTCAATGCCTTGAGGCGCGCAGGCCAGTCCGCCTTGGGCTGCGGCGCGATGCCCAGCTTCCACGACTTCCACATGCAGTAGAGCGAGAACAGCACCAGGATCATCAGCCCCGGACCGATACCGGCGATGAACAGATCCCCCACCGAGGTACCGGTCGCGACACCGTAGATGATCATGCCGATGGACGGCGGAATCAGCAGCGCGATGTCAGAGGCATTGATGATCAACGCGATGGTGAACTTGTCACTGTAACCGGCTTCCAGCAGCCGCGGGCGCAGCGGGCGCCCCATCGCGACCACCGTGGCCTGGGTGGAGCCGGACACCGCGCCGAACAGGGTACAGCCCAGCGCGGTGGTCACCGGCAGACCGCCACGCCAGTGGCCGACGAAACGCTCGACCACATCCAGCAGACGCTGGGCGGTGGAGCCCTTGAGCATGATATCGGCCGCCAGAATGAACATGGGGACCGCCGTCAGTACCACTGGCTGCAGGCCACCGATCATCTGCTGGATCACCAGCTCTGGCTTGAGAAAAGGGAAATCGCTGAACAACAAGAAGAAGGTGCCGACACTCAATGGCACCATCATGGGTACCCCAAGCAACAGCAGCCCCACCATCACGAGCAGAATCCACATCGCAGCTTCCGTCCCTGGGTCAATGTAGCGTGATCAATCACGAGCCCTGCAACACGCATCAGCCAAGGCATCTCTTGCCTTCACTCCCGCGCTACAGGCTCGCATCCGAAGTGGAAGAGACGTGCTAGAGCGCACCGCTGCCGTCGACTTCCTCGTTCTCGTCTATCTCCGCCGTACGCCACGACAGCCAGGCACCTTGTGCCAGCAGATTGCGCAGAATCGCCATCAGATACTGGAGGGCGCCCAGCGCCAGCCCCAGCGGGACCACGGCATAGAGTGCCGACAGCGACCAGCGCAACGACGGCGTGACACGCCCTGACCTGGCCAGGCTCTGCAGATAATCCACCGCCAGCCAGGACAGGTAGGCCAGCAGCGCACAGGTGATGATCTGGCCGGCGATCAACAGCACCTTGCGCAACCACGGCGGCATGAAGTCCAGCAGTGCCGTCACGCGGATATGGCGTCCGGCGCGCGCGCCGTAGCTGATGCCGAGAAAGGTCAGCCACAGCTGCAGGATCTGCATCAGCTCTTCGGTGAACGGCAGGCTGTAGTTGAAGACGTTGCGCCCGATCACATTGGCGATGCTGGCCGTCGCCATGCCCAGCACGCACAGCGCGATCAGCCAGCGTTCGACGTGTGCCAGGCCCTGATCACCGCGTTCGAATATCGCCGCCAGGCGGCGCAGCGGTGCAGGCAGATGTGCGAGAGGATCCTGAGCGCCTTGTGCCTCGGCCGGGGTGGGCCGGGTCTCATCAGCGGGGGGAGACTTGGAGGGGGGCGAATTCATGAAGCGGCTTCCTGTTGATGTGGCTTCCTGCCAGGCAGGCTTTCTATCAGGCGACGCACGCACAGCGATTTGCGCCACGCCGTCTGCATTTGCCAGTACGATCCATTGAAGTTTTCCGAGACACCGCCGTGATTTTCACTTTGGTGAGTCATGATCTAGCTTTATTGACGGCATCCTTTATTAGCGACACTGTGGACCAGCACGCAGCCTGCCTCTACCGAGCCATCTGGCAGGGCATGCCACCGACCCGGAGCAGGGGTCATCGAGTACCAGAATCTCATGCGGACAGGCTCAGCCTATTCATAATAAATTCTAATCATACTATCCGATTTGGTAATTTTTTTATTATATTAAGAATGGCAATATTATCTAAATGATGCAAGTTGCACGCCGGGTTCGCCCCATACCACCCGGCGCTGATGGAAATCACACAAGGAGAACAAGATGACGATGCAATGGAACCCGTCACCCGAGCAGAATCGCGAGACGCCCAGAACTCCTGTTCACCTTTCTCGTCTTGCCGCGCTCCTCAAGGGAGGCGCCCTCACGGCCGGCCTCGGCATGGCGGCACTGGCCTCCGCGGGCGTACAGGCTGACACCTGGCGTTTCGCGCTGGAGGAAGTCTCCGGCAGCGTGCAGGATGCCTACGCTCAGGAATTCAAGAAACGCATCGAAGAGGCCTCCGGCGGTGACATCGATGTCGAGATCTACCCCTACGGCGCGCTGGGTACCTCCTCACAGCTCACCGAACTGGTGCAGAGCGATGCCATCCAGCTGACCTTTGCGTCACCGGGTCACCTGGCCTCGGTGATTCCTGAATCAGGCGTCTTCACGCTGCACTTCCTGTTCTCCGACGACAACGCCGTCAATGAAGAGGTGCTCGGCAACTCCAAGGCCATCGACATGCTGTCCGAGGCCTACACCGAGCAGAACCTTCAGCTGCTGGGCGTGATTCCGGAAGGCTGGATGGTCTGGACCGGCAATCGTGACATCGAGACGCCTGAGGACATGAAAGGCTTCAAGATTCGCACCATGACGTCACCGATTCTGGTGGAGAGCTATCGCGCCTATGGCGCCAACCCGACGCCGCTGCCGTATTCGGAAGTCTATTCCGGCCTGCAGCTGGGGCAGATAGACGGCCAGGTGAACCCGGTGTTCGCCATTCAGGAAATGAGCTTCTATGAAGTTCAGGACTACATGATCCAGGCCAAGCAGGCGCAGTTCATCACCACGCTGGTGGCCTCCAGCGATTTCTATTCCGGTCTGGATGACGAGCAGCAGCAGATGCTCGACAAGGTCACCAACGAGATGCGCCCGTATATCTTCGAGAAGCAGGAGGAGTACAACGCGGACCGTCTCGAGAAGATCAAGCAGGACAGCGACATCAAGATCATCACGCTGAACGACGAGCAGCGTGAAGCCTTCCGTCCGGTCGGCGAGAAAGGCTGGGAGGTCTTCCGGGAACAGGCCGGCGAGCGCGGCAGCAAGATCCTCGACACGCTGCAGGCCGACATCAAGGCGGCAGAAGCCAAGTAAGCCGCAGCATTGGTCAGCGAGTTGCCGCGGGAGACCTTCCTGACGACAACGATGGCCGTGTCAGATGACAAGACGCCCCTGCCGGGTAACCGGCAGGGGCGTCTTGATGAGGCAGGGCTCGCCATGGGCGCGAGTCGCCCGGAAGTTCAGAGGCTGACGGCTAACGCCCCAGCAGTTGTGAACGAAAGTCGTCGCGCGCGGGGGAGTCGCCAAGCCAGATCGCGAACACCCCGTTGGCCAATGCCAGCGAAGCGCTCTCGAAGAGCAAGGTATCGTTGAGCGCCAGCGTCAGCCGTCCCTTGCCACCCTCCTCTGCCTGCCATTCCAGCGCATAGCGATCTCCCGGCGACACGTCCCGATAGGCTGCATTGAAGCGCGACAGCTCCGCCTCGATCGCCGCGAAATTCGCTTCGGAAAGATTCTGGCGCACGCCCCTGGTGGTCGCCTTGGCGAAGTCAGCCGCCTCGATGGCATGGAAATACTCCAGCACCAGACGTCGCGAGACATCGCTGAGTGGTGCAGGCCGCGGCCGCCGGGCATCCTGATAATAGCCACCGACGTAGGCGTCCCATACCAGATAGGTAAACAGCCCGGTACCGATCAGCTCAAGCGGCTGGCCGCCTTGCGTCTCGGCCTGATCCGCGAAGGTCACTCCCTGTATCTCGGCGGCAAACGCCCAGGAGGGAAGCATGGCAAGCCCTCCAGCCATCAGGCTGGTGCGCAACCATCGAGACGAGAAAGCCCTTGGCAAGGGCAGGCAAATCCGGGAGCGGGACATGGCATCGACTCTTCAAGGAAGTGACAGGGAGGCGTTCCTCTCACGCGCGAGGGGTCAGCTCAGGCTCTCGCGACGCACGGTCTCACCAGAGTGCGTGAAAGTGGTGCACGGGGCCACGCCCCTTGCCGACATTCAGCTGATCCGAGGCACGCAGCGCCCCCAGCAGCCATTCCCGCGATTCCTCCACGGCTCTCGTCAGTGACAGCCCCTGCGCCAGGCGCGCCGTGATCGCCGAGGACATCGAGCAGCCGGTGCCGTGCAGGTTGTCGGTCTCGATCCGTGGCGCGCACAGCCATTGCTCACCGGCATCACTGACCAGCAGGTCATCGCAGGCCTGGCCCTCCAGTGCGCCCCCCTTGATCAGGACAGCATTGGCACCGCGTGCGCGCAACTCACGCGCGACCTGAGGCATGTCCTCCCGCCCGATCAGACGACGCTCGCCCAGCAGCACCGCCGCTTCATGCAGGTTGGGCGTGATGATGTCCGCCAATGGCACCAGATGCTCTGCCACCGCCTGGATGGCCGCGTCATTGACCAGCGCATCGCCGCTCTTGGCCACCAGCACCGGGTCGAGCACGATCCAGCGCGGGCGACGCTGACGGAGCCTGTCCGCCAGCAGCTCCACGACAGCCGGGTCCGCGACCATGCCGATCTTGATGGCGATGATATCGAGATCATCCAGCACGGCATCCAGCTGTGCTCCGATGAAGGCGCACGACACCGGCTCGACGCTGCGCACGCCACAGGTATTCTGGGCGGTCAGTGCCGTGATCACGCTGGCTCCATACGCCCCCAGCGCGGAGAATGTCTTGAGATCCGCCTGAATGCCGGCCCCGCCCGATGGGTCTGAGCCGGCAATCGTCAGGACGCACGGAATATGCATGCACGAGACTCCCGGAAAATGACATGAATTTGCCAACAGCATACCCGAGCGGCGAGGGGAAGAAAGCCACCCAGCTGCCTCACCCTCGGCTCGGCCCCTGCGGATCAGGAAAATCGCGGCATGGATGACGTGGTCGCCCTGCTGTCGCTGGGCCTGATAGCACTGGCCAGCGCCACGCTGCTGCCGGGCGGGTCGGAAGCCGCATTGGCGGGGCTGTGGTGCGAGGGGGTCGCCCCATGGGCGCTATGGCTTGCCGCAACGCTTGGCAACACGCTGGGCAGCCTGATCAATGTCGCCCTGGGACGCGGTGCACGGCGCCTGCGGACTCGTCGCTGGTTCCCGGTCTCGCGGCGAGCGCTGGCGCGCGGCACGCTGTGGTATCGCCGCATCGGTGCCTGGAGCCTGCTGCTCAGCTGGGCACCCGTGATCGGTGACCCCTTGACGGTGCTGGCAGGCGTCTTCCGCCTGCCCTGGTGGAAGAGCGTGCTGTTGATCCTGGTCGCCAAGGGCGGCCGCTACGCCCTGCTGCTGGTGATCGCGGACCACTGGCTGACCCCCTGGTGTACGTGAATCACCCGTCAGGCCACGCGCACAGGCCGCCCATGCACGAGCCACAGGAGCCACAGGAGCCACAGGAGCCACAGGAGCGTGCTATGCTGACAGCTGCTATGCTGCACTGCACAATTCGTGTTCGCTTTCATTGCCACAAGCCGATCACCTGCCAATCAGGTAGCCGAGGCCGTGCAGGCCATCAGCGTGGCGCTACCGGAAAGGAGAAGGTTTCATGCGTGATACATCCTGCGACTTCTGCGCTGACGCGCTCAATATTCTGGTCCTGCAAGGCGGCGGTGCCCTTGGCGCCTACCAGATCGGCGTGTTCGAGGCACTGGCAGAGGCCGGCATCCAGCCCGATTGGGTCGTCGGGACCTCGGTCGGTGCCATCAATGGCGCACTGATTGCGGGCAATCCGGATGGCGAGCGCCTCAAGGCCCTCGAAGCGTTCTGGTATGGCATCGCGCAACCGGCCAACAGCCTCGGGCCGGCCTTCCACCCCTGGGAGCGCAGCGTCGCGCGCTCCTCCGCCATGCTGTGGGGTATCCCGGGCTTCTTCCGTCCGCGCTCCCTGTGGACAGTTCCCATCTGGCAGAGCTTCTTCGGCGAACCGCCCAGTCTCTACGACACCGAACCGCTGGGAGACACCCTCAATCGCCTGGTGGACTTCGAGCGCCTCGACGCCCGTCACCCGGAGAACGTGCGGCTATCGGTCGGGGCGGTCAATATCGGCAGCGGCGCATTGCGTTACTTCGATTCGTCACAAGAGGCGCTGGATCACCGCCACATACTGGCCAGTGGTGCCCTGCCGCCGGCATTCCCGCCGGTGTGGATCGACGGTCAGGCCTACTGGGATGGCGGCCTCTACTCCAACACGCCGATCAGCTGGGTGCTGTCGGAGCGCGCGCACAGCGAGACGATCGTCAACTGCTACGTCATCGACCTGTGGAGCGCCTACGGGAAGGTGCCGGAAACCTTGCAGGAAGCCCAGCTACGCGAAAAGGACATCCAGTACTCCAGCCGCGCCGGTGAGCATCTGCATCTGATGGAAGAGAATCAGGCACTGCGCATGGGCCTGGAGCACCTGGCCGACCTGCTGCCGGAAGACCTGCGCCAGTCTCAGGAAATACACGACATCCTGGCCATGACCCAGCAACCGTCCATCAATGTCGTGCGTCTGCTGGCGGCGGCCCGCCCCGACGAGACCTCACTCAAGGATATCGATTTCTCGCGTGCGACCATCGATTCACGTCGTCGCAGCGGCTATGGGGACATGCATGAGGTGCTGAACCGCTGCGAGCAGTTCGATCCCCTGCCGCGCAACATCGGGGTCATCGTCCGCAACTTCACCCGCAACTCGCGGGGTGAGCTGATCAGCCTGTCAGCCCCGGATGTCCCCCCGACGGAGAGCGAAGAGGAGGATGAGGGTCTGCCGAGCCAGGCCAGCGGCCGCTGAGGCAGCGGCCTCACTCATGTGCCAGCGCCGCGCCGAGCCGCAGGCACTCGTCACGCGTCAGCTCCCGCCAGTCCCCCACCGCGAGCCCGGCGACACTCAGCCCCGCCACCGACTCGCGGTGCAGCCACACCACGCGATTGCCCAGAGTGCGCCACAGTCGCTTGACGTGATGGTGGCGCCCTTCGTGCAGCGTCAGGCGCGCCTCGTCCGCGGCCAGAAACTCGAGCCGCGCGGGCAGCGTCGGCCGAGCGTCATTGGCGAGCAGGACGCCCTGCGCCACCCGCGAGATCGCCTCGGCCTGCGCCGCCTCCGACAGCGGTTGCTCCAATCCCATGCGGTAGCGCTTGGCGGGCCCATCCAGTCCGGCATCACTGATGCGTGACGAGACATCACCGTCGTTGGTCAGCAGCAAGGCACCGGTCGTGGCACGATCCAGTCGTCCGACGTGATGGATTTCCTCGAGCCAGCCGTCATCCTCTCCACGTGATTCAAGCGAATCACGCAGCACATCGATGACGGTGGGATGTTCCGGGTCATGACAGGCCGTCACGACCCCGGCAGGCTTGTTGAGCAGCACATGGCGTGGACGACGTGGCGCCTGCAGGCGTATCTCGCCTGGCGTCGCGTCATTGTCCGCCAGCGTATCGGCTGTCAGCGCGATGGCATCGAAGGGACCGACCTCGTGCAGCGGATCGCGGACCGTCTGGCCATTGATCCGCACACGCCCCGCCGCCAGCGCATGCAACGCCAGGCGGCGATTGAGCTGCGGCTGGCGCGTCAGCCAGCGATCCAGCCGCATGCCTCAGTCCGCCGCCTTGAGCTGGGCTTCCATCTCTTCCAGCGCTTCCTGCGCCTCGAACCATTCGGCTTCGGCGTCTTCGAGACGTCCCTTGATCTCGCCCTGACTGGCCAGCAGCCGGGTCAGTTCGCTCTTGCGGTCCGCCTCATAGAGCGTGGCATCGCCCAGCGCTTCCTCGACCTTGTCCAGCTCCCCCTGCGCCTTGCTCATCTTCTGCTCGGCCTTGTCGCTGAGCTTCTTGAGCGGGCGCAGCTTCTCGCGCAGCTCGGCGGCCTGACGACGCGCTTCCTTGCGGTCCGGCGTGCGCGTGCCCTCGCTGCCAGCCTCGGCATCCTTCTGGGCGCGCGCCTCACGCCGCTCGCCCTCGACCCGCGCCTTGAGCCAGGCACGATAGTCGTCGAGATCGCCATCGAAGGGCGTCACGCGGCCATCGGCGATGCACCAGAATTCATCCACGCAGGCGCGCAGCAGGTGACGGTCGTGGGAGACCAGAATCACGGTGCCCTCGAAGGTCGCCAGCGCATCGGTGAGCGCCTCGCGCATGTCGAGATCCAGGTGGTTGGTCGGCTCATCCAGCAGCAGCAGATTGGGCTTCTGCCACGCGATCAGCGACAGCGCCAGGCGTGCCTTCTCGCCACCGGAGAACGATTCCACCGAAGCGTACACTTCATCCCCATGGAAGCCGAAGCTGCCGAGGAAGGTACGGATCTCCAGATCCCCGGCCCCCGGCGAGAGACGCAGCACATGATTGAAGGGAGTCGAGGTCAGGTCGAGCCCATCGACCTGGTGCTGGGCGAAGTAGCCGATGGCCAGATGCTCGCCGGCGGTGCGCTGGCCTTCGACCAGAGCCAGTTCACCGGTGAGCGCCTTGATCAGGGTCGACTTGCCCGCGCCGTTGGGGCCGAGCAGGCCGATGCGCTGGCCCGGCAGCAGCGAGAAGCGCACCCCGGACAGCTGCGGCGGCTGACCGGGATAGCCGATCACCGCACGGTCCAGTCCCAGCAGCGGATGGGAGATCTTGTCAGAGCAGGGAATCGTGAAGTGGAACGGCGAATCGGCCTTCACCGCTGCCGTCTCCTCCATGCGCTCCAGCATCTTCAGGCGACTCTGGGCCTGGCGTGCCTTGGTGGCCTTGGCCTTGAAGCGACGCACGAAGTCCTCGATCTCGGCGCGACGCGCCATGGTCTTCTCGTGCTCGGCCTGCTCACGCACCAGGCGCTCGGAACGCGTTCGCTCGAAGCGGCTGTAGTTGCCCTTGTAGACCACCAGCTTGCGACGATCGAAGTGGATGATGTGATCACACACCGCATCGAGGAAGTCACGGTCGTGGGAGATCAGCAGCAGCGCGCCGGGGTAGCGTGCCAGCCATTGTTCCAGCCACAGCAGCGCATCGAGATCCAGGTGGTTGGTCGGCTCATCCAGCAGCAGCAGGTCAGACGGCGTGAAGAGGGTGCGCGCCAGATTGGCCCGCATCCGCCAGCCTCCCGAGAAGGCCGCCAGCGGCTGACTGAGCTGGGCCTGGCGGAAACCGAGCCCGACCAGCAGCTGCTCGGCACGCGCACGCGCGGTGTAGCCATCGAGGGTGTCGAAGTGAGCGTGCAGCTCGGCCTGACGCTGATGCTCGCCGCTTTCTTCGGCGGCGGCCAGAGCCCGCTCCGTCTCGCGCAGCGCGTGATCCCCATCCATGACGTAATCGACGATCGGGCGCTCCAGCGCATCGATTTCCTGTGCCATGTGCGCGACCCGCACGCCACCGGCCAGCGAGACGCTGCCGCTGTCGGGAATCAGCTCACCGAGAATCAGCCCGAACAGGCTGGACTTGCCGGCCCCGTTGGGGCCGACGATGCCCGCCTTGTGACCGGCATGCAACGTCAGGTCCGCTTCGTCGATCAGCGGGGCTCCGCCGCGTTGCAGGGCGAGCTGGCGCAGTGCAATCATGACAACCTCGATCAGAAAATCCGGGGGCGTCGGCTCCCGCGCGCAGCATGCATGACCGCCGTGAACCACAGGCATGACCGCCGTGAACCACAGGCTTGACCGCCATGAACCACAGGCTTGACCGCCATGAACCACAGGAAAGCCGACTTGATGGGCGCACATTCTACCGGATTGTGGGACTACGCGCTGTCCCTCTACGCACAGCCTGCTCCTCAGGGCCTGCCCTACGACCAGGAAGATGGCGCAGGGCCGACTGACGTGATGAGTGCCTGTCTGCTGTTGCAGGACGAGGCCGGTCTCGATGTCTGCGAGCTTCTATGGATTCACTGGCTGGCCGCACGCGGTGTGGCGCTGGACGCCTCGCCGTGCCTGCTGCTCGGCGAGGTGCGTGACTGGCAACGCGGGATGACCGTGACACTGCGCGAGCGTCGCCGACAGCTCAAGCAGCACCTGATGGAGCCAACCGACACGCGAAGCGCGGCCACCACACGCCGGCTGGAAACGCTGTATCAGCAATTGAAGGCCTGTGAACTGTCGGCGGAGCAGGAAGCGCTGGCACGCCTGGAAGCCCTCAGCCCTCCGGCCCATGCTCCCACGTCACCGTTCATGTCATGCCATGACCCCCGACGCGCCTTCCTGCAGTCGCTGCGACAGCTTACCGGTCAGGTGGCGCTCGACGAGGGCGACGACAGCATCGCACGTGCCCTGCACCTGCTGGCCACGAGTCGCGCCGGGCGAAGCTCGTCTCAACCCTAATGGCAGATGCGGAACTTGTACGCGACTGTTAGAGTCCCAGTAGCACCGGAGCATCAGCATGGTCATGCCACGCTGCGTGCCGCATATGCGTTTCGGGCCCGTCTCAGGCCCATCCCATCCTGAAGGAGTTTTCATGAAACAGCTGGTTAGTGCCGTCGCGCTCGGCGCCCTCCTGGTTACCCCGTTCAGCTTTGCCGCCGATGACAGCCTCTCTGACGACCAGGCACAGCTCAGCTACGGCATCGGTGCGACACTGGGCAAGAGCCTGTCTCAGGACATCACTGATCTTGACCTGGATGCCTTCACGCAAGCCGTGCGTGACGTCTATGCCAAGGGCGACATGAAGATGAGCGATCAGGAAATTGCCGATGCGCTCTCGAAGTTCCAGCAGAAGAAGATGGAAGAGCAGCAGCAGATGGCCGAACAGCAGGCGGCCGACAACAAGGCGGCCGGTGACAAGTTCCTCGCCGAGAACGCCAAGCAGGATGGCGTGAAGACCCTGGATTCCGGCCTGCAGTACAAGGTGCTGAAATCCGGTGACGGCGAGAGCCCGGACGCGGAAGACACCGTCAAGGTGAACTATGAAGGCAAGCTGCTGGACGGCACCGTCTTCGACAGCTCCTACCAGCGTGGCGAGCCGGTCAGCTTCAAGGTCAACCAGGTCATCAAGGGCTGGCAGGAAGCGCTGCAGGAAATGAGCGTCGGGGATACCTGGATGCTCTACATCCCGGCCGACCTCGCCTACGGCAAGGCTGGCACTGGCGGCCCGATCGGCCCGAACGAGACGCTGACCTTCAAGGTCGAGCTGCTCGACGTGACCAAGGCAGATGCCGCGAAGTAATCCCTGACGCGCGAATGCGCGCCGTCAGCCAGAAAAAAGCCGCCCTCAGGGGCGGCTTTTTCATTGTACAGGAGGCATCCCGCGACGGGTCAGGCAGCGTGAAACGGGCCTCCAGGTGAGCGATCTGCCTGTGGATAATTCTGTGGGGAAGCTATTGACCACAGGTTGACAACCGGCCGTAATACATGGCAACTCAGCGGCCGTCAGGGGTGGCGGCAAAGTGAACACTGACTCCCGAAATCGGCAATGTACGCCTTAACTTGTTGATTTTGTTGAAATACAAAAGTCTACCTTCAAAAACAGCAGGTTGCTGAAAGATGGCGGAATGATTATCCACAATTCTCGCCACAGGCTCTTGCCAACTTGTGGACAATGTGTATTTCCCTCGTGTCCGAGACGCACATGACAGCACGACAAGGAGACGTCAGGGAGCGGTCTCGCTCAGCACGCGAGTCAGGCCGGCACGAATGCCGGCCGCGCCTGGCGTGAAGGGAATGCGATCGTAGATGCGCCCCTGCGCGGAGACGAGATACAGCGCCGCACCATGATCCACGGTGTAGTCCAGCGCGGAATCCGGGGCATCGACACGCCGATGACTGACCCCGTAGCGACGCGCGATCTCGGCCAGTTCGGTATCACTGCCCGTGACCCCGATGAAACGCGGACCAAAGTGCCCGGCATAGGTGGCAAGACGTGCTGGCGTATCACGCTCAGGGTCCAGAGAGACAAGCACCGGTACCACGCGAGCGGCCGCCGACGCCGGCAACTCGGTCAGCACCTGGCGCAGGGCCGCCAGCGTCATCGGGCAGACATCCGGACATTGGGTATAGCCGAAATAGAGTGCCACCACCGGCGTGGCATCCGGTGGTGCGGCCTCCCCCATGCTGACCTCGGCGAGCCGGAAGTCGCCCTGTGCCGATGTCAACTGGATGGGCCCGCCAAGGCTCGCCCACGCCTGCATGCCGGACACCGGCGCCGACGGTCGGTGAAGGGCCTGCCATGTCACCCCCGCGCCCACCAGTGCCACGACACCCACCACGCCCAGCATCAGCCAGCGCAGGGTCTGCCTGTTCTCCTCCTGCATGCCTGGACTCCTTGTCAGTGGTGGCCTGCCGGTCAGACGCCTCACGCCTCGCCGCGCGCTAGCTGTCTCGCCGGACGCTTCTTTCGTCAGGGGAGAACAGCTGGTTGACCGAGCTTTCGAGCTGCTCCGCCGTGGAGGCAGGCGGATGGCTGTCAAAGTCGAACCAGCTGCCCAGGCGGCCACGTTCAGTGGTCACGATCACCTGTGCTCGCCATGCCATGGTGGCACTGCTGCAGAAACCGAGCTGTCCTTCCCCCGACCAGTGCTGACGTGCCTGCGTCGGCGCATCCCGGGTGGTCAGCAGACTGCGCTTGACCCCCATGTCCATGTGGCGACCGATGAAATCGACCTCCACGCCCTCGGGTGCCACATCTTCCGTGATCACCCGGATACCCAGCGGCGTCAGCGGGCTGATGTCACCATCGAGTGCGAGCGTGATACGCCCGAAGCGCCCCAGCTCGGCACTGCAGGGCGCATGGCTGAGTTCGCAGGACTGGTTGGGGGCGAACCAGGTGACCTTGCCGTTGCTGCCGTCACGTACAAGGTAGTAGTCGATCAGGTAATAGAGCGATACGACGATGGTGAGCAGCGTCACCATGATCAGCAGGTTGAGCAAGGGCGGGCGGGCATTTTCTTCTTCGGCGCGATACATGGCGGTTCCGATGACAATCCGGCAGCACGCCGGAACAGGAGGAGACAGTCGCGTGGCAAACAGGCCGACAGGCTAAGACACATGAATGAATGCGCAGGTGAGCCACTCATGACAAGCTTATCAGGCCCCCCGGCGGGCGCAGCCGCCGAGACATCGTGTCACGTCGAGGCACGAGACGTTCTTGGCCACGACGCACCATCCGCACCGTGAGCACGTCCAGGAGACAGAATGGCAAGTGTACAACAGGCGCTCGGTCCTCTCTTCCTGCTCATCGTCGCGGGCGCCTTGCTGGGCTGGAAGCGCTTCCCGGGCGAGGGGTTCTGGAGCGAGCTGGAACGCCTCATCTATTACGTGCTGTTCCCTGCCATGCTGATGTCCACCCTGGCACGCGCTGACATGGCCAGCGTCCCGGTCATCCCTCTGGCCTGCGTGATGCTGGGCTCGATGCTGCTGTTCGCTGCCGCGCTGTGGCTGGGGTGGCGTCATGCCCCCGACTGGCTGAGCCGCCAGCTGGGCGATGCCGCGTCCTTCACCTCACTCTTCCAGGGCAGCATCCGCTTCAACAGCTACGTCGGCGTGGCCGGCGCGGCAGCGCTGCATGGCAGTGCCGGTGCGACCGTCGCGGCGGTGGCGCTGGCCCTGATGGTGCCAGCGGCCAACCTGCTGTGCGTATTGGCGTTCATCGGCGCCGGCACTCTGGGTGACGGCGGACTGCTGCGCTCACTCAAGGCGCTGACCCGCAACCCTCTGGTGCTGGCCTGTCTGGCGGGAACGGCGCTCAATCTCAGCGGCATCGGCCTGCCGGGCTGGAGCGGCGATGCGCTGACATTGCTGGGGCGCGCGGCGTTGCCACTGGGATTGGTGGCGGTAGGCGTGGCGCTGCGACCACGAGTACTGATGAACAGTGGCAGCGTGGCATGGCTGGCGAGTCTGCTGAAGCTGCTGGCGATGCCGGCATTGGTGGTGGGGCTGTGCGCCGGCGTTGGCCTGACTGGCGTGGCACGCGATGTCGCCATCCTGTTTGCCGCGCTGCCCACGGCTACCTCAGCCTACATCCTGGCGCGCCAGCTGGGTGGCAATGCCGAACTGATGGCGGCGCTGATCACCGCGCAGACGCTGCTGGCGATGCTGACCCTGCCCCTGTGGCTGGCGACATGATGGAGGCTCCGTCGCGGCTCGCGACCTGAGGGCTCTCGGCATGAACCGCACACAAGAAAAAGGGCATCCCAAATGAGGATGCCCAAGACCGTGACTAGCTTGATGAGGAGAAACTCCGCAGCGGGGGCCTGACTCCGCCGCCGCGGATGGGCTTGCGCCCTGCGATGTCTGCCCGGACACCGCACACACAAGATAATCATTCTCATTTGCTTTTGCAAGCCAAATGCGAAGAATTTCTATTTACGCCGCGCCTTGTGCCTCCTCGCGCGTGAACACCCTCAGTTCCGCGTGCAGCTCGACCGCCAAGGCCGTCATGGCTTCGGCTCGTGCCAGACCATCACGCTCGGCACGATACAGATGCGGGGTCATGGTCAGCAGATCCCGGATCTGCTCATTGCTGGTCAATGAAAGCCCTGCATGCAGATGCTCGACCTCCCCCTCCACCACGAAACCTGCAGCTTCGGCGGCCATCACCCCGGCCTCGCCACGCGCGGGCTTCAGCTCCCGGTAGAGAATTCTGCGCAACGCCAGCAGGTGCTCGGCTCCCGCCTCCAGCAGCACCACATGGCCCCCGGGCTTGAGCACACGAGCGAACTCCTGCCAGACGGGGAAGCCGAAGGCGCAGATCACCACATCCACACAGGCGTCTTCCAACGGCAGTGCCGCGTTGGTGCCCACCAGCCAGGCGGCATCGCGTGACTGCTTCGCTGCCGCCAGCACCGCGTGCTTGGAGATATCCAGTCCCGCCGCCGTCAGCGAGAGCTGCTGCTCATCGGCAGCGCCTGCCAGCTGACGCAGATAGAAGCCTTCCCCACAGCCGGCATCCAGCACGGCCAGCGCACTTGCCTGCCCTGCCAGCGCCAGCACTCGTCGTGCCAGCGCCGAGGCGAGAGGCTGATAGCCACCGAGGGCGAACAGCCGCTGGCGAGCGCTGACCATCGCCTTGCTGTCACCGGGGTCCAGACTGCGCTTGCGCTGCACCGGCAGCAGATTGACGTGCCCCTGACGCGCGATATCGAAGCGATGGCCATCGGCGCAGCACCAGCTCTGGCCATCTCGCATCAGCCGCTGGGCATCCAGTGGGCAGGTCAGGGTCGTCAGTGGCGTCATGGTCGGCCGGTCAGCCGGCTCAGGGGTGGGCGTCGTCATGATCATCAGCTCTCGGGACAGGTGGGAAGAGAAAGGCAAAAGCGGCGGGTCTCAGACGCAAGCGGCCACCCGAAGGCGGCCGCGATGCAGCATCGTGATGATGCCGCCACTGCGCACGAGGCGCGAATCAGTCCTGCTTGACGAAGATCAGGTCCCACACGCCGTGACCGAGGCGCTCGCCGCGCTGCTCGAACTTGGTCAGCGGACGGAAATCCGGACGCGGCACATAGGGGGCGCTCTCGGCCGGAGCCGTGTTGACGAAGCCCGGTGCCTCGGCCATCTCTTCGGCCATGGCCTCGGCGTAGTTCTCCCAGTCGGTGGCCATATGGAAGTGACCGCCCGGCTTGAGCACACGACGCACCAGCTCGACGAAGGCCGGCTGCACGATGCGACGCTTGTGGTGTTTCTTCTTCGGCCACGGGTCCGGGAAGAACAGCTGGAAGGTGTCGGCACACCCTGCCGGCACGCAGTCAGCCAGCACTTCCAATGCATCGTGACGATAGACGCGCAGATTGGTCAGACCCAGCTTGTCGACATCATCCAGCAGCTTGCCGACACCCGGGGCATGCACCTCGATCCCGATGAAGTCGGTGCCCGGATTGGCCTGAGCCTGCTCGCACAGCGACTTGCCCATGCCGAAGCCGACCTCGATCACCAGCGGCGCACGGCGACCGAACAGCGCCTCGAGGTCCAGCTCGCCCTGCTCGTGACGCAGACCAAGGCGCGGGAAGACCTCTTCGAGCCCGCGGGTCTGGGCCTGTGTCATGCGCCCACCGCGGATCACGTAGCTCTTGATGCCACGCTTGCGGGCGACGGCTTCATCCGCCACGGAAGGGATCGCTTGCGCGCTTTCGTTCTGTACGCTCTCGTTCTGCACGCTCTCTTGCTGCGCATCGTCAGCAGGAGCAGAAGTGGACGTGTCGTCCTGCGGCTTGGAAGTCTCGTCAGTCATGGGGTCGTCTTGGTCTTTGCATGAGCGATGCGCGAGCATCGGATTCGAATGATTCAGGAGGTCAGCCGGTGATCAGGCCGGCACCCGGCGAGGAAGCGCGCGCCGTCAGGCGAGTCGGCATGCGCCCTGCCAGGAAGGCACCACGGCCGGAAATCACGGCCTGGCGCATGGCGTCCGCCATCAGCAGCGGTTGGCGAGCATGGGCGATGGCGCTGTTCATCAGCACGCCATCACAGCCGAGCTCCATCGCGAAGGCCGCCTCGGACGCCGTGCCCAGCCCGGCATCCACCAGCACCGGCACGTTGGCGCGCTCGATGATCAGCGACAGGGTATGCGGGTTGAGGATGCCGAGGCCGGAGCCGATCAGAGAGCCCAGCGGCATGATGGCGCAGCAGCCGATCTCCTCGAGCTGACGGGCGACGATGGGGTCGTCGGAGGTATACACCATCACGTCGAAGCCATCGGCGACCAGCTCCTCGGCGGCCTTGAGGGTCTCGACGATATTGGGATACAGCGTGTCCTGATCGCCCAGCACTTCCAGCTTGACCAGATTGTGGCCATCCAGCAGTTCACGCGCCAGCTTGCAGGTACGCACCGCGTCACGCGCGTTGTAGCAACCGGCGGTATTGGGCAGGAAGGTATAGCGACTGGGCGACAGCACGTCGAGCAGATTCGGCTCATCGGCATTCTGGCCCAGATTGGTGCGACGCACCGCGAAGGTGACCACTTCCGCGCCGGAGGTCTCGATGGCGGAACGGGTCTCATCCATGTCCTTGTACTTGCCGGTGCCGACCAGCAGGCGCGAGGAGAACTCGCGACCGGCGACGACCAGCGGACTGTCACCGGCGACCTGGGTGACGGGGGCGTTAAGCGTATGGGCAGAACTGTCTGTCATGATGACCTCATCGAGCTGGACGTGAGCGAGCGTGAAGTGAAAGCTATCGACCCTGGCAGCGGGACGTTCAACCACCACCGATGGCGTGGACGATCTCGATGCGATCACCGGCCTGCAGAAGGGTGTCGGCGTGAGCGCTACGTGGCACGATGTCCTCGTTGCGCTCGACTGCCAGGCGGCGGCCCTGAAGTCCGAGACTCTCGACCAGAGCGGCGACTGTCATGGCATCCGCCACCACATGATCTTCACCATTTAGCTGTATCTGCATGCTGTCCTCCCGCGAAAAGAGGCCGCCATTGTAGCGGCTTTACGTGGACAGGCGTAGGCACAACATCGTCGGTACGATATGCCCTCGCCACCTGCCCTCAAGGAATTTTCTCTCTATGCGTCACAACGACTCCCACTCCCGCCACTGGTGGCTGGCCATGGGCCTGGCCGGCATGTCCACCATCGCGCTGGGCGCCTTCGCCAGTCATGGCCTGCGCGGCACTCTGAGCGCGGACATGCTGCGCGTCTTCGAGACCGGCGTGCGCTATCAGATGTGGCACGTGCTGGCGGCGGTCGGCGTGCTGGCCTGGCGCTCGGTGCAGCCCCTGCGCGGGCAGATGCTGACGCTGGGGCTGTGGGCGGCCGGGATGCTGCTGTTTTCCGGTTCACTGTATGCGCTGGCCACCACGGCGCGCACCCAGCTGGGCATCATCACGCCCATCGGTGGCTTGCTGCTGATCGCGGGCTGGCTGAGCCTGGCCATCACCGGCTGGCGTCAGCGCGGCAGCGAGGAAAAGGATGCCAACAAGCTGTAGCGGGGCGATCCCCCCCACCACCTGCCGCTAGTCATCGCGATCCGGCAAGGCATAGGTTGCGGTCACGAGAGCGACCGGATCCGTGTCGCCATGGCTGAACAGTTCGATCTCGCCCACGGCGAGACGCCGCCCGAGCTTGCGGAGGCGTGCGGTGGCCATCAGATCCCGGTCACCGCGGGCACGGCGCAGGAAATGGATGTTGAGATCACTGGTCACGGCCATCGGCTCCGGGCCGATCTCCCCCAGGATCGCGACATACAGACAGACATCGGCCAACGCCATCATCGCCGGACCGGAGACGCTGCCCCCGGGACGCAGATGCTCGTCCTCGATGGCCAGTCCCATGGTGGCCCAGCCATCCCCCACGGCTTCTATGGTGCCCAGGCGCTGGGGGAAGACATCATCGAGAAAGTCCTCGATGGCAGCAGCGTGCATGACGGGCATGACGTTCTCCTCGACAGGATGACTACGACAGATTGGTGGCACCGACACGCACAGGCGTGGTGACCAGGGATCGCCACACCATCGCGTTTCAGGCGCTGCAGTGGCTGAGCGGGCGCTGATCGTACGGTTGCGCGCTACTGGGAGCAAGGCTAGCGTCAAATGCCGCCTCGGGAAATATGGCATCGCCAGAAAGCACGACGACGGCTCGAGAGCCGCCGTCGTGCATGTCCGAGATCCGCATCCGCAGTGCCACGCTCATGGCGCAGCGCCGACGCTGCCTCAGTGAGCCTGCTTCTTCTCGAGGCGGCGGCGATGCAGTACCGGCTCGGTATAGCCACTCGGCTGCACTCGTCCCTGGAACACCAGCTCGCAGGCAGCCTGGAAGGCGATGGAGCCCTCGAGATCCGCCGTCATCGCCTGATAGCTGGGGTCCGCAGCGTTCTGACGATCCACCACGCCCGCCATGCGCTCCAGCGTGTCCTGCACCTGGGCGTTGTCGACGATGCCATGATGCAGCCAGTTGGCGATGTGCTGGCTGGAGATGCGCAGCGTGGCGCGGTCTTCCATCAGGCCGACATCGTGGATGTCCGGCACCTTGGAACAACCGGTGCCGTGATCGATCCAGCGCACCACATAGCCGAGAATCCCCTGGGCGTTGTTGTCCAGCTCGGCCTGGATCTCCTCGGCACTCCACTGGGGATCAAGCTCCAGCGGAATGGTCAGCAGGTCATCGAGACTGGCGCGCGGGCGGCTGAGCAGGTCATGTTGCACGTCCTTCACCGAGACCTGGTGATAATGCAGCGCATGCAGCACGGCCGCGGTCGGTGACGGGACCCAGGCGGTATTGGCACCGGCGCGGGGATGGCCGATCTTCTGCTCCAGCATCGCCGCCATCAGGTCCGGCATCGCCCACATGCCCTTGCCGATCTGGGCGCGACCCCGCAGACCGCATTCCAGCCCGATATCCACGTTCCACTTCTCGTAGGCCTGAATCCAGGCCGCCCCCTTCATGTCGCCCTTGCGCAGCATCGGACCAGCTTCCATCGAGGTGTGCATCTCGTCACCGGTGCGATCCAGGAAGCCGGTATTGATGAAGGCCACACGGGAACTGGCCGCGGCGATGCAGGCCTTGAGGTTGACGGTGGTACGACGCTCCTCGTCCATGATGCCCATCTTGAGCGTGGCATTCGGCAGGCCCAGCAGCTGCTCGACACGCGAGAACAGCTCGTCAGCGAAGGCGACCTCGGACGGACCGTGCATCTTGGGCTTGACGATGTAGACGGAGCCGGTGCGCGAGTTGCAGATACCGCCACGGCTGTCCTTGTCACCCTTGAGATCGTGCAGCGCGATCAGACTGGTGAAGATGGCATCCATGATGCCTTCCGGCGCCTCGCTGCCATCTTCCAGCAGGATGGCCGGGTTGGTCATCAGATGGCCCACGTTGCGGATCAGCATCAGCGAGCGACCATGCAGCACGCGGGTGGTGCCATCGGCGCCGGTGTATTCACGGTCCGCGTTCAGCCTGCGCGTCATCTGGCGACCCTTCTTCTCCAGCGTCTCGGTCAGATCGCCCTTCATCAGGCCCAGCCAGTTGCGATAGACGGTCACCTTGTCGTCGGCATCCACCGCGGCCACCGAGTCCTCGCAGTCCATGATGGTGGAGAGCGCAGCCTCCATGATCAGGTCACTGACGTTGGCGGGGTCGGTCTTGCCGATGGGGTGCTCGGCGTCGATCACGAGCTCCGCGTGCAGCCCGTTGTGCGCGAAGATGATCGCGCTTGGCGCGCTTTCGTCGCCGCGATAGCCGAGGAAGCGTTCCGGCGACTTGAGGCTCAGGTCACGTCCGCCGACCCGCACCAGCAGGTGGCCGTCACGAATGGAGTATCCCTCGCTGTCATGGTGCGTACCGCCAGCCAGCGGCGCGATGGTATCCAGCACCTGACGTGCGTAGGCCACCACCTTGGCACCCCGCACCGGGTTGTAGTCCTTGCCGCGCTCGGCGCCATCGTCATCACTGATCGCGTCGGTGCCGTAGAGGGCGTCATAGAGTGAGCCCCAGCGCGCATTGGCGGCGTTCAGGGCATAACGGGCATTCATCACCGGCACGACCAGCTGCGGTCCTGCCTGTTGGCAGATCTCGCTGTCCACGTTGGCGGTGGTGGCCTCGACACTGGCCGGCTCGTCTTCCAGGTAGCCGATCTCCTTCAGGAAGGCCTTGTAGGCGGGCAGTTCGACCTTGCCGGGATGCTCACGGTGCCACTGGTCGATGCTGGCCTGCAGCTGTTCGCGCGTTTCCAGCAGCTCGCGATTGCGTGGCGCCAGCTCGTGCAGCAACGCATCGACGCCGGACCAGAAGTCGGCCGAGGCGATACCGGAACCGGGCAACGCTTCCTCCTCGATGAAGCGGTGCAGTCCGGCATCAATGGCCAGACGTTCAAGTTGAATGCGATCGGTCATGCGTGTGCTCTCCCTGGAAACGAATATCAACTGACGAACCGTACGTGGAATGAATCATCTGCCGGGCGGTTGTGGATCACTTCACCATACCCGATGCCGTGGCTGGCGGAAGCGGGGCTTTGACCAATGAACAAGAGGCTGAAACCGGATTACCGTGTTCTGGAAATGGCATGACGAATGCTGGCAGTTCGCGACACGCAGCCCTTGTATGAAGAAACACTGTTTTTTCCTATGGCTCACGACAGCTCCAGCCGCTAGCATGGCAGCATTATGGAGATCACCATGCCCGACTTCAGCGCACTGCTCGATTATGGCCCTTTCATTCGTCTGCCTGAGTGTCTGCCCGGTCAGACGACCAGCCCGCTGGCCTGTTACCTGAGCCACTATGGCCTGGATGAACTGCGCAGCGCACATGTCACCGTACATGCCGGACACCTCGATGCTGGCGATTTTCGCCTGTGGGCACAGCTGTGGACTCCCCCGAGTCCGCGCGGCACCATCTTCGTGGTGCATGGATATTTCGATCACCTCGCGCTGTATCGTCACCTGCTGGCCCACCTGCTGAAGCAGGGCTGGCAGGTCGCGCTGTGGGACCTGCCGGGGCATGGCCTGTCCTCCGGCGAGCCGGCTTCCATCGATGACTTCGGTGACTATGTCGGCTGCCTGCAGGCGTTTCAGGAGTATCTGGAAGTCCATGATCTGGCGCCGCATCCCTGGTTCGGGATCGGTCAGAGCACCGGCGGCTCCGTGCTGGCCACCGACGCCCTGATGCGTGGCAGTGACTCGCGCTGGCAGGGAATCGCGCTGCTCGCCCCGCTGGTCCGCCCCTGGGGGTGGCCGCAGTCCCGCTGGCTGCATAGCATGGCGCGCCCCTTCATCGACTCCATTCCGCGCAAGTACCGCGCGAATACCAATGACGCGGCGTTCTACGAGTTCCTGAGCACCAACGACCCGCTTCAGGCGGATCGACTCGCCGTGAAGTGGGTCTCGGCCATGCGCGCCTGGATTCCACGCCTGCAGGCCCTCCCGCCCTGCTCGCTACCCACCCTGATACTGCAGGGCGAACAGGACACCACGGTGGACTGGCAGTGGAATCTCGACGTGCTGGCCAGCAAGTTCCCCAACGCGCGGATTCATCGCCACCCCGAGGCGCAGCATCATCTGGTCAATGAGGCCGAGCCGATTCGCACGGCCTTGTTCGCCGAGCTGGATGCCTTCCTCGATGCGCTGTCGCCGCGCCCGGAACTTGAGGCCCCTGATGGCAGGGGAGGCGCCCCGGCATGTCACGAATGAGTCGCGGGCTGCGAACACTGGCGAGCCTGATGTTGATCACCGGTCTGACCGGCTGCATGGGACTGGATCAGGTGCCACGCGCGGAGCGCGACCCCATCTATGGCCTGGGCCAGAGTGCTGCCCGCCTGCTGGATGAGCAGAGCTGGACCCCGCCACTGGGCGAGCAGGTCCTGCTGCTGGCACCTCCTGAAGTGGATACCAGTCTCGAGGTGCAGCCCGGCGCACTCAATGAAGCGCTGACACGTGCCCTGCTGGCGCTCAAGGATGGCCCGCAGGTGCTCAACTGGAGCAACGATCGCCCCGGCATCGACAGCCTGCAATGGCGCCTCGTGGCACGCCTGGATACCAGCGGTGGCCCCCTGAGGCTCTCCGACCGCACCCTGCAGCCCTACCAGCTGACACTGGAGCTGGTGCGCCGTCTCAGCGCGGAGCGCCAGCAGACCCGGACATTCACGCTCAGCGGCGCCTTCGATCAGGCTGCGCTTGACGCCCTTGCCAGTGCGCGACCTGCCTCCTGAGCGCCCACTGTCTCCTCGACTCACTCTCTGACGCCGCATGGCCACCTCCTGCCTCCCGGCGTCATCCGTTACCGCCTCTGGAGCCAAGATGACTACCGCCACTCCCCGCCGTTTCCTGGCCCACCTTTATCAGGAGGGACCGCACAACCCGTTCCCCGGCATCAAGGCGCTGGAACGCAGACTGGGGCATGCGCTGCCGCATCAGTACGGCTCCAATGAAGGGCTCGACATGCCCCACGCGGTACTCGGCGGCGAGCTGGGCCATGCCCTGGCAGACCTGAGCCGCAGCTACGCGGACGCCGATGCCTGGCAACTGCGCCATCAACTGGCCGAGCGCCTGGGCGTCGCCTACGAGACGCTGCTGGTCGACGCCGGCGCCGACAGCCTGCTGGCGCTGGTGATGCGCGCCACCATCTGTGCGGGAGAGCGCGTGATCACCAGTGCCGGCACCTACCCCACACTGGCGTACTTTGCGCGCGGTCTCGGTGCTGAGGTCATTGAAGTGCCATATACCGAAGCCCATGCCTCTGATGATGCCCTCCATTTCGCCCAGCTGGCACCGGATCTCGCCGCACTCGCCGCGGCGGCAAGTCAGCATGCGGCCCGTGTCGTCTATCTCGCCAACCCGGACAACCCCAGCGGGCACCTGCACTCGGATGAGGATGTCCGAGCACTGCGTGATGCGCTCCCAGCGGACTGCAGCCTGCTGCTGGACGAGGCCTATCACGACTTCCGCCCCGATGCGGCGCAGGCCGACAATGCCCCGATGGCTCGTACCTTCCGGCTGCGCACCTTCTCCAAGGCTTATGGACTGGCGGGCCTGCGTCTCGGCTTCATGATCGCCGAGCGTGAGGATCTCGCCCTTCTGACCAAGGTTCGGATCCACTATGCCGTCAGCGCGCCGGCACTGGCAGCCGGCGCGCTGCTGCTGGAGCATCCCGAAGAAGCCGCGACTCACGTCGCCGCGGTCATCCAGTGTCGTGATCAGCTTGCCGGGCACCTGCGCTCGCTGGGGGCTGACGTCCTCCCCAGTGCCACCAACTTCCTCTGCGTGCGCCTCAAGAGCGCCGAGCGGGCCGCTCAGGTTCAGCAGCAACTGATGGCGCAGGGCGTGCTGATCACCCGCTCCCCTCACCCGGCGCTCGGCCACATCCTGCGCATCTCGACCCTGGAGGACAGCCTGGTGCCGGGTCGACTGGCGCGTCTTGAGCAGGCCATCGTCGAAGAGAATCGCGCATGAGTGCCGGCCGATGAGTCTGACCAGCATCGTGCTCCGCAGCGTCACCAGCCTTGCCTTGCTGGGGGCGAGCCTGTGGCTGATGCCTGCCCTGTGGTTCCGCCTGCCGGGACCGGAGGGGCTTCGCACGACACTGGCCGTCCTCGCGGGTGCGCTGAGCCTCATCTGTGTCATTGCGCTGTGGTCGCCGCAACTCCATGCGATTCGCTGGCGACTGGCGGGCAGCTACCTGATGCTGTTGGTCGCCAGCCTCGGCTGGTGGAACAGCATCACCCCGCGTGCGGACCGCGACTGGGCGCCGGAGGTCGAACATCTGGTCGAGGGGAGCGTCAGCCAAGATGACATCCTGCACCTCGAACAGGTGCGCAACTTCGAGTGGCGCACGCCTGAGGATTACACGCCGCGCTGGGAGAGTCGGGACTATCCTCTGGATCAACTGACCTCGGTGGATCTGTTGACCAGTCACTGGATGGGGCCGCAGATCGCTCATACGCTGGTCAGCTTCGGTTTCGCCGATGGACGCCATCTGGCCTTCTCGGTGGAAATCCGCAAGGAGCGTGACGAGGCCTTCTCGACACTGGGCGGGATGTTCAAGGAGTACGAACTGGCGGTGATCGCCGCTGACGAGCGCGACATCATCCGCGTGCGCAGCAACGTGCGCGGGGAGCAGGTGCATCTCTATCGGGTGCAGATGCCGCGCGAACTGATCCGCGAATTGCTGCTGGCCTACGTCGACGAAGCCGAGACATTGCGCACTCAGCCACGCTTCTACAACACCGCCACCAGCAACTGCACCACCCTCGTCTACGCGATGATGACGCGCCTCACCGACGGCCTGCCGCTGGACTATCGACTGCTGCTCTCCGGCTATCTGCCGGAATATGTCGCGGACCAGGATGCGCTCAGTGACGCCGCGCCCTTCGCCGAGCTCAAGGCCAGAAGTCTGATCAACCCTGCCGCCATCGCCGCCGACGAGCACCCGGACGGCGACTTCTCGCGCCTGATCCGTGAGGGCATCCCCGGCGCGGACAGCCCGTCCTTCTGAACGGGCGACGCGGCCCGACAGGCAGTGCTCAGGCGCTGCGCTGTTCCGCTCCCGGGCGGGCCGGGTCTCTCCCCATCATGCGGTCCAGCTGACGATAGCCGATGGCTTCCATCAGCTGGGGCCGCTGCACGCCATCCTGCGCAATGAGATCGCTCAACGTCAGCGCGACACGCAAGACCCGGTGATAGGCACGCGCCGAGAGATTGAGACGCGACAGCACGCCGGCCAGCCACTGACGCTCGCCGTCCTCCAGCTGGCAGGCGGCTTCCAGGGCATGGGTGTCGAGATGGGCATTGAGCCCGCCGCGGGCCAATTGACGAGCGCGGGCTGCCAGCACCCGTTCGCGCACTGCGTCCGAGGCCTCACCGGGGGTCGCAGACGTCAGCTCCTCGGCAGGCAGTCCCGGTACCTCGACCTGCAGATCGATACGGTCCAGCAGCGGGCCAGACAGGCGCGCCTGATAGCGCTGGATCTGGGCCGGCGTGCAACTGCAGTTGCGACGGCTGTCACCAAGATAGCCGCACGGGCAGGGGTTCATCGCCGCCACCAGCTGGAAACGTGCCGGAAAGCGCCGCTGGTGGCTGGCACGCGAGATGAGGATGCGGCCGCTCTCCAGCGGCTCACGCATCACTTCCAGCACACCACGATCAAATTCCGCCAGCTCGTCCAGAAACAGCACGCCATGATGGGCCAGCGACACCTCTCCCGGACGCGGTCTGGAGCCACCCCCGACCAGCGCGACACCACTGGCGGTATGATGCGGCGCCCGGAAGGGCCGCTGGCCCCAGCGCTCCATGATCGGCATCCCGCAGACCGAGCGTACCGCCGCGACTTCCAGAGCCTCGGCTTCTCCCAGCGGCGGCAGAATGCCGGAGAGGCGACTGGCCAGCATCGTCTTGCCCGTTCCCGGCGGCCCCGCGAACAGCAGGTTGTGGCTTTGAAGACCTACAATGTAGGCTTTCGCCATCAACACACGCAGTAACAGAGCTGAGTCATGACCACCGAGCAGCCCAAAGCCCCAGCCATCAAGGCTTACAGCTACCTTCGCTTCTCCACACCAGAGCAGATGAAGGGTGACAGCTTCCGAAGACAGACCAAGCTAGCCAAGGACTACGCCCAGAAGCTAGGCCTCACACTGGACGATCACAGCTTCCACGATCTAGGTATCTCCGCTTACCAAGGCAAGAACAGACAGACAGGCGCACTAGGGATCTTTCTACGTGCCGTGGAGGACGAGATCATCGCTGAAGGCTCCTACCTGCTAGTGGAGTCACTCGACAGGATCTCCCGACAGTCAGCCCACAGGGCCGCCAGCGTTCTGAGCAGCATCTGTGAGCTGGGTATCAACGTCGTGACCTTGTTCGATGGGAGGGTCTATAGCGCCGAGACCCTGGAACAAGACCCGATGACTTTCTTGCTGGCTGTGATCACTTTCCAGAGAGCCAACGAGGAGTCAGCCACCAAGGCCAAGCGTCTTCGTGCTGCATGGGAAGGTAAGAGGAAGATGATCGCTGAGGGTAAGCCTGTACGCCTCACCTCTCGTGCTCCTCAGTGGCTCAAGCCATCCGATGACGGTGTGAGCTTCGACATCATCCCTGAGCGTGGAGAGGTGGTCAGGAACATCTTCAAGTGGACACTGGAAGGGACAGGCAAGCAGTCCATCGCTGCGAGGCTCAACAGGGAAGGCGCTCCGATCTTCGGTAAAGGGAAGCTATGGCACACCAGCTATGTGAGCAAGATCCTCACCAACACTGCCACCTACGGAACACTCACTCCCTTCACCAGCCGTGCAGACAGGAAGGAGCACAGGGAAGCCTGTGAGCCAATCGAGGGCTACTACCCAGCGGTGATCGACAGGGAAACCTTCGAGGCTGTCCAGATGCTCAAGGCCAGTGCTTCCCCAAGGAGAGGACGACATTCATCGTCACCAGTACAGAACATCGTTGGTGGCCTAGCTGTCTGCCCCCTGTGTGATAGCAGGATGATCAGGGTCACTAAGAACAAGGCCAAGGGATGGGTCTATCTCGTCTGCCATCGAGCCAAGCAAGGAGCTGGCTGCGTCTACAACGCTGTGAGAGTGGACATGGTCGAGCCAATCATCCAAGACAATATCTCCTTCCTCGCTGCTCAGTGTCCTGTTGGAGATGATGACTTCGATGAGCGCTTCGATAGTCTCACTGGTCAACTCGATGGTGTGGCGGAACAGATCAACAACGTCCTTACCTCTATCGAGAATGGCCTTGATCCAAGCAAGTACCCTGCTATCGGTGAGCGTCTCTCTGCCCTACAGGAGCAACAGGAAGCCCTCAAGGAAGAGATCGATCAGATGGGGCAACGTAGGATCAGCTTCAACAATGACGTGGCTCAGAGACGAGCACAGAAGCTAGTGGAAGCGGTACAGGAGAACTGGGAGGACAAGGCGCAGATCAATACGCTCATGCGTGGTTGCTTCTCCAAGGTGGTCATCAACTTCACTACAGGGCTACTGGAGTTCCACTGGCAGCAAGGCGGTGAGGAAACCCTGCTTACTTACACCTTCCTCGATGAAGAATGGGTAGACCCTAGAGAAGCCTCATAGAAGCCGCACAAGAGCCAGCCAAACTGAGTCAGGCATTCCTCATCGACGTGCGTACAGCCCCTCATAAAGCCTCTGTGAGCCGCTGAGGGGCATGTATATCTACAGGCTCTGTCTCTAGGGTGGATGATCATCATCGTCACAAACCTCCACCTCTTATCGCCTCACAGCGGCCCTACGTAGCTCTCCCTATCTGCAGCTCTGTGAGCGCCTCTGGGAGCCGTTACCCTCTACCCATGCAAACGCATACCCTCACCCACCATCGCCCCACAGAGAGGCTCTGTGAAGCCATGAGCGGCCTTTCCGTTTCTGTGCCTCGTCTCTGGGCGGATGATCATCATCGTTATTACGATCCTGCTCTCCTCCTGTTCTCGTCTCTATGCTCGTCTGTGCGCTTCTCTAAGCGCCGATACCCTCTACCCATGAAAACGTAAAGGGTAGCCCCCTATCGCTTTGCAGTTGGCCTCTGTGAGCCGCTGAGCACTATGTTTATCTATAGATCTCATCTCTGGGTGATGTGATCGCAAAAATACACCTATCCACTGCTGCCCATAAACGAACAAAGCCACCCCTGTGAGTCGTCACAGAGATGGCCAGGGATTGAAGCAGACAGCTGCCCTACTGTTCAGCCCTTCGCTGCCCTACAGGCACGCTTCACTGATGCTGTCGAGATGCCGAAGTGCTCTGCTGTGGCCTTGATGCTTGCGCTGTTCTCGCTACGCCACTGAGCCACCTGAGCGTCATCGATAGTCTTCTCTCTGCCCAGCGCTCGCCCCTCAGCCTTTGCCCGTTCGATCCCTGCCATCTGCCTCGCTTTGATGTTGCTCCTCTCCAGCTCAGCCATACCAGCGAGCATTGTCAGCATCATCTTCCCCATGGGCGTTGAGAGATCGAAGCCTTCACGAATCGAGATCACAGCGACTTCCTTAGCGATCAGAGCTTCGACTGTCTCCAGCACGTCGATGGTGTTACGGCCAAGACGATCAATCGCATAGACCACGACGGTGTCACCCTTGCGCACGTACTGGAGGAGCTTGCTCAGCCCTTCACGTTGCTCTGCCTTGATCGCTCCCGAGGTTGCCTCATCTTCAAACCACGTATCGATCTTGTGCTTCTCCTCGATGGTGGCTCGCTGTGTGGCTGTGGTCTGGTCGTCAGTGCTAACACGCAGGTAGGCGATGGTTGCTGCCATGGCTGGTTACTTCCCTTGATGGATCACAATCTATGGCTCAATACTATGAGATGGCTCAGTGACAAGTCAACACTATTGATCCATGATAATGGTAACTCTCCAGCGTGGATCTCAGGGTGTACCTTTTGATCCATGCTGACGGAAGGGCTGGCGGACGTGACAGACAGAGGGAAGACGGCGAGGAGTGGCGAGGCTCTCAGCTTGGCTGGCTGGTGGTTATTGTGCATTTTTGCATAATTGGAAGTGAGAGGAGCAGTGAGGCTGGCTGGTAGGAAAGGCGGGATATCCCGCTTAATCGAGCAGTGAGAGGAGCAGCGAGGCTGGCTGGTGGCAAACTTAGAAAATCCTAAGTTAAGCGAGTAGTAGGAGCGACGGCAACGATGGTGAACAAGCACAGTGGGTGGCCATAGGTGGGTAGCTATCGACAGACGAACAGGGGGCTACGGGGGAAGCTGTGTGCGTTCATACCCATACATATCGGCTCAAAGATTTGTGACAAAAAAATAGGCCGGAGCCAACGGTGAGTGAGTCCGTAAGCATCCGACCTATAGGTGTTCGATGTGTTGTCCTGCTGCTGCGCTGAGAGGCCCGCCAGCTGGGGCTAAGAGGCGTCGCTGTGTGAAATCCGAGAGAGATCCTGGGCCTTCACCTTCTCGATTGAGCGAGAGAGCGCCTGTGGTGAGCCTTCGAGGCCATCTTGGGCCGAGGCTGTGGGCTGTCGCTGTGCTGTCGGAAGCGTTGCCGGTGAGTGGTGGGATCATCCAATACCACCTTCCCTCGATGGAGCCTTTCTCTCAGGACAGAGTGTCAGACAAGCGAAGCGCTAACGGAGGAGCTCACTCAGAGATAGCTCAGAGATGAATCCATGAAGGGTATGAACTTGGATGATGATAATCCCTAGAGAGACACTCAGAGATAACTAAGAGATGAATCTCCCAGCTCTCTAATAGGTAACTCATAGTTTCTCTTTTCCCTTCCCCCATGAATGGGCACTAATTTCCAGACCACGTATCACGGGCGTCTCAGAGCTGGTCTCACAGTCTCTCTCAGGAGTGGTTATCCATGATGGTGATAACATCCATAGCTGGCTCAGAGGGAGTCTCAGAGAGGGTCTCATAGAGGGGCACGTCAGGATCAGGCGAAGCGCTCTTCCCCATGAATGGGCACAAATGGATAGCCACTGTGTGAGGCTCTGTGAGGGGCGATCATCCTTACCTGCCCAATCACATAGGGTTGAGGCATATCGAAGCTCAGAGAGGCGCGCAGAAACTCTCAACCCATAAAAAACCAACAGCCTTCATGACTGCTTACCAACATAATAGAACAGAAGGGAATCAAACCAGAGACTTGCTCTCGATAGTCTGGCTATAAACTTTACTCGCATCGCCCTCGTCAATAACGAATCGGTGCTCATCCCATGCGGTAGCTACATATTGCAGCTCTAGCAAGATCCGACCAGTAGACTCCTCCCTTGTTTTTTTAGCATAGCCTTCAGAGGCCTTCCAAGCATTTACAATTGCACCACGCATATATTGATAAATACTTCTTTCATCGAGTGAGCCTTCAACAATACCAACACAGATCAGCTCAAGAGTATTCAAGTAGAGATCTACACAGAACTCCTCATGCTCATCTCTTTTCGATTTTATAACATCCTTTCCAACAACTAAGCTCTCGAGCCCACGACTGTTGCGGACATCTCGATAAACCTCGGAAGCTTTTAAGAACTCTGCATCACTCTCTAAGCGAAGTAAGAGATCAAGAGAGGCCCTGGAACGAGCAATATGCCTTTGAGCGTCAATAGCTCGCCGAGCACTTATGAAGGCTACCACGACAGAAACTATAATAGCGGCCGGTGGTAGCCAAGGAAGAATTTCATCTAGGATGCTTGTCTGATTCAAGGAAGCTAACAGTCTATTAGTTTCTTGAAGAGCTGCGACAAGCTTCTCTTCAGACATCCTTCTTCTCATTTATAATATTCATGACTTCTCCTATAAGCACCATTTGCTTGTTTGATTACCAGCGCAGATAGAACACTAGCCCTACTGGAGCCTCTAAGCAAGATCTATAGATCACGCGGCTGCCTCATCGCACACACCTCAACCTGATCGCAACCGCCATTACTCTTGATAGTCAGTTAGTTACGAAGCTACCGAGGGGGAGCATATCCACACACCACTTCTGTGCATGAGCCCGAGAGCGGCATGAGAACAACCACCTACAAGCAATATCCATGGCATAGTAAGCCTCTACCTTTCTACAGAAGCTCTCAGCGGATAGCAGACCAGACAGCCTGACAACAAGGCTGCTCATCGTATCACCAAGGGAAGAAGCTCATGGAAGAGAAGCTCAAGCGGCTGAAGGAGTTCAACAGCAAGCCGAAGCAGCCTAGCCAGCGCAGCGAGTGTAAGTGGTGCAAGGAAGAGATCCTCAAAGACGCCTCAGTGTGTCCAAGCTGCCAGCAGCCTCAGAGCTGGGTGCATCGCTACCTAGACAAGCGAGTCCCTATATTCATAGCAATGATCTCGGTGCTTCTTTCGGGCTACTCGCTTTACGTCTCCTATAACCCTCCACCCGCAGAACCCAAGATCGGTGCCAGTACTCGGGTATCCGGCGTAGATAAGTTCCAGCTCCTAATCTACAACTATGGCAATGCTCCTACTCTATTGAGCTGGATAAGACTCAAGGTATCTCTCTTAGATGAAAATAATGTTCGTCGCACAGCTTACGCAGCACAGATGCTCGAAGACCCTATCGTCCTCCAAGTCGGCTCCTCTCCAGAGCTGCTCAACGTGGAGTATGAACGGTTCAGCCCATACATAGGCTTCTCAGGTAACGAATATGCGATCACCACACGATCCTTATCCAAGCTAACTCCCTACTCCATATTTGATTACCAAGCTAATGACATAGAGTGTGAGCTACTCCTTCAGCATTCATCCGTAACTTCTCCACACCTCACAGAAACACCGATCTCCCTCAACTATCAGAACTGTTCGTATGCAATGCGATGGCTAGCCAGCACCAAAGGAGTGGCTATAGGAGAGGCAGTACAAGAAACCAGCGAGAGTAGGTCTCCAGACTCATAACGCTAGCAGGTTGTGGCCTCCCGCAGCGGCAATCTCCAGCGCACGCCGCGCCTGATGCTGGCCACGCACCTCGCTCAGGTCCGGCTCCGGGAGTCGCGCCTGAGGAGTGACGGAACAGACATGCGGCGTGATCCTCTCACGCCCGAGAAGGTGCGCCACCAACTCCAGCAGATGGCCCACGGACAGCACATCCAGCTGTTCCGCCAGCGCGGCCTCATCGGCATTGCCACGCGGCACCACCAGGGTGCGCCCGGCCTTGCGACAGCAGAGCGCAGCAGGCAGCACGCCAGTAACGGAGCGAATGCTGCCATCGAGTGCCAACTCGCCCAGACACTCGATCTGCGCCACGGCCTCTTCCGGCACCTGACCGGATGCCACCAGGATGCCCAGTGCGATCGGCAGATCAAAGCGCCCACCCTCCTTGGGCAGGTCAGCCGGGGCCAGATTGAGGGTGATTCGGCGCGCTGGAAACTCGAAGCCTGCATTGAGCAATGCGCTGCGCACTCGCTCACGACTTTCCTTCACCGCCGCTTCCGGCAAGCCAACGATGGAGAGCCCCGGCAGCCCGTTGGAGAGGTGTACCTCTACCTGCACCTCCGGAGCTTCAAGACCAAGAGATGCGCGCGTGCGCAACATTGCCAATGACATGAGTCTTCCCTGCGTGATGCCGCCTCTCTGCTGCACGGCGCAATCGGAGCAGGCACCCGCCTGCCATGAGCGCGAGGGCACGATACCGGTGCCATCTCCTCCAGCATGGCAAATCTCATACCTGCCAGCGTGCACACGACTCAACGCTTGGCGATGCGGCACTCCTCAAATGTCACTCGCGCTGCCGGACACGGCATGTCCTCACTGCACCGCAACGGTATTATCAGCGATTCCAGCCACCCGTTTCATAATTTTCATTACGCCACCAACCCCTATAATTACTGGATACGTAAGGAAAATACCGAATGTGGATAACATTACATAAACTCCTCGACAGGGCATTTCCCAGCGCTCAAATATCCATCATCTGGCAACGCCAAACCCTATCGATATGGACGCCGAGCCGCACCACCTCATCGAAGCGTGACGCATTACACTCTGAATCAACACTTGAGGGCGACATCAGCCCTCCTCCAGCACCCGGCCAGACCGGCGAAACAGGCGGCAGAGAGGCAATATCGTCACCCGGAACGGGCAAGGCACCCGCACGATGAACCAACGGCAGCGTTTCCCGACGACATCGTGGCATGAACTTCATGAAGAGCTTCACGAAGTAGTTCACGAAGTAGTTCACGGAGAAGTTCATGAAGAAGTGAATGGAGAAGTGAATGGAGAAACGCCCTGGCATGACTCAGGAGGCTGGGCTCAAGAGAAGAGGCGCGGGAAGGGAGTGCCTTTCCGAAAGTCACGCAGGCCCCACCCAATGCCAGCCTCCTTCGATGCGCCGGACTGGCTGCCGTGTCTGCTCAGCTCGAGACATTCATGCGGACTGAACGTTGAAAATAGCCCATCAACCGGCTTTTTCCATGAAATAACGCGCGTTCTGGCAGATATTTCACGAAGTTGGCGACATGGAGCACCTGACTGATCACAAGCCCTCGGGCCTGCACCAGAAGAGTGCTCATGGAACATGCAAGGCGGTACTCCAGGCGCTACAGGAGTGCCTCAAGAGGGGGACTGCTGGTATATTTGATCGGTTGTCTCGGCCCTGCTGATACAACCGCCAAGCTGTCTCAAGGAGGCCACCCAAGGGTGGCAGAGAATCGTCCAACCCACGGAAAGGGCCAGCCATTCAGGACGACTTCGGCTTGTTTCAGGAGTAACACCCCATGCAAGACATGCTTGCCTCGCTGGCACCCATGGCGGACATCATCGGCATGCTCGGCACCTCTCTGGTGGTCGGTGCCTTCTTTTTGCTGCAGATTGGCAGACTCGATGCACGCAGCCTGACCTACAACCTCATGAATCTGAGCGGGGCGATCCTCTTGTTGATCAGCCTGTGCATCAACTTCAATCTCGCCAGCTTCGTGATCGAGGTGTTCTGGATCGTGGCATCTCTGGTGGGTCTGGTCCGCTGGTTGATGGGGTCTCGTCCACAGACGGTCTGACCTGCCCGGCACCCGCCTCATGCGACGGACACAAAAAAACCGCCACACCTCGACGGGTGTGGCGGTTTTTTTTGGCAGCATGCCATTCAGGCGTCGCGTTGACGCTCGATCTCCTCGGCGTGGCTGGCGGCTTCCCGCTTTGCCAGCGCGGCCTCTCCCTCATCGTCCACCGCCACGGCAGGCTCGGTGGTCGACGCAGCACCCGCCACCAGTCCCTGCTTCTCCAGCAGCGCCTCAAGTGCGATGACCTGCTTCTCCAGCGACTCCACACGCCCGCGAGTCCTCGTCAGCACATCCATCATGATGTCGAAGTCCTCGCGCGACACCAGTTCCATGCGATCAAAGGCGCTGCGCATCACGCCCTGTACGGACTTCTGCAGCTCTTCCGGGCCGTGCGAGGCGTCCTGGAGGCGCTCACCGATCTGCTGGGCCATACGCCCGATGACGTCGTTCTTGAACATGCTCCACCTCAGCCATTGCAAGCCGACGGGCCCATCATGGGGCTGTCGGTCAGAGAAAAGGATCTCCCCGAAACGTGGGGGACATCATGTCATGTTGCAAGGATACGCAACCCGCTGGCCTGACGCATGTCTCGACCCCGAATCTCTCGCCACTGACGGCAGGCACGGACCTTGTGCACCATATTAGCGCTATCTCCTACCTCGAAAGCCGCAATTCAGGCACCAAAGCGGTGCATCGCCATGGCGTTCTCCTTGCCGTCATTTTTGGCCTTGCTGCGGAGCTGCTTTTTCCCTCAGCACAACTAGATGAATTTAAAGATTTTTTAACCTCATGGCATACCTCGTGCGATGCACTTGTTAGGAACAGGCCACCAGCAGTGTCTGATTGGCCGCACTCAACATGACAGATCATTGCGGTAGCAAACGGGGGCAGCACATGAAACTGATCACCGCCATCATCAAACCCTTCAAGCTGGACGACGTGCGTGAAGCGCTGGCCGACAACGGCGTGCAAGGCATCACGGTCACGGAAGTGAAGGGCTTCGGGCGACAGAAGGGCCACACCGAGCTGTATCGCGGCGCCGAGTATGTCGTCGACTTCCTTCCCAAGGTCAAGATTGAAGTGGCTGTTGATGACAGCAGTGTGGAAACGGTGCTGGACGCCATCACCCAGGCAGCCAACAGCGGCAAGATCGGCGACGGCAAGCTGTTCGTCACCCCGCTGGATGACGTGATCCGTATCCGTACCGGTGAACGCGGCGCCGATGCTGTCTGAGCCCCGCGCACAATAATAAAGGAGAATCCCGCATGAACGAGATCATCGAGGTCAAGTACGCACTTGATACCTTCTATTTCCTGGTCTGTGGCGCCCTGGTGCTGTGGATGGCTGCCGGCTTTGCCATGCTGGAAGCTGGCCTGGTACGCGCCAAGAACACTACCGAGATCCTGACCAAGAACGTGGCGCTGTTCGCCATCGCCTGCACCATGTACATGGTGGTCGGTTACCACATCATGTACTCAAGCGCCGAAGGCGGCTTCCTGCCGAGCCTGGGCTTCTTGATCGGCGCCGAGAATACCGCTGAGGAAGCGCTCGCTTCCGGTGGCGACATCTACTACAGCGCGCGTTCCGACTTCTTCTTCCAGGTGGTGTTCGTGGCGACCGCCATGTCCATCGTCTCCGGTGCAGTCGCCGAGCGCATGAAGCTGTGGGCCTTCCTGGCCTTCGCCGTGGTCATGACGGGCGTCATCTACCCGGTCCAGGGTTACTGGACCTGGGGTGGCGGCTTCCTGAGCGAAGCGGGCTTCAGTGACTTCGCCGGCTCCGGCATCGTGCACATGGCAGGCGCTTCCGCCGCACTGGCTGGCGTGCTGCTGCTGGGGGCTCGCAAGGGCAAGTACGGCAAGAACGGTGAGATCAACGCCATCCCGGGCTCCAACCTGCCGCTGGCGACCCTGGGCACCTTCATCCTGTGGCTGGGATGGCTGGGCTTCAACGGCGGCTCCGAGCTGGTGCTGTCCAATATCGATGAAGCCAACGCGGTCGCTCAGGTCTTCGTCAACACCAACGCCGCTGCCTGCGGGGGTGTCATCGCCGCCCTGATCCTCGCCCGCCTGTGGTTCCGCAAGGCTGACCTGACCATGGCCCTCAACGGCGCCCTGGCTGGCCTGGTCGCCATCACCGCTGGTCCGCTGGCACCGAGTGTCGGTGCTGCCACCCTGATCGGCGCCGTCGGTGGCCTGCTGGTGGTGTTCTCCATCGTCGGCCTCGACAAGCTCAAGCTCGACGACCCGGTCGGTGCCATCTCCGTCCACGGTGTAGTCGGTCTCTGGGGTCTGATGGCAGTGCCGCTGACCAATGACGATGCCACCTTCTCCGCACAGCTGCTGGGCGCCGTGTCCATCTTCGCTTGGGTATTCATCGCAAGCTTCGTGGTCTGGCTGGTCATCAAGACCATCATGGGACTGCGCGTCAGCGAAGAGGAAGAGTACGAAGGCGTCGATCTGGCGGAATGTGGCATGGAGGCGTATCCGGAATTCACCTCCAGCCGCAAGTAATCAAGGATCGAGACTCACGCGACACCCAAAGACTCCCGCCACCTGGCGGGAGTCTTTTTTCCTGACCGGATAAGCGGTGTATGCTTGAGCAATAGGGGCTGGCGTGGCGAGCAGCAACGCCACCCGCACCATCACCCAAGGAGAGAGACGATGAAACTGGTCACTGCCATCATCAAGCCATTCAAGCTCGACGACGTACGCGAATCCCTGTCCGAGATTGGCGTCCAGGGTATCACCGTGACCGAGGTCAAGGGTTTTGGCCGCCAGAAGGGCCACACGGAGCTGTATCGGGGTGCCGAGTATGTGGTCGACTTCCTCCCCAAGGTGAAGCTCGAGGTCGCCGTGGATGACGCCATGATCGATTCCGTGATCGAGGCGATCACCAATGTCGCCAACACCGGCAAGATCGGCGACGGCAAGATCTTCGTCTCGCCGCTGGAGCAGGTCATTCGCATCCGTACCGGCGAGACCGGCAAGGACGCCGTCTAAGCCCCTGGTGCAAGCCCTGGCGATGACGTGCTGCCCCGACGGGTGACATGAGCACACAAAAAACCGCAGGCCATTGGCCTGCGGTTTTTTTCGTTTCAGCACGTGCCGTTCATGCGTGATGCTCGTGGTTCATGCTCAGAGCATCACTTCTCGACATGCTTACGTCTCGACACGCTCACTTCTCAACATGCTCACTTCTCAACACGCTCACTTCTCAACAAAGGCACGCTCGATCACATAGTCACCCGGCACACCCATCTTCGGCGAGATGGCGAAGCCACGGGCATCCAGCATGGCGCTGATGTCGTCGAGCATCGCCGGCGAGCCGCAGATCATCGCGCGGTCACGCTTCGGGTCCAGCGGCGGCAGGCCGATGTCCTCGAACAGCTTGCCATTCTCGACCAGATCCGTGATGCGGCCCTGGTTGCGGAACTCCTCGCGCGTCACGGTCGGGTAGTAGATCAGCTTCTCGGCGATCTCTTCCCCAAGATACTCGTGCTTGGGCAGCTCTTCCGCGATCATGTCGGCATAGGCCAGCTCTGAGACATGGCGCACACCGTGCATCAGGATGATCTTGTCATAGCGCTCATAGGTCTCCGGGTCCTGAATCACGCTCAGGAAGGGCGCCAGGCCAGTTCCGGTGGAGAACAGGTAAAGATTCTCGCCCGGCAGCAGATCGTCCAGCACCAGCGTTCCGGTGGGCTTGCGCGAGACCATGATCTGGTCACCCGGCTTGAGGTGCTGAAGGCGTGAGGTCAGCGGGCCGTCCTGCACCTTGATGGAGAAGAACTCCAGATGCTCTTCGTAGTTCGGGCTGGCGATCGAGTAGGCGCGCATCAGCGGCTTGCCTTCGACTTCCAGGCCGATCATCACGAACTGGCCATTCTTGAAGCGCAGGCTGTCTTCCCGCTGGGTGCGGAAGCTGAACAGCGAGTCGTTCCAATGATGGACGTCGATGACTTCGGTAGTGGTCAGACTGCTCACCTGGTGGCCTCCCGGGGTCGCGCCCCTTGAAATCAAGCATTCTATTATGGAATAAGCAAATAACAGCTTATGACCCAATGAACTATGCAGCGATTGTAGTCACTGTTGGGTTATGCGTTAAATGGTTTATCTGGATATAGGTTATCCAGACTATCAATATTGATTGCGAATGAATCGCATTACAAGCCCGGCAATGGCCTGCTTCACATTGCAGCGCGAACCGGGTGTTGCGCTGGCCAGCGAGCTCCTCTCGACACTGCCTGCATGCACAAGGAGGCGGAATGCGTTACAGCCTGCGACAACTGGCGGTCTTCGTTGCCGTGGCACGCCACGACAACGTCTCGCTGGCAGCCGAAAGCCTCGCGATGTCACAGTCCGCCGCCAGCACGGCCTTGGCCGAACTGGAGCGCCAGTTCGACTGTCGCCTGTTCGACCGGCATGGCAAACGCCTGCGCCTCAATGGCCTTGGCCGCGAACTGCTTCCCAAGGCCATCGCCTTGCTGGATCAGGCGGAAGAACTCGAGCAGCTGCTCGGCCAGCAGGATGCCACCGGTTCACTGGAAATCGGCGCCACCCTGACCATCGGCAACTACCTGGCGCCCCAGATCGTCGGCAGCTTCCTCGAGCATCATCCGGCCAGCCGTGTGGAGCTGCATGTCCTCAACACCCACCAGCTGATCGAGAAGCTGGCGCATTTCGAGCTCGATATCGGGCTGGTGGAAGGCGAGGTGGAGCACCCATTGCTGGAAGCCACGCACTGGGTAAGTGATCGCCTGAGCATCTTCTGCGCTCCCTCGCATCCTCTGGCCCGAGGAGAGGTGACGCTCGCACGTCTGCTGGAGGCGCGCTGGATCATGCGTGAACGGGGCTCTGGCACCCGCAGCACCTTCGAGCAGGCACTGCGCCCACACCTCGAGAGCCCCTCGGACAGCGTGGCCCAGCGACTCGACATCATGATGGAACTGGAGCACACCGAGGGGATAAAGCGCGCGGTGGAGGCCGGCCTGGGGATCGGCTGCGTTTCACGACTGGCGCTACGAGACGCCTTCCGGCGCGGTAGCCTGGTCGAGCTGCCCACCCCATGGCTGGAGCTGACTCGCGCCTATCGCTTCGTCCATCATCGCGACCGCTTCATTACCCAGGCCATGCGCGAGTTCGTGACGAGCTGCCGCACCCTGAGTGGCTCTGCCTCACGCAGCGACGAGATCGAGATGCATCAGGTACCGTGACCATCAAGCAGCATGGCTGCAGGTACGCAAGCACTCACTTACCCTCCATATTGCATGACGCCAACGCACAAGCACCGCCAGCGAGTCCGCTGACGGTGCTTTCAGATTCAGCAGGCCGTGTAACGCCCTGCCGTCATGTCACCGACTTCAGTGATTCAGGCCAGTGAAGCGCTGCATGATGTCGTCGGCACTCTCATGGGAGAGATCCTTGTCGACGGTCTCGCTGACCAGCTTGGCCACCGGCTTGTCGAGCTTGTCACGCAGCGCACCGAGGAACTTGGGTGCGGCAGCGATGATCAGCTGATCAAACTTGCCGTCGTTGGCCGCCTGCTTGAGATATTGCGCCACTTCCTTGGCGAAGAAGTCCTGATGCTTGTCCGAGGTCGCGCCATCATCTCCCGTCTGATGCAGGCTACCGTGCCCGCCACTGGACTCGCCCTTGCCACCGGTTCTCAAGTCACCGGTATGCTGACGACTTTCAGGATGTACGAGGCTGTCCACTTCAGTGACCTTGCCGGCAGCACGGGCAAAGATACGAGCGCGGGCGGCATCAGCAGCAACGATGTAAGTAACCATTTACACACTCCCTGTCTCTCGTGAGGCGTCGTTGATCAGATATTGACGATCATCTTCTGCGTTCATCAGAGGACATGCTGGCAGCGGAGTGAACATTCAACCCTTACCGCTCATTTCCCGCACACCGCCCCGCCAGCCCGCCCCCCCCCTGTAGGTCGACAAGACCGTCGATAACCCAAAACGCCAGGGCCGCCCCTAAGGGCGGCCCTGGCGTCTGGTGCGTGTCATTCGTGACGGACAAGCCCATGTACTGACGGCCTTACCAGGCTTGCCAATCCAGCTCCTCCGATGCGACGGGTCTGGCAGCGCGGGGGCTGGAGTACTGTGCGGAAAGGGTGCCTGCGCTGCGCGGCGCCATTGCCGGCGGCTGCGCAGGGCCATCCAGTCGGAAGCGCCCCACCATCTCGGCCAGACGCGCAGACTGCTCCGAGAGGGCATCAGCGGCAGCGGCCGACTCCTCCACCAGCGCTGCATTCTGCTGCGTTACCTGGTCCAGCTCCGCCACCGCACTCGAGACCTGACCCACACCATGATTCTGCTCCTGAGTGGCATGGCTGATCTCACCGATCACCTCGTTCACGCGGGCCACGCTGGCGACTATCTCGTTCATGGTGATCCCTGCGAGCCTTGCCTGCTCGGCGCCATCGCGCGTGCGCTCGTTGGCGGAACTGATCAGTGTCGCGATTTCCCGTGAGGCTTCAGAAGAGCGCTGAGCAAGAGTCCGTACCTCGCCTGCCACTACCGCGAAGCCTCGCCCCTGTTCGCCGGCACGCGCCGCTTCAACAGAGGCGTTGAGCGCCAGCAGATTGGTCTGGAAGGCGATGGAATCCATGACACTGACGATCTCGGTGATCTTGCGCGACTCCTCGTCAATCCCCTGCATGGTGGTCACCACCTCGCCGATGACCGCCCCGCCACGGCGTGCCACTTCACTTGCCGAACTGGCCAGGCCATCCGCTTCGCGCGCGGAATCGGCTGACTGGGCCACCGTGCCGGAGATCTGCTCCATCGAGGCGGAGGTTTCCTGCAGATTGGCCGCGGCCTGCTCGGTGCGCGCCGAGAGATCCTGACTCCCCTGACTTATCTCGGCTGCCGCGGTCTGCACCGCACTGCTGGCCAGACGAATCTCGCTCAAGACCCCATTGAGCGTGGAGACAAAGCGATTGAAGGCATTCCCTATTTCAGCGACCTCATCGCGCCCGCTGACCGAGATGCGGCGGGTGAGATCACCCTCGCCAGCCGCGATATCCACAAGCGCATCACGTACCAATGCCAACCCGCGCAAACTGCGGTTGGCGATCCACCACATCACGCCGGCAGCCGCCAGAAGCACCAGCAACGTCGAGATCAACGTGGTCCATAACTGGGCATGAAGCGAGCCATCGGCATCAGCGACATCCAATGCCAATGCCAGCTGCCACTCCACATCCGCCAATGCGGCATTGAACAACCGGTAATCACGCCCATCGATGTCGATCGCAAGCGCTCGCTCACCCGACATGACACGTCTGTCACTGGCCTCCAGCGCGGCGTGCGTCAGTTCAGGCGACAGTGTACTCATGGGAGTCAATACCTTGTCGGCCTCCGGGTGTGCGATCAGCACGCCATCGGAATCCACCAGAAACGCGAAACTGTGAGGGGTCGGAGAAAGACCGGAGACTGTCCGAGTGATGAACTCGAGCGGCAGATCGCCACTCACTACGGCCACCAATTGCCGGCCGCGATAGATTGGAGCGGCAACACTGATTTCCAGCTTGCCACTGGTGGCCCCGACATAGGGAGCGGTAATGACGGGCTTGCCGGCCGCGACGGCGCTCTTGTACCACCCACGTTCTCGCGGGTCATAGCCGGGGCTGGCGGGGCGCCCATCGAAGTAACGAAAACGTCCATCCGGGAAGCCCACGTACGTCTTGCTGAAATCCCCCTGCTTCATCGCCTGCGTCAAGGCGCGCTCGGGGGTTTGCTCGAGACTCCCCGCCGCGATGCCCATCACCGCATTGACGTGTACATCGAACCACTGATTCAGCTGTGCACTGTTGGACTGCAGCAGCCTCTGCTGGAAGTCACTTTCACTTGCATGGGTATTACGGAAGGTGGTCCAGGCATTCAAGCTGCTGACCACGACCAGCGCGACCAGCACGATAGCCACGCAGGCCAGCGTGATACGTGCACGTAATGAAGCAAACATCGGCATTCCTTGGCTGGAGATTCAGCGGGCAAGTGACGAACCGTGACCATCACATTGCTGTGGCGGGGATGGCATTCGTGAATGAGACATGCAGTGCATGCCGCCATGAGTGACTATCGGCACGGCTCATCCTGCCTTTACCCCGCACTCGCCTCCCGGACGCTGTATCGGGCTTTCCATACCACCACGCCATTGCGACACCTGACGGCAGGATCGCGCGATAGCGACTCTCGACCAGAACGACCGACATGGCCGTCGCCACTCCCGGACATGACGCGGCTGGCGAAGTGCGTGCTAACATCCGCTGCACACAGGGCCCGCTCTGCCCTCTTTCTCGCCCTCTCACTCTTTTGCTCTGTTCCGGAGATGTCTCGATGCGCGATCTGCTCCTGATGCGCCGCCCACTGCCCCGCCGTGTGCTGGTCACCGCTCACCTGTCGATTCAGCTGGGCCTTCTGGTCGCGGCTACCGGTTGGACGCTGCAGCACCTGACGCCCATCGGGCCGGACAATTCACTGCTGGCACAATGGCCAGTCCTGTCTCAGGGTGTCGGCGGTTTCCTGCTGGCCTTCGTTCTCACGCGTCTACTGTTCGAGCTGTTGATGGCACCGCATCACGTGATGAGCGTACGTGGCGCCAACCACTCGCTGGATGCAGCCGCGCTTGTCACGCGCTCCATCTCACGTCGCCCTGCCGTGCATGACGATGACGACAGCTGGGTCGGCAAGCCGCGCAGTGTCACCTGGCCGCGCGAGGGCGAAGAGGCATCAGCTGCCACACCGGCGGCACCGACGCCTGCCGAAGCATCGTCCAAGGCCGCCGCCAAGCCGCAGGAACCGAGCCTGGGCGGCGACGATGAGCTTCCGGACACTAGTAGCACCGAGGCACGCAGGACGGAACCCAGCCTCTGATGACACGTCACGATGAGTGACGCTAGGGAGAAGCGAGCACTCACTGACGCTCTTGTAGAAGACATACGAAAACGCCCCGCGTGATTGTCATCACGCGGGGCGTTGTCTTTTCTGCGGCTCACATCATCCGATCAGTCCGTGGCCTCAATGCCCCAGTATCTGGCTGAGGAACAGCTGGGTACGCTCGGACTGCGGATTGTTGAAGAACGGCTCCGGCGCGTTCTCTTCGATGATCTGCCCCTGATCCATGAAGATGACACGATCCGCCACCGTCTTGGCGAAGCCCATCTCGTGGGTCACGCACAGCATGGTCATGCCTTCATTGGCCAGTTCGACCATGACATCCAGCACTTCCTTGATCATCTCCGGGTCCAGCGCCGACGTCGGCTCATCGAACAGCATCACCTCCGGGCTCAGACACAGCGAGCGTGCGATCGCGACACGCTGCTGCTGGCCACCGGACAGCTGCCCCGGGAACTTGTGAGCCTGATCGGCGATGCGCACCCGCTCCAGGTACTTCATGGCTTCGGCTTCCGCCTCGCGGCGTGGCCGCTTCTGTACCCAGATCGGCGCCAGACAGCAGTTCTCCAGCACCGTCAGATGCGGGAACAGATTGAAGTGCTGGAAGACCATGCCGACGTTGCGACGGATCGCCTCGATCTGCTTGATGTCCTGGGTCAGCGGCATGCCGTTGACCACGATATCGCCTTCCTGATGCTCCTCGAGATGATTGATGCAGCGGATCATCGTCGACTTGCCGGACCCTGAAGGCCCGCAGATGACGATACGTTCGCCCTTGCGCACGCTCAGGTTGATGTCACGCAGCACGTGGAAGTCGCCGTACCACTTGTTGAGGCCCTTGAGCTCGATCATCGGGCGCTCATCGGCACCGGTGTTGCCCTGCGAGGCGGATGTTGTCGTTGTCATGATGAAGATTCCTTGGCGCCGTGATCAGCGCTTCTTGTGACCGGTATGCAGCAGGCGCTCGAGATACTGGCTGTAGCGCGACATGCTGAAGCAGAAGACCCAGAAGACCAGCGCCACGAAGGCATAGCCCTCGATGGAGTAGCCCAGCCATTTGGGGTCGGCGAGACCGGCCTGCACGATGGCGAGCAGATCGAAGAGCCCGATGATCAGTACCAGCGAGGTGTCCTTGAACAGGGCGATGAAGGTGTTGACGATGCCGGGGATCATCATCTTGAGCGCCTGGGGCAGCACGATCAGCCCCATGTTGCGCCAGTAGCCCAGCCCCAGCGCCATGCCGGCCTCGGTCTGCCCTTTCGGGATCGCCTGCAGGCCACCACGCACCACCTCCGCCATGTAGGCACTCTGGAACAGGGTGATGCCGATCAGCGCACGCACCAGCTTGTCGAGGTTGACCTCACCAGGCACGAACAGCGGCAGCATCACCGAGGCCATGAACAGCACCGTGATGAGCGGCACGCCGCGCCAGAACTCGATGAACACCACGCAGATGCTCTTCACGATCGGCATCTCGGAGCGACGCCCCAGCGCCAGCAGGATCCCCAGCGGCAGTGCCGCCACGATACCCACCACCGCCAGTACCAGTGTCAGCATCAGACCGCCCCACTCGTGGGTACCGACGATCTCGAGGCCGAAGCTGCCGCCATGCAGCAGGAAGTAGGCAATGAAGGGGAACACCGCCAGGCTGACGATGGCGACCCAGCCCTTGGCCGGCAGCTTCGGAATCGCCAGCCAGGCGATCAGCGCCGCAAAGACGGCGAAGACGATATCGACCCGCCAGGTTTCCTCGCTCGGGTAGAAGCCGTAGATGAACTGATCGAGACGCGCACTGATGAACACCCAGCAGGCGCCCTCCCCCGTGCAGTCCTCACGTGAGGTGCCACTCCAGCTGGCATCGATCAGCGCCCATTGCAGGCTGGGCACCACCAGCAGATAGACCAGATACAGCGCGAACAGCGTGAACAGCGTATTGATCGGTCCGGCGAACAGATTGGCTCGCAGCCAGGCCACCGCACCGATGCTGTCGCTTGGCGCCGGGCGGGAATCGATCATCTTCTCGGTAACCCGTGACAGGGTCTTTTCAATCGACATGGGCAGACCCTCAGCGCTCGACCAACGCCATGCGGGCGTTGAACCAGTTCATGAACATGGAGACCAGCAGACTGATGGTCAGATACACCAGCATCGTCATGGCGATCACCTCGATGGCCTGACCCGTCTGGTTGAGCGTGGTACCCGCGAAGACCGAGACCAGATCGGGATAGCCGATGGCCGTGGCCAGCGACGAGTTCTTGATCAGGTTCAGGTACTGGCTGGTCAGCGGCGGGATGATGACGCGCAGTGCCTGTGGCACCACCACGAGGCGCAGCGTCATGCCACCGGTCAGCGACAGCGCCCGTGAGGCTTCCGTCTGGCCGTGCGGTACCGCCTCGATGCCGGAACGCACGATCTCGGCAATGAACGCCGCGGTGTAGACCGAAAGCGCGACCCACAGGGCGAGGAACTCGGGAACGACCGTAATGCCGCCACGGAAGTTGAAGCCCTTGAGTTCCGGCAGCTCCCAGCTCAGCGGCATGCCCATCGCGAAGTAGGCCAGCAGCGGCGCCACGATGATCAGACCGAGCGAGATCCAGCCCGCCGGCAAGCGCTGACCGGTACGGGCCTGACGCTGGCGGTTCCAGTAGCTGAAGATGCCGCTGGCGACGACGGCCAGCACGAACACGGCAATCACCACCGAGAAGCCGCTGGAGGTGATCGGTGCCGGCACGAACAGACCGCGCACGTTGAGGAAGAAGGCCTCGCCCAGCGACAGCGAACCTCGCGGACTCGGCAGAGTGCGAAGAACGGCGAAGTACCAGAAGAAGATCTGCAGCAGCAGGGGAATGTTGCGGAAGACTTCGATATAGACCGCCGCCAGCCGCGAGATCAGCCAGTTGGGGGAGAGACGGGCGATCCCCATGATGAAGCCGATCACGGTGGCCGCGATGACGCCCAGTGCGGATACCAGCAGAGTGTTGAGCAGACCGACGATGAAGGTATCGCCATAGGTGGACTGCTCGGAATAGTCGATCAGACTTTGCAGAATGCCAAAGCCTGCGGTGTTGTCCAGGAAGGCAAAGCCGGTGGTGATGCCACGGCTTTCGAGGTTGGTCAGGGTATTGCTGACGATGATCGCCAACACGCCGAACACGCCTGCCAACATCAGAAGTTGGAAGATCAGTGCTCGCTTGGCCGGGTCACGCCAGAATGGCGGCTTGACCGTGGCCGGCGGGCGAGAAGCAGGTTGTGTCATACAGGCAATCTCCGCCGGAAAGCTATGCGACTTCCGCCTGCCGCCCTATCGAACGGCAGATCAGTTATCTCTCGGCACTCGAGGAAAGGATCACGGGGAACAGACCAAGCCCCTCACGACGCTGGCCAGGGGAAATGACCGTATGGCCACTTCTCCCTGGCCAGCGTCCTTGCTCAGCCTGCGTCACGGTTCACCCGGCTCGCGCTGGACCTCCAGGCGAGCCGAGGCATCAGCGAACGGGCGGTGCGTACTGGACGCCGCCGTCGGTCCACAGCGCGTTCAGACCACGCTCGATCCCCAGAGCGGAGCCGGTGCCGACATTGCGCTCGAACATCTGCCCGTAGTTGCCCACCTGCTTGATGACCTGATAGGCCCAGTCAGCCGGCAGCCCCATGGCTTCGCCGTAGTTGCCATCGGCACCGACCAGACGCGCGACATTGGGATTGGTATCCGACTTCTTGGCTTCGATGTTGTCGGAGGTCAGGCCCATCTCTTCGGCGTTGATCTGAGCGAACAGGGTCCATTTGACGATGTTGAACCACTGGTCATCGCCCTGACGGACGACGGGGCCCAGCGGCTCCTTGGAGATGACTTCCGGCAGTACCATGGCGGAGGCCGGATCGGAGAGCTTGATGCGCAGGGCGTAGAGCTGGGACTGGTCGGAGGTCAGGACGTCACAGCGGCCCGCTTCGAAGCCCTTGACGGTCTGGTCGGAGGTGTCGAAGACGACCGGTTCGAAGGACATCTCGTTGAGGCGGAAATAATCCGCCAGGTTCAGCTCGGTGGTGGTACCGGACTGGATACAGACCGCCGCGCCATCCAGCTCCTTGGCACTGGAGACCCCCAGGTCCTTGCTGACCATGAAGCCCTGGCCGTCGTAATAGTTCACGCCGGCGAAGTTGAGGCCCAGAGACGTGTCACGCGTGGCGGTCCAGGTGGTGTTGCGCGACAGGACATCGATTTCACCGGACTGCAGCGCGGTGAAGCGTTCCTTGGCCGTCAGCGGGACGTAGCGCACCTTGCTGGCATCACCCAGCACAGCCGCCGCGACACCACGGCAGACATCGACATCCAGGCCCTGCCAGTTGCCGGCGTCATCCGGCGCCGAGAAGCCCGGCAGACCGGTGCTGACACCACACTGGACAAAGCCCTTTTCCTTGACGCTATCCAGAGTCGCGGCACTGGCACCACTGGCTACCGAGGCAGCCAGGAGGGCGGCGCTAGCGATCAGCAGTGGCTTCTTGTTGTTATGCATCTTGAATCCCTCGCGTATGTCTGGAATCCGCTCGGAAACACCCCGAGACGGTGATGGTGCAATGCTGTGCATGGCACCCCTCGACAATAGCAAGCTCCGTTCCAATTTCCGCCTATCGTGTGATCCGCTGCGTTCAACGCTGAAAAAACAGCCGAACGGCAGTGAAAACGGCCAAACCTCCCGATGCCGACCGTCGATCATATGGCGAGACAAGCGTGCAGATAGTGGCGTCTGACGCCTCGTTCGCTTCATATCGGTGCAAAATAAAAACGGCCGTTTCATGACGAAACGGCCGTTCTTGAACTTCCCTGCGCTCCGGTCTGGGGAGTTGCGACCAATGTCGCAGCCACCCTGACTCAACGCTACCGCGCACTGAAACGCATCCTTCACGCCCCGATGCGCTTCTAGATGACTCAGTCTTCCAGCAGACGCTGCATGAAGGGAGGCAGTACCAGGGCGGCACGATGGCCTTCCACGGTATAGAAATCGCGCGCGAAGCTGGCCGCAGCCGCGTCTTCCTCACGGAAGGACTTCACGTCACATCCCTTGCCCGCCAGGGTGCAGCTCCACCAGCCGGACGGGTATACCGGCTGCGGGAACGGCAGGGTCGCGACGCTGTCGAAGCCCGCTTCGCCCATGTCGTTGCGCAGGTCCTTGATAATGGAGTCGGTGTGATACAGCGGCGACTCGCTCTGCTGCACCATCACCCCCCCCTGCTTGAGGATACGGTGGCAGCGCTTGAGGAAATCGGTCTTGAACAGACCTTCCGCCGGACCGACCGGATCCGTGGAATCGACGATCAGCACGTCGATGCTCTCGTCCGGGCAGTTGTCGACCCACTTGACGCCATCCTCGAACAGCAGCTCGGCACGCGGGTCATCATTGGACTCGACCAGTGCCGGGAAGAACTGCTCGGAAGCCCGCGTGACCGCCGGATCGATGTCGATCTGGGTGACCTTCTCCACGCCCGGGTGCTTGAGCACCTCACGCAGGGTGCCACAGTCGCCCCCCCCGATGATGACGACACGCTTGGGGGCCGCGTGGGTGAACAGCGCCGGATGCGACATCATCTCGTGATAGAGGAAGTTGTCGCGGTCGGTCAGCATCACGCAGCCGTCCAGCACCATCAGATTGCCGTAGGTCTCGGTGGCATAGACCTCAAGGTGCTGATAAGGCGTCTGCTCGTCATGCAGCTTGTGGCTGACCTTGAGCGAGAAGGCGCTGCCGTGGCGGTCGAAGATTTCGGTGAACCAGGAGCCATCGAGATGTTCGGTCATGAGAACCCTCACAAGGGATATCGGAGTCGGATATCAAGGTATGAATAAGAGGACGGGACATCAGACCCTCAAGGCCTGAATCATCGACGCACGCGTCATCGGGCGATGCAGTCCTGATCAATCAACAGGACTCAGGCGCAGCACCATAGCCAAAGACACGCGGAGTGGAAAGAGCTTGTGCACGATCTCGAGGCACTGGGGTTGACGCGCGATGACCAACGACTCACCCGCCAGGCCTCTTCTGGCGGGTAGAGGCCTGGCACACGGCCCGTCACAGGCGGCTCAGGCGCACCATCAGACGTCCGCCCAGGTGGCAGCCAAGCCCGGCAAGAATGCCGAGGAAATCCGCCAGCGCATCCAGCACTTCTGCCCCGCGATAGGGAATCACCAGCTGCAGCCCCTCGATGCCAACGCCCAGCAGCAGCAAGGCGGGCAGGATGACAAGACTGCTCAACCCGGCCAGCCGCGTGGTCAGTGCCAGCAAGGCGAAGGCGGAGAAATGCTGCAGCTTGTCCCAGGGGAAGGTCTGCTCCGGGTGAGGCTCACCCGGCGAGAGCGTGCCGAACAGGATCAGCAGCAGGCAGAACAGTGCCACGCACGCCCAGCCTCGCCTCGGCGCGAGGCGTTGCTCCAGCGGCGTCATGCGTGATACCCCGCCATGAAAGACACGGCGGGGCTGTCAGCCATCAGTGACATGGTTCAATCGCGCGCCAGCGGCGTGGCGTTGGCGGTGTCATCCTGATGATAGGCGGGGCTCAGCTCATGCAGAGCGTCCATCAGAGCATTGACGTTGCCCGGGTCAGTGAACTGGCTGATGCCATGCCCCAGGTTGAAGATGTGGCCAGGCCCCTGACCGTAGCTATCGAGAATGCGGCCGACTTCGGCACGAATCGCGGCGGGAGTGCCGAACAGCGCATTCGGGTCCAGATTGCCCTGCAAGGCCACGCGATGGCCGACGCGCGCGCGCGCATCCGACATCTCGGTGGTCCAGTCCAGGCCGACACCGTCACAACCGCTGGCGGCGATGTGCTCGAGCCACTGGCCGCCATTCTTGGTGAACAGGATCACCGGCACGCGATTGCCTTCGCTGTCAGGCTTGAGGCCAGCGACGATCTGCTCCATGTAACGCAGCGAGAACTCGAGATAGGCCGGTGTGGACAGGGTGCCGCCCCAGGTATCGAAGATCTGCACTGCCTGGGCACCCGCCGCGATCTGGGCGTTCAGGTAATCGGTGACGGCCTGAGCGAGGGTGTCGAGCAACTGATGCATGGCTTCGGGGCTGGAATACATCAGGCCTTTCACATGGCGGAAGTCCTTGCTGGAACCGCCCTCGACCATATAGGTCGCCAGTGTCCAGGGACTGCCGGAGAACCCGATCAGCGGTACGCGACCGTTCAGCTCGCGGCGGATGGTCGAGACGGCACGCATGACGTAATCGAGATCACGCTCGACGTTCGGAACGCTCAGCGCCTCGATTTCCGCGGCGGTGCGCACCGTCTTGCGGAATTTCGGACCTTCACCTGTCTCGAAGTAAAGCCCGAGGCCCATGGCATCCGGGATGGTCAGGATGTCGGAGAACAGAATGGCGGCATCGAGCGGGAAACGCTCCAATGGCTGCAGCGTCACCTCGCAGGCACGCGCGGTGTCCATGCACAGGTCCATGAAGCCACCGGCCTGACCGCGGATTTCACGGTATTCCGGCAGATAACGGCCCGCCTGGCGCATCATCCAGACAGGGGTACGGTCAACCGGCTGACGGGCCAGCGCGCGCAGGAAGCGATCATTCTTCAGGGTCATCGGAATCACACATCAGCTCGGGAATGTCCCGGCATTCTATCAGAGCCTGAGCAAAATCCCGCCCATCGCGACGATGCAACAAATGCATTGGCTTTCCCCTCGCTTTCCGCCCAGACACCCGCCCGGCCTCTCCTCCTGAAGTGCTTCCACGGATTGTGGTGGTGTCGGCAACAACGCTTTTCCATCGCAGGCGATGAGTCGCACGCTTCAGACTGGTAAACTCGCCTGATGATTGCATGCTGGCCGCCAATGACGTGAATCACTCATCGAGACATTGCCGAGTCCCCGCATGCCCGTGCTTTTTCAGCCCGGCGATTGTTCGGGCGTTCGAGGTGAACAGTGACCATTCGATTCATCGCCGCCTCGCGGCTGCCAACCCCCTGGGCGACCTTCACCATGCACGGTTTCGAGGACGAAACCACCGGCAAGGACCACATCGCTCTGACCCTGGGCGACATCGATGACGGTGCCCCGGTGCTGGGCCGTGTGCATTCCGAGTGCCTGACCGGCGACGCCCTCTTCTCCATGCGCTGTGACTGCGGCTATCAGCTGCAGGAAGCGCTCAAGCGCATTGCCGCCGAAGGGCGTGGCGTGCTGCTCTACCTGCGTCAGGAAGGGCGCGGCATCGGCCTGCTCAACAAGATTCGCGCCTATGAGCTGCAGGATGGCGGTGCCGATACCGTCGAAGCCAATGAGCGCCTGGGCTTCGGCGCTGACATGCGCCGCTACGATATCTGCGTCCCGATGCTGGAGCATCTCGGGGTCAGCACCCTCAAGCTGATGACCAACAACCCGCGCAAGGTCGATGCGCTCACCCGCGATGGCGTCACCATCAGCGAGCGTCAGCCGATCACCACCGGTCTGAACCCGCACAACGAGCAATACCTCTCGACCAAGGCCGGCAAGCTTGGCCACATGATGGCACTCGATGACTTCACCCACGCCAGCGACGTGGATATCGAGCGCAGCGAGTAGAGATCGAGATGCGGGAGGGGGGCACTGATGTGCTCCCGCCCATCGAGAGCCCATGAAGGCGGCGAAAGAGCGTGACATGACGGCGTCATCCTATAGAGAGTAGGCTTGAGAGGAATCCGCGCCGGAGACATCACCATGCGCAAGCCCTCACCCTCTCCCTCACCGACATCGTCATCCGAGACATCGTCACGTCCCGCTCTCTATACCCGGTTTGAAGAATGGCTACATAGTGCCAGCCACGGTCTCGGCGCTGTCATGGGACTCATCGGCACCGTGGTGCTGATCGTGATGGCCTGTCTGGCGGCAGAGGCCGATCCCTGGAAGATCATCAGCATCAGCCTCTATGGCATCACCCTGGTCGCGCTCTACGCTGCCTCGACGCTCTATCATGGCATCCGCCACCCACGCCTCAAGTCCGCTTTCCAGTTGATGGACCACTGCGCCATCTATCTGCTCATCGCTGGCACCTATACCCCCTTTCTGCTGGTCAATCTGCGGGGTCCGACAGGCTGGACACTGTTTGCCATCATCTGGTCCCTCGCGCTGGGCGGCATCTTTCTCAAGCTGCGCTGGCCAGCGCGTTTCAGTGCGCTGCGCGTCACCGTCTATCTATTGATGGGCTGGCTGATCGTGTTCGCGTCACCCCTGCTGGTCGAGCAGCTCTCCGAGACGGGGCTCATCCTGCTGGTCGCCGGCGGCATCACCTATACCCTGGGCGTGATCTTCTTTCTGATGACGCGCCTGCGCTATCACCACGCCATCTGGCACCTGTTCGTGCTTGGCGGCAGTACCTGCCACTTCTTCGCCATCTATACCGCGGTGCTGCCGTATTCCGTGTGATGTCATCGGGGGCGACGCTATTGAGCACACCGGCTTGAGAACACGGCACTGAGAACACAGGCAAGCCACCTCAAAAAAGCGGGAAGGGTCGTCATGACCCTTCCCGCTTTTTTTCGCGATTTTTTGACGCTTCAGGGCTCATCCCTCACAGCGCTGTTTTCTCGAGGAGCTATTTCCCTGTGGCGCTACCTTCCTGCGGGGTTGCCTTCCTGAGGAGCGAAGACCGGCAAGCGATACCGGGTACCGCGCCCGACACCGTAGCTTTCCAGTACCTGCTTGGCGGTCAGATCGGCGAGATCGCGGGCGGCGGTAGGGTCAGAGGTATCGACCAGGGCACGGTATTCGGCGCGCCCCACGCCCTCTTCGTCGTCTCGCTCCAACAATGTCAGTACCAGCTCGCGCTGGCGGGCATTCAGCGGCGTACGCGCGTGCTCCAGCCACAGTCGCTCGGCACGCTGGACGCGCTGGTAATGGAAGGCCGTCCGACGACCGGCGTCGCGCAGACGCAAAAGCCACCACTCGGCCCAGACATTCATGTCACCGGGCGCTGCATCCTCCCCCTCACCATTGAGCGCGCGGTCCAGCTGCGGCGGCAGCGGATGGCCGCTGGCCGAGGTCTGGGGCTTGCCGAGATAACGCTGCTCCAGCTCGCGCAATTCATCTTGATGCTCGAGCACCACCGAGAACAGTGCCTGGCGGCGCCAGCAGAGTTGCTCCAGCGCTTCCGGCTCCCAGCGCTCGGCGACCTTGCCGACAAACTCGCCCTGCTGCTGCAACGCGGCCAGGGCATCGATTCGTGTCAGCCAGCGCATCAGCAGCAAGCGCCCGATCAAGCCGTTGCCCAAGGCCAGCGGTGCGAGCGCCTGCCAGTGCGCATGCAGCTGCAGGGCATTCAACACCCCTGAGTTATCCACATCCGGTTCTTCCGTCGCCAGACGCTGCCAGAAGACATCCAGCTCCCGGTCCAACGCATCGGGGTTCTCCGCCGGGGCGCGATAGCGCAAGCGCTTGAGGCCATAACGACCGCTGACTGCTTCGTAGCGCGCCTCGCGCCATGCACCGAGTGGCTGACCACTACTGCGCGGCAGGAAAGGCCCCAGACGCCGATGCCACTCGAGCACCTGTTGGCGGGTCAGCGGCTGGAATGCCGTACGCACGACTTCCAGCGTCACATCCACGAAGACGTCGACGCCAGGCGCCGGCCCGCGCGGTGACTCCTGATGGCCGGACTCCAGCCCCAGCGCCTGATACAGCGCATCACGCAACGCCGCCCGCCCGAGCACCACGCCGGACAGCTGGGCACTGGCTTCCATCTCTTCGCTGAGGAGCGTCGCCTCGAGACGCAGGCGTTGTCGGGGATAGAGATTCTGTCCCTGAGCGACCAGCGGCGACATCACCGCCTGGGTCGCCGCCAACTGCCCCATCAAGGGCATGACCTCCAACCGCCCCCGTGGCCAGTCAGTCTGCTGCCAGATCCACATAAGTTGTTATTCCCATTGAGGTTTTCACCAACATCTTATCAAAAAGATCCGCAATAAACCACATATCGAATCACTTAATGATGCGCAAAGCAGGAAAGATGCGATCATCGCTTTTGATTTGACCAATATCATGTCATGAAAATCTAATAAACCTCTCAACCCCATGATTTCCATCGGATATGTCGCCACTCACATCGCATGAGTGCTGCCCTCGACCTCATCACGATCAGCACTTGACCACCATGACGAAAACAATCAATTACCGAATCATTAATAGATACGCAAAAGATTCAACAGCGCATCATTCACCACCGGATGCCTGAAACCCGCCCTCGATCGAGGGCCTGCCTCGCGCCGCACTGTCTCGAACTGACCTGTCTCGAACTGGCCTGCCTCTAACCGACCTGAGTCAGCCCGCCACCAGACAGCCTTGGGCGCGCCCCAGACGGTTGACGCCGCTGAACGAGCAAGGCGACCTCTCAACCTCATCAGGCGCCCTGCAAGCGTCTCTGAGGCCCAGAAACGCAAAAGGCGCCACCCTGATATCAGGATGGCGCCTCATGGCGTGTGCGCGCTCTCAGAGCGCTCTCATGGCTTCATTGCAGAACATGCAGGACAGATCAGCCCGTCAGCTTGGCCTGTGACGGCGTTCGATGACGGTTCCGGCAACAGGGCTCAGTGTTGCTGACGCTCCTCGGCGGCCTGTTGCTCGCGCTGGCGGGCCCGCTCGCAGGCAGGACGCGCCCGCACCTCTTCGCCCCATTGTTCAAGCACGGCCGGCAGAGGTTGTCCGGCCATCTGCGCCCAGCTGAGGGTCTGGGCGAGGAAGATATCGGCGACACTGAATTCATCGGCCACCAGCCAGCCCTGGCCACCGAAGCGGCGCTGAAGTGCCTTGAGAGCACGCTGGAATTCCCATTGGGCTGTCTGCTTGATGGCATCACAGCGCTGGTCCTCCGGCAGCGCGAAGGTGTGCTTGGCCAATGTCCACAGCGGCTGCTCAAGCTCGGTGGTGAGGAAACTTAGCCATTGATCCATCTGGGCCTGCCCGGCCAGCGATTGTGGCAGCAGGCGCCCTTCTCGCGCCGCCAGGTAGCGACAGATGGCACTGGACTCGAACAGGGCCAGCTCACCATCCACCAGGGCTGGTGCCTTGCCATCGGGATGAATGGCCAAGTATTCAGGGCTGTGCCCCTCACCGGCCTTCAGATCCAGACTATGAATCCGGTAATCGAGCCCCAGTTCCTCGAGCGTCCAGGCGACCCGCAGTGAGCGGGAATTGGGGTAGCTGTAGAGAGTCAGCATCGTGGCGGGCGTTCCTTGGCAGCGTTGCGAAAGGGGATCGGCAGTCCGTCCCAGCATGGCGCGCCAGCGTCGATCATGCCAGCAGAGTGCGGCGCATCAGGCGCGTTTTTCACGCAAGAAAAAACGCCTGTGGACAACTCGAATGTTCGAATCATCTACAGGCGTTCCTGTGTGCCAGGTGACAACTTCAGCGTGCGAGACGCCTTTCGATACTGGCGCGAATGCCAGCCGCATCCAGCCCGCAATCACGCAGCAGCTCTGCCGGCTTGCCATGCTCGACGAAGTCATCCGGCAGCCCCAGCAGCAGCATCGGCTGCGCGAGACCGGCATTCAGGTAGAGCTCTGCCACGCCGGCACCCGCACCACCGGCCACGGCATTCTCCTCCACCGTGACGACCAGGTCATGCTCGTCGGCGATCTCCAGCAGGGCCTCGCGATCCAGCGGCTTGATGGAGCGCAGATTGAAGTGGGTCGCGTCCAGCGCCTCGGCGACCTCCGCCACCGGCGTGTTCATGCTGCCTACGGCAACGATGGCAATACGCACGTCGGGACTGGCACTGATGCGACGACGATATTCGCCCTTGCCGATCGTCAATGGCGTCAGGTCATGGCCCGTGGCGACGCCGGGTCCGGTGCCACGCGGATAACGCACGGCCGCCGGACCGGGATGTGCCAGCGCCGCACTCAACATGCCACGACACTCGCTCTCGTCCGCCGGCGCCATCACCACCAGCTCCGGCACGCAACGCAGGAAGGACATGTCGAGGCTGCCATGGTGGGTCGGTCCATCCTCACCCACCAGTCCCGCGCGATCGATGGCAAAGGTGACATCCAGCTTCTGTACCGCGACATCATGGATCAACTGATCATAGCCACGCTGCAGGAAGGTGGAATAGATCGCCACCACCGGCTTCATGCCTTCACAGGCCATGCCGGCCGCCACCGTCACGGCATGCTGCTCCGCGATGGCGACATCATAGTAGCGATCAGGATATTCCTTCGAGAAACGCACCAGATCCGAGCCTTCCCGCATGGCAGGCGTGACACCGATGACACGAGGGTCAGCCGCGGCGGCATCACAGATCCAGTTGCCGAAGACGCTGCAGTACTTCTGCGGCCTGGGCGCCGGTGCATCCGTCACGGAAGGCGCCTGCCGTGCCTGCTCCGACGAGGCCTTCTCCAGCTTGGTGATCGCGTGGTAGCCGATGGGGTCGCGCTCGGCCGGCAGGAAGCCCTTGCCCTTGCGCGTCACCACATGCAGGAACTGCGGGCCCTCGAGATCGCGCATGTTGCGCAGTGTCTGGACCAGCGCCGGCAGATCATGCCCATCGATGGGACCGATGTAATTGAAGCCCATCTCCTCGAACAACGTCGCCGGACTGATGAAGCCCTTCATGTGCTCTTCGGTACGCTTGGCAAGCTCCAGCGCCCCCGGGAGCGGCGACAGCAGCTTCTTGCCGTTGGCGCGCATCTGGGTATAGGGCTTGCTGGCCAGGATACGCGCCAGATAGCTCGCCAGACCGCCGACATTTTCCGAGATCGACATCTCGTTGTCGTTGAGCACGACCAGCAGGTTGGCTTTGACGTGCCCGGCATGCGCCAGCGCCTCGAAGGCCATGCCGGCCGTCAGGGCGCCATCACCGATCACCGCACAGGCGCGACGGGATTCTCCCGCGGTACGCGCGCCCAGTGCCATGCCCAGCGCGGCGCTGATCGAGGTGCTGGAATGCCCCACCCCGAAGGTGTCGTAGTCACTCTCGGCGCGCTTGGGGAAGGCAGACAGGCCGTTGTATTGACGCATGCTGTGCATGGCGTCGCGCCGGCCGGTCAGGATCTTGTGGGGATAGGCCTGATGACCGACATCCCACACCAGGCGATCACGCGGGGTTTCCAGCGCATGATGCAGGGCAACCGTCAGCTCGACGACACCGAGGCCGGCACCGAAGTGCCCCCCGGTGCAGCCGACGCTGTAAAGCAGGAAGGCGCGCAATTCATCGGCCAGCTGGCGCAGCTGTGCCGGACTCATGGCCCGCAGTGCGTCTGGTGTCTCGACCGCATCGAGCAATGGCGTCGCGGGGCGCGCCTCAGGTATCTCGTCAAACAGCTTCATAGGCGTCAGGAATCAGTGGTCTCGCTCGATCATGTAGCGCGCCAGCACCGCGAGAGGCTCTGCGGCCTCTCCCAGCGGTGCCAGGGCATCCAGGGCCTCGTCCAATAACTGACCTGCCCGGGTTCGGGCTCCTTCCAGGCCAAGCAATGACGGGTAGGTCGGCTTGTCGCGTGCAGCATCCGCACCGGCGGTCTTGCCCAGCGTGGCGGTATCGCCGGTCACATCCAGGATGTCATCCTGAATCTGGAAAGCCAGGCCGATGGCAGAAGCGTAGCGCTCGAGAGCCTCAAGACGCGAATCCGATTCCTCGACCGCCACCAGCCCGCCAAGACGAACAGCCGAGCGAATCAGCGCGCCAGTCTTGTAGGCGTGCATGCGTGACAGCGCCTCGACCTCTCGGAACTGCCCCACCGCCTCGAGATCCAGCGCCTGCCCCGCCACCATGCCACGTCGACCGGAAGCCTCCGCGAGGGTGCGTATCAGGGCTGGCGTTCTCGCATGTGCGGTATCGGCAATGACCTCGAAGGCCAGGCTCAGCAGGGCATCGCCCGCCAGAATCGCGGTCGCCTCATCGAAGGCGCGATGGACGGTGGGCTGACCACGGCGCAGGTCGTCGTCATCCATCGCCGGCAGGTCATCGTGAACCAGTGAATAGGCATGGACAAGCTCCAGAGCGGCCGCAGTGGCATCCAGCGCTGCACGCCCTGCCTCGTCCTCATCGCCTCCCAGCGCACGTCCGGCAGCGTACAACAGGACAGGCCGCAGTCGCTTGCCACCTCCTAGTACGCTGTAACGCATGGCCTCTTCCAGCCGATCACTGACCGCCCCCGCCGGACTGAGCAATGCCTCGAGCACGGCCTCGCTACGCGCCTGCCCACCACGAATCAATTCGCTTGCCTGCGCGGACGGCATGGCTTGCGTCGTCGATGCACCTGACATCACCAATCGTTCTCCTCATCCCCTGCACCGACGGAACTGCCGGGCATCTCGGGCGCTTCGAATGCAGTGGACACCAGCGTGCCATCAGGCCCTTCGACCAAGGCCTGCAGACGCAGCTCGGCGTCGTCGAGCCGTCGTTGTGCTTCACGTGCCAGACGCACTCCCTCCTCGAAAGCGCCCAATGACGCTTCCAGCGACATGTCGCCGGCTTCCAGTTGCGTCACCAATCCCTCGAGACGCGCAAGGGTGGCGGCGAAATCCTGCGGCGCTTCCTGTTCGGCCATGAGTGCTCTCGCTGATCAGACCGGGCTGAACCCGGGATGTCCATGTGATATGCCAGTATAACCTGATGGGCCCTGTGACGCTGCCCACCCGAGACCGGCGTGAGCACTCGTTTCAAGCTGTGCATTTTTCATGCTGACCGATTGGACATTTCAACCGGGGCCCGCACCAGCTGTGATATTCTTTGCCCCCCTGTTGACAGCACGCCCCGCTGTTTTTCTGGCATTTTCTAAAGGCGTGACACGCCAGCAGGACATGAAAAAGACCAAACGAACAGAAACGTCGGCATGACCGGCGAGAGGGTTGATTCGACAATGGCCAAGACGTCCCTGGACAAGAGCAAGATCAAGATTCTATTGCTCGAGGGTGTCCACCAATCCGCCGTGGATAACTTCCTCAACGCGGGTTACACCAACATCGAGCTGCTTCAGACCTCGCTCGCCGAGGACGAACTGATCGAGAAGATCCGTGATGTGCACTTCATCGGCATCCGCTCCCGCACCCAGCTCAACGAGCGCGTGATCAGCGCTGCCGAGAAGCTCACCGCCATCGGCTGCTTCTGCATCGGCACCAATCAGGTCGATCTGGAAGCTGCACTCAAGCGCGGCATTCCGGTCTTCAATGCGCCCTACTCCAATACCCGCTCCGTCGCTGAGCTGGTACTGGCAGAAGCGATCATGCTGATGCGTGGCGTGCCGGAAAAGAGCGCCAAGGCGCACCGTGGCCAGTGGATGAAAACTGCCAAGAACAGCCATGAAGTCCGGGGCAAGACACTGGGCATCGTCGGCTACGGCAGCATCGGCTCGCAGCTGTCCGTACTGAGCGAATCTCTCGGTCTGGATGTCATCTACTACGATGCGGTCACCAAGCTGGGCATGGGCAATGCCCGCCAGGTGGCAAGCCTGGAAGAACTGCTGGCGCGCGCTGACATCGTCACCCTGCACGTCCCGGAAATCCCCTCCACCAAGTGGATGATGGGCAAGCAGCAGTTCGCGCTGATGAAGCAGAACAGTGTCTTCATCAACGCCGCTCGCGGTACCACCGTGGTGATCGAGGACCTCGCCGAAGCCCTCTCCAGCGGCAAGCTGCTGGGCGCGGCCATCGACGTCTTCCCGGTCGAACCGAAAGGCAATGGTGAAGAGTTCGTCTCCCCGCTTCGCGAGTTCGACAATGTCATTCTGACGCCGCACGTGGGTGGTTCCACCATGGAAGCTCAGGAAAACATTGGCGTGGAAGTGGCGGAGAAGCTGGTGACCTACTCCGACAACGGCACCACCATCGGCTCCGTCAACTTCCCGGAGGTCGCGCTGCCGGCCCACCCGGAGAAGCACCGTCTGCTGCACATCCACGACAACGTGCCGGGCGTGATGTCCCACATCAACCGCGTACTGTCCGAGGAAGGCATCAACATTTCCGGTCAGTACCTGCAGACCAACAATACTGTCGGTTACGTGGTCATCGATGTCGACAAGGCCTACGGCAAGAAGGCACTCGAGGCCCTCAAGACCGTCGACCACACGCTGCGCATTCGTACTCTCTACTCGGAAGCTGATTTCGAAGGGTGAATCCGACAGTGCACGTCACAGTGACGGAACCATGGCCGTGGGGATGTCGCTGATACAAGAACGCCGCAGCCATCAGGCTGCGGCGTTTTTTTCAATACGACTCGGTACAGAGAGCGATGACGCACTGACTGTTTCACGTGGAACATCTTCGTTTTTTTGGTAAAACCAAATATATTCAATCACTTGTGTCACGACACGACGCTTGTGAACAGCAGTGACCATCGCGGCCATTGCACTCAGCGGTCTGACAATGGCGTACCCGCAACCGCCCAGTTTTCCGGCTCGACTTCCTGCAGTACGACCCATACCGACTCCTTGCGCACCTCCAGTACGCGAGCCGTCTCACGGGTCAAGGCTTCGACCAGTTCCCGTTTCTGTGCCTCTGTCTTGCCGCTGATGAATTCCGCACGAATCATGGGCATGCTTTCGACTTCCTATATATTCCAACATTCTCTTTTCCAGCACTCGAGGCTCGCGCAACGACATGCTAGCCATGTGGCGTGATGCCGGGCATCGATGTTCCACGTGAAACATCTGCTGATCGTGGCGGACATGTTGCCCAGGTCGGCACTGGCTTCTCTGCGAAGCAACCAATAGCTCCCCAGCACCACAAGCCATGAAATCGCTGACTTATCAGCAAGTTGTAACCAGCCACCCAGAGACTGACCTCAAGAGACCGGCCTCCTGGTGAAGCATGGATGTTCCACGTGAAACATCTTTCAAGCGTAGCGCGTATCGCCCAACAGCACGCGTTCGACACGCCCGGTCAACTGCATGCCGAGCAGTGGCGTATTATGTCCAGCACTTGCCAGCGTCTCGCTGGAGACACGCCATTTCTGCTCCATATCAATCACCGCGAGATCACAATACTCACCTTCCTTCAGCATGCCCCCCTTGAGCCCGAAGCGCCGGGCGCTGAACGTCAGGGTCTCGATCAGGCGCGGCAGCTTGATCATCTCGGCCTTGACCAGCGCCAGACCAAGCGGCAGCACGGTTTCCAGACTGGTCATGCCGGGCTCGGAGACCGCGAAAGGCGCACATTTCGCGGCCGCCTCATGTGGCAGATGGTCACTGACGATCGCATCGATGGTGCCATCTGCGACAGCGGCACGAAGTGCCTCACGATCGTCGGCACTGCGCAGAGGCGGCTGAAGATGGAAGTTGGCATCAAAGCCTTCCAGCTGCTCATCGGTCCAATGCAACTGGGCGATCGAGACATCCGCGGTGATATCCAGCCCTCGGGCCTTGGCATCACGCACCAGCTCCACCGCGCGAGCACTGGAAAGCAGCGAGACATGCGCCCTCACGCCGGTCTGCTCGATCAGCAGCAGCCATTGGGTCAGCGCGATGGTCTCTGCCGATTCGGGAATTCCTGCCAATCCGAGGCGTGACGCGATGGCCCCCTCGTGCGCACATCCCTGACCCGCCAAGGTGGCTTCCTGTGCCTGGAAGACCACCGTGATATCGAAGGTGCGCGCATATTCCAGACAACGTCGCAGCACACCAAGATCACGGATCGGCCTGCGCAGGTTGGTCAAGGCGACACAACCGGCGGACTTGAGTGCGGCCATGTTGGCGAGCAGCTCCCCTTCCAGCCCCTGGGTCAGCGCTCCCAGGGGGGCCACCCTGACACCTGCCACATCGCGAGCGCGATCGAGCAGGGTGCGCACGTGAGAGGCACTGTCGAGCACCGGACTGGTATCCGGACGAGGCAGGATGACGCTGTATCCCCCTGCCAGTGCCGCGGCCGATTCACTGGCCAGACTGCCCTTGTAGCGCGGTCCGGGATCACGCAGATGGGCCCCCAGGTCAGCGAAGGCCGGCACGACAAGCTTGCCCGAGAGATCCTGCTGCTCATCCGCGACGAAGTCACGCGGAGGCGCACCGATCGCGACCAGACGTCCCTCTTCGAGGTGCAGGTCATACTGGCCATCGCGGCCAATGGAGGGGTCGATGACCCGAGCATTGATGAGACTGAGTTTCATGCTCCAGCTCCTCGAGAACGTTCATTTCTGCGCTCAGCGCGCGCCTTCATCTGGCCTGATACCGCCATCGACAGCACCGCCATCCGGACGGCGATGCCATTGGTGACCTGATCGAGGATCAGCGAGCGCGGACCATCCGCGACGGCGGATTCGATCTCGACACCTCGATTGATGGGTCCCGGATGCATCACTACCGCCTCAGGATGCGCGTGGGCGAGGCTTTCGCGGGTCAGGCCGTAGCGACGATAGTATTCCGACTCCGAGGGCAGCAGCGCGCCATCCATGCGCTCCTTCTGCAGACGCAACATGATGACGACATCGACATCCTTGAGCCCGGCTTCAAGCTCGGTGAACACCTGGCAGCCCAATGTCTCGACGCCCACAGGCAGCAGTGTCCTGGGGGCCACGACACGCACCTCGGCTGCCCCCAGGGTGTTGAGTGCCAGAATCTGCGAGCGCGCGACTCTCGAATGCAGGATGTCACCGACGATGGCGACGCGCAGGTTGGCAAAATCGCCCTTGTGGCGACGAATGGTCAGCATGTCGAGCATCGCCTGGGTCGGGTGGGCATGACGCCCGTCACCGGCGTTGATGATCGCCACATGGGGCGTGATCTGGCTGGCGATGAAGTGCGCCGCGCCCGAGTCACCATGGCGCACCACGAAGGCATCCGCCTGCATGGCCTCGAGATTGACCAGCGTGTCCATCAGTGACTCGCCCTTGGCTGCGGAAGACGTCTTGATGTCCAGGTTGAGCACATCCGCCGACAGGCGCTTGGCGGCGAGCTCGAAGGTGGCCCGGGTACGCGTGGAGTTCTCGAAGAACAGATTGGCCACCGTACGCCCCCGCAGCAGAGGCACCTTCTTGACCTCCGCATCACCGATGCCGCGGAAGTGATCCGCAGTGTCGAGAATCTCGGTCAGGACTGCACGCGGCAAGCCTTCGATATCCAGGAAGTGGCGCAGACGCCCCTGCTCGTCAAGCTGGACCTGGGACGGGGAGGCCGCACGCACCTCTGCGCTGGCCAGGGTGAGATCGAACAGGTTCATGCCGCACTCTCCCCGGTATCCACCAACGTCAGACGCAAGGCATCCGGCCCTTCCAGCTTGATGCGCTTGCCGGGCGCCAGGGCCAGACTGGCGCCCAGCGCATCCGGCTGAACCGGCAGTTCACGCCCCGGCAGCTCCAGCAGACAGGCCAGCAATACGCGTCGTGGACGCCCGTAATCGAACAGTTCATTGAGCGCAGCACGCACGGTGCGACCACTCATCAACACATCGTCGACCAGCAGAAGATCGCGATTCTCGATATCCGGCAGCTGTGAGCCCTTGCCGGCGTCCGGCAACCCCTTGTGCCCGAAATCATCTCGCCAGAAACCGATGTCCAGCGTCGCCAACGCTTCGCTGAGCCCCAGACGCTCACGCAGTGCCTGGGCAATCCATACCCCGCCGGTATGAATGCCGACAGGAATCAGCCGCTCACGCTCGATCTCACGACGCTCGAACAACAACTCGAGCTCTTCGGTCATCGCCTCGAGAAGCGCTTCCACATCGGGCAGCGTCTCGTGGTCGTCGTGTACCTCGGAATGTTGCATGGGTATCGCATCCTCATACTTCCGCCAGCGGCGGCAGACAGACAAAAAAAACCCGCTTCCGTGAAGGAAGCGGGTGGGGTATTCAGTAACCGACAAGGTCGCCCTCGCCTCGCTGGCTTGCAAACCAGCTCTCGAGTATCAGCTGAGCGGCGAGGCCATCCACGCCATCATCACGATAGTTGCCGCGGTGACCGCGTTCACGTGCCAGCCCCTTGGCCGCCTTGGTGGAACCACGCTCATCCCACATCTCCAGCGGCTTGCCATATCGGCCGTACAGACGCTTGCCAAACTTGCGGGCACGGCTGCACATCAGGCTTTCGGTGCCGTCCAGCTCCAGTGGCAATCCCACCACGAACAGATCCGGCTGCCACTCCTCGATCAGACGAGTGACCACATTCCAGTCCGGGATGCCGTCACGCACGTGCAGGGGCACCAGCGGTGAGGCCGTGCCCAGCATCTCGGTGCCCACTGCCACCCCGATACGGCGCGTACCGAAATCGAAGGCCAGTACCGTCCGGCTGACGACCCGCTCAGCCATGCCCGATCTCCCGTGACATCAGGCTCATGTTGACACCCAGCTTGCGGGCCGCTGCATCAAGGCGCGACTCGCTGTCGGCATCAAAGAGAATGCCGCTGTCGCCTTCGACGATCAGCCAACTGTTCTCCTTGAGCTCATTCGTCAGCTGGTCAGGCTCCCAGCCAGCACAGCCGAGGCAGACCATGAAATCTTCCGGCCCCTTGTTGTCGGCGATCGCCTTGAGAATATCCAGCGAGGTCGTAAGGGCAAGCTCATCCGTCACCTGCAGGCTGGAATCCCATTCCGCGGCCTGGCCACGGTGCAGGATGAAGCCGCGGTCCTTGTGCACGGGGCCGCCATAATAGACGACGTCTTCCAGGCACTCGCAGCTGTCCGCCGCGATCTCGAGCTGCTCGAACAGACCACGCATGGTCAGCTTGATGGGCTTGTTGACGATGACACCCAAGGTGCCCTTTTCATCATGATCACAGAGGTAACTCAGCGAGCCGGAAAAGTTGTCATCATCGAGATGAGGCATCGCCAGCAGGAAATGGTCTCGCAGACTTTGCATGGTCCTCCCGAGGCGTCAGGGCGCGCCAGAATCGTTGCCGGGGCCGAATCGCCAGATGCGGGTGATGGTCAGTTGGCTCATGCCCCTGAGACTCTCATCGAAGGGAGCATAGGGGGCCGCGCCATAGACCGTATCCAGAGCCGCCTGGTCGAGCTCGGCATGTCCCGAGGATTGTAACACTTCCGCGTACTCAAGCTGACCGCTGGGCAACACGACGGCACGAATGCGCAGCTCCCCGCTCAGATTGGCGGGCGCGGGATAGTGGAGATTGCCGAAGGACTGCACCGTGCCGGTCCAGTCATTGATGTAGCGAGCCCGCGCCGAGGCGCGTGCCGCCTTGCGCGAGGCCACATCACCGGCCACCTCGCGGGTCTGGCCCGAAGCCTGGATCGCCCCGACATCCTGCTCGATGGCTTCCTGCTCATTGTCCGGCGTATCCGGCAGGATCTCGGAATGCGAGACCTGCTGTGGCGAATCATTGCGGGTCGCGATGACCTCCGGGATGCGCTCCGGCAACACCAGGGGCACGGCAGCTGCCTCGGGCACCGGGGCCTCGCCGCTGACGGGAGCTCTCTGCTCACCCGCCCGGGGGGGCGTCTGACTGGCTGGCCCGGCTTGCACCGCCGCCTCACGGCCGCTTCCACTGGCCTGCTGATCCTGCTCGGCGACGACATCCGATGTGACGGCACGTGAGCTGGCCTGGCTGACCAGCGTGACGTCGAGCATCACCGGGTCAGGCAATGGCGGCACCTGAGGGGGCACCATCAGGCCACTCCCCAGCAGCCACCAGCCGACTACCGCATGCACCCCCAGTGCCGCGCCCCAGGCCACCACGCGACGATGCATCCGGGTCACCGGCACGTAGGTGATCGGATCGGTCACGCTATGGTTGACTCCCCACCACTCGACGGGTGCTGCCATGCCCCACTCCCTGTCTGCGAAACCGCTGTCGTGTCAGCTTCGGCATCCCTGCCGTTTACTGCGAACTTGCTGGCCGCCATCTGACGCCACCGACGCCATTGACGGCGGCAATCAAGCGGACTGCTGCGCCGTGAGGCGTGCCTCGATGGCATCCATCAGCAGCCCGGCGATGTCCGTACCGCGCTGGTCATCGATTTCACGCACGCAGGTCGGGCTGGTGACGTTGATCTCGGTGATGTAATCCCCGATCACGTCCAGACCGACGAACATCAGTCCCAGCGACTTCACCACCGGCTTGACCTGCTCGATCAGCCAGTAATCGCGATCCGTCAGCTCACGCGACTCACCACGTCCTCCAGCCGCCAGATTGCCACGCGTTTCTCCGGCGCTGGGAATGCGCGCCAGACCGAACGGCACCGGCTCACCATCGACCAGCAGGATGCGGGTATCGCCGGCACTGATCTCCGGCACATAACGCTGTGCCATGATCTGACGCTGGCCACGCAGGGTCAGCTGCTCGATTACCGATCCCAGATTGCGACCATCTTCGGCGACGTGGAAGATACCGCTGCCGCCCATGCCATCGAGCGGCTTGAAGATGACATTGCCATGCTCCGCGTGGAAGGCGCGCAACACCTTGTCATTGGCCGAGACGGTCGTCGGCGGAATGCACTGGGTGAACTGCTGCGCGAACAGCTTCTCGTTGCAGGTCAACAGCGCGGCCGTCGGATTGACGACCAGCACGCCTTCACGTTCGGCGAAGCCCAGCAGGTGGACCGCGTTCAGGAAGTGCTCGTCGACGGGCGGGTCCTTGCGCATCAGAATCACGTCAAGCTCGGCCAGCGGCGTCGCGACGACCTCGCCCAGCTGATAGAAGTGATCAGGATCCCGATAGACCTCAAGATCCCGCATCCGCCCCATCGCACGGCCATTCTCGAGATAAAGGTCTTCCTGCTCCAGGTAATGCAGCGACCAGCCACGCTGGGCGGCGGCCCACAGCATGGCCAGGGTGGTGTCCTTCTTGTAGGTGACGCTGGACATCGGGTCCATCACCACGCCGATCTTGAGCTTGCGAGCAGTCATCGAGGCAACCTTCTGACGACACTGCCGACCCAGCCGGCCGGCAATGAGAAAAGCGGATGTTACCCGGCGCGATACCCCGAAACGGGTTGCGCGGGAAGATGGGACAAGTATGCAGCAGCACCACGCTGCCCACCACTGACATGAGGACGCTCAAGGCCTCACGCAGTGTTGCCGGGGCTTCAACAATGCTGGTGTCATCCTGCCTAGCGCGGCAGATCGCCGAAGCGCTGCTGCAACAGCGTCAGCGCGACCACCGGCGCCGTCTCGGTACGCAGTATCCGTGGGCCCAGCCCCAGGACGTCACACCCCGCGCCAGCCGCCTGGGTGACTTCTTCCGGCGTGAAGCCGCCCTCAGGGCCGATCAGCAGGCTGGCACGCGTCACGCCGCCCTCGCTCTCGGCGGCATTCAGCGCCTCGGCACCGCCCGGCTGCAATATCAGGCGAAGTGGCTCATCGCGCTCGTCCAGCCACTGGGCCATGGGAATCGGCGCATGCACCACCGGCACCACGCTGCGACCGCACTGCTCGCAGGCGCTTGCCGCCACGCCCTGCCAATGCGCGAGTTTCTTGTCGGCGCGCTCGCCCTTGAGCTTGACGTCGCCACGCGCGGTGTAAAGCGGGGTGATGGCAGCGACCCCGAGCTCACAGGCCTTCTGGATGGCGTAATCCATGCGATCGCCCTTGGAGATCGCCTGGCCCAGATGCACCGCCAGTGGCGACTCGCTGTCGTTGGCGACCGCCTCGATCACCCGCACGCTGACCCCCTTGCGGGACACCTCCTCGAGCGACACGCGCACTTCCTGCCCGTGTCCATCGAACAGCTGTGCTTCGCTGCCCACCCGGGCCCGCAACACCAGACCGAGATGGCGTGCAGGCCCCTCGGGCAGTGCAAAGGTCGCCCCGGCGCTGACATGGAGATCAAGATCGGGACAGTGCAGACGAATGGCCATGGGAAAGTCTCGCGAGCAATGCGCCGCGCGGCAGCGCCATGAGAGACACTCAGCACGCCGACACGAAGATGAAAGGGAAAGAGAAATAGGTTCAGGAAAGCACGGCCATCATGGTGGCCACCAACGCAGTGACGGGCCACTGGGGCCCGTCACTGTCATTGCCATCTCACGGCCATTGCTGGCCGTCTCACGGATCAGTGAGCGGTGGCTTCACCCGCCTGTTGCGCTTCACGCTGCTTGCGCTGAGCGTACATGGCTTCGAAGTTGACCGGTGCCAGCATCAGCGGAGGGAAGCTGCCACGATTGACCAGATTGTCGACGGCTTCACGCGCGTACGGGAACAGCACGTTCGGGCAGAAGGCCCCCAGGGTGTGATCCAGCTGCTCGGCGGACAGACCGGCGATGCGGAACAGACCGGCCTGCTCGACCTCGGCCAGGAAGGCGGTGGTCTGATCTTCACCGTTGGAGACCTGGGCGGTGACCTTGATGGACACCTCGAAGAGCTCTTCACCGACCTGCTGGTGCTCGGTATCCAGTTCCAGGCTGACCTTCGGCTGGAACGGCTGGGAGAAGACCGCCGGAGAATTCGGCGCTTCGAAGGACACGTCCTTCACATAGATGCGCTGCAGGGCGAACTGGAGCTGATCCTGAGCCTGTTCGGCACCCTGTGCCGCCTGTGCGTTCTGTTCTTCAGCCATGAGACATATCCTTGAATGTACGGAGAATTATTGTTGGGCCATCGGCCTGCTTCCCGCAGGTCGCTCAGCGAGTCACGACCGGCAGACTGTCGGCTTCCCACTGACCCATGCCACCCTTGAGCTTGACCGCCTGCTTGAAGCCGGCCTTCTCCAGGCGCGCCACCAGCGGTCCAGCGGTCTGACCATGCTTGCAGACGATGATCACCGGACGGTCCTTGTACTTGTCCAGCGGCGTGGTCGCGCTGGCAAGCTGACTGCTGGGAACATTGACGGCACCGGCGATGTGGCCGGCCTTGTATTCCTTGCTGTCGCGGATGTCGATGAAGACACCCTCTTCGCGATTGACCAGTCGCGTGGCCTCGCTGACGCTGACCCCGTGGTTGCCACGCATGGTTTCCATGACGATGAGGGCGACCAGCAGGGCGACGAAGGCGCCCACCAGCAAGGGATGATTCTGCGCGAACTGAAGCAGCTGTTCGATCATGAGACGGGCTAACTCCGCTGTGACGTGCATGCCGGTACGTACGCGGCAAAGGAAATAGACCGCTACCCGAGGTAACGGAGCCAGCATTATACATGACAGCCCCTGTCATGAATGCCCGCGACATGGCATCAAAAAGGCGTAACGCCGCCCTGCCCTCGCCTGCGCCACGGGGACGCACTGAACTTGCCCGCGATAGGGGAATCCAATCTTGCCGATACGCTTCCAGCACTTGCACTCGGCACCTTACCGCCTCTCTAATAGAGGTCAGAATGAGCAGGTAGTTTTATCACTACATCTTGCCTCACCCGTGCAGCAAGCGGTGAACGCACCGGATGAGGAAGACGGCAGAGGATGCCCGCAGGACATGACAGGCACGTGATCGCCTGACAGCCACCCTGCGCGATTGCCCCTGCCGTCCTGCTCCAGAGGATTCATTCGTCATCACAGCGAGGAAGTCATGGCAGCTCAAGCACAAGGTCCGCGTCCCGTCGCCCTCATCATTCTCGATGGCTACGGCCACAGCGAGGAAGAGAAGGACAACGCCATTCTTGCCGCCAACACGCCGGTCATGGATCGCCTGCGCCAGCAGTATCCCAGCGATCTGATCCATACCGACGGTGGCCATGTCGGCCTGCCGGATGGCCAGATGGGCAATTCCGAGGTCGGGCACATGAACCTGGGGGCCGGGCGCATCGTCTACCAGGACTTCACCCGCATCACCAAGGCCGTGCGCGAGAATGCCCTCAAGGACAACACCGTCCTGACCGCGCCTCTCGATGCCGCCATCGCGGCTGGCCGTGCCGTGCACCTGATCGGCCTGCTGTCTCCCGGGGGCGTGCACTCCCATGAAGACCACATCCTCGCCATGGCCGATCTGGCCGCCGAGCGGGGCGCCAAGCGCATCTACCTCCACGCGATTCTCGATGGCCGCGACACCGCGCCCAAGAGCGCCGAGGCATCCATCGCGCGTGCCGATGAACACCTGGCAGGTCTCGGACTCGAGGAAGGCCGTGTCGCCACCCTCGTCGGTCGCTACTTCGCGATGGACCGTGACAACCGCTGGGACCGTGTCGAACAGGCATATCGCGTGATCGCCGAAGGGCAGGGCCTCCACGAAGCCGCCAGCGGCGTGGAAGGACTTGCCGCCGCCTACGAGCGTGACGAGACCGACGAATTCGTCAGCGCCACGCGTATCGGCGACGCCGTCCCCATGCAGGAAGGCGATGCTGCCCTGTTCCTGAACTTCCGTGCCGACCGTGCCCGCGAGCTGACCCGCGCCTTCGTCGAGCCGGACTTCTCCGGCTTCGAGCGCACGCCGCCCAAGCTGGCCCATGACGGTCTGGTGATGCTGACCCAGTACGCCGCCGACATTCCGGCGCCGGCTGCCTTCCCGCCCTCCGACCTGCCCAATACCCTGGGGGAAGTGGTCTCCAATCGCGGCCTCACTCAGCTGCGTATCGCCGAGACGGAGAAGTACGCCCACGTGACCTTCTTCTTCTCCGGCGGCCGCGAAGACGAATTCGACGGCGAGACCCGCATCCTCGTGCCTTCACCGCAGGACGTGAAGACCTACGACGAGAAGCCGGAGATGAGCGCCGGGGAGGTTACCGACAAGCTGGTCGAGGCCATCGAATCCGGCCGTTATGATCTGATCGTCTGCAATTACGCCAATGGTGACATGGTCGGACACACCGGCAAGTTCGATGCGGCCGTCAAGGCGATCGAATATCTGGATGGCTGCGTCGGCCGCGTGGTCGAGGCGCTGGAGAAGGTCGGTGGCGAATGCCTGATCACCGCGGACCACGGCAATGCCGAGCAGATGGTGCACCCGGAGACCGGCAACCCGCAGACGGCACACACCACCTTTGAAGTGCCGCTGATCTACGTCACCCAGCGTGACGTCAAGCTGGCCTCCGAGGGACGCCTGTGTGACCTCGCCCCGACCCTGCTGACCATGATGGGGCAGGCGGTCCCCGAGGAAATGGACGGCAACGTGCTGGTCGATTATGCCGGTGCCTGATAGCCCCTTGCAGGGCGCGCCGAGTGGCGTGCCCGGCGCCTCCCCCGGTCCGGATGCCTGTCTGGTATCCGGACCGGGCAGGCGCTACCGATTCTTCAAACGCCGGAGCCCTGTCTCCGGCGTTGTGCTGTCTGCCTGCCTGCTGCTCATGACTCCGCTGCTGGCCCCCCCCTCGGCACTGGCCGCGGACAGCAGCGCGACCCTGACCCAGAAGAAGCAAGCCTCCGAAGCCGACCTCAAGCGTCTCAAACACGAGATACAGGCGATGCAGGGCGAGCTGAAGGCCACTGCCGCGCGGCGCAGCGATACGCGCAATGGCCTGGAGAAGATCGAGCGCCAGCTCAACGAGACTCGCCAGCAGACCGGCAGACTCGAGGATGAGCGCGACGACATCACGCAGCAACTGACCAGGCTCACGCGCCAGCGTGAGACCCTCATCCAGCAGCAGACGGCGCAGAAGGCTGCCGTGGCCGAGGAGATGGCCGCCCTGTATCGGCTGGGTCGCCAACCCGAATTGAAGCTGCTGCTCAATCAGGATGATCCGGCGCGTCTCGAACGCCTGCAGGTCTATCTGAATCACTTGAGCGATTCGCGCCGGCAGGCGCTTGAGCGCCTCGCCAGACTGGATGCCTCACTGGCCAGTACCCGCGCCAGTCTGCTGGCACGCCAGACACGACTGGAGGAGGTGCAGCAAGGCCTCAAGCAGCAAGCCAGCAAACTGATGGCCCAGCAGAATGAGCGCGCCGCTCTGCTGCGCACCCTGGATGCCCGCTATGCCAGCCATGAGGCGAAGATCGCCGAGCTGGATCAGGACCGCGCCCATGCCAACCAGATGATCCAGACGCTCGAGAAGCGCCTCAAGGCCATCAAGAGTGCCCCGCCTCCCAGGACACGCATCACGCGTGCGATGGGCAAGATGGACTGGCCGGCCCCCGGGCGGGTCATCTCGGCCTACGGCGGGGGAGAAGGCGTCAATCGTGATGGCGTGCTGATCCAGGCGTCCCAGGGCACGCCTGTGACGGCGCCGCATGCCGGTCGTGTCGTCTTCGCGGACTGGATGCGCGGCTACGGCAACCTGTTGATCATCGACCACGGCGACAACGTGCTGACGCTCTACGCACATCTGGCAAGCTTCAGCGTCGGCCCCGGTGACAGCCTGTCACGCGGCCAGCAGCTGGGGAGTGTCGGCAGCAGTGGTGGCCGTGACGGTGCCGCGCTTTATTTCGAAGTACGCCGCGCCGGCAAGCCCGTCAATCCGCAACGCTGGCTGTCGAGCCGCTGAGCCAGTCAGCCATGGCGCAACATGGCGACAGGCTAGGCGGCAGGTACCCGGGCGGGATATGCTCGCAGTCATCCGTGACTGCGAGCGTCGGGGTCGCCTCTTCCCCTCTGGCTGAACTGCCAGGCGCTTCGGCATCAGTCGAGCCAGTCTCCGTCGAGAAGGAAATCGCATGTCCGCATCGTCGTCATTCCGTCCTGCCCCGCGTCGCCTGCGTCAGCTGGCGGTCAGCGTGCCGCTGAGCCTTGTTCTGCTGGGCGGCGGAGTGCCGGCCCATGCTGAAGATGCGCGGCAGGGAGCCACGTCTGCCTCCTCCAGCGAATCGGCCAATGGCCTGCCGCTGGAGGAACTGCGCACCTTTGCCGAAGTCTTCGAGCGCATCAAGCGCACCTATGTGGATGAAGTGGATGACCGCACGCTGCTCAAGAATGCCATGCGTGGCATGCTGGCAGGGCTGGATCCGCACTCGGCGTATCTGGATCAGGATGACTGGCAGGACCTGCGCGAGAACACCGATGGGGAATTCGGCGGTATCGGCATCGAGGTCGGCATGGAGGAGGATGGCCAGCTGACCATCATCGCCCCCATCGACGACACCCCGGCCTCACGTGCCGGCCTCCAACCACGTGACGTGATCCTCAAGATCGACGACACGCCGATGGAGGGTCTGTCGATGACGGAATCCGTCAAGCTGATGCGTGGCGAGGAAGGATCGACCATTCGCCTGCTGGTGCTCTCGGAAGGCGCCGACATGCCCCGCGAGGTCGTGCTCGAGCGGGCCATCATCAAGAGCAGCAGTGTCAGTCAGCGCCTGCTGGAGCCGGGATATGGCTACCTGCGCGTCAGCCAGTTCCAGAGCGCGACGGGCGATGAGGCGAAACGCGCCCTTACGGAGCTGCGCGAGGAAAGCGGCGATGTCGCGCTGAAGGGTCTGGTGCTGGATCTGCGCAACAACCCCGGGGGGCTGCTGTCAGCGGCCGTCGAGATAAGCGACCTCTTCCTCACGAGCGGCCGCATCGTCTATACCGAGGGGCGCCTGCCGGACAGCGAGCTGTCCTTCTCGGCCAGAGCCGAGACACCGGCCGGTGATACGCCGCTGGTGGTATTGATCAACGGCGGGACAGCCTCCGCCGCGGAAATCGTCTCAGGTGCCCTGCAGGACCAGCGCCGCGCCATCATCATGGGCACCGAGAGCTTCGGCAAGGGCTCGGTACAGAACGTGATGCCACTGGGCAACGGCGACGGCCTCAAGTTGACCACGGCACTCTACTTCACGCCCAACGGGCGCTCGATCCAGGCAGAGGGCATCCGCCCGGATGTCGAGGTGGTGCGCGGACGACTGGAGCGCGACACGCGGCGTGATTTCAGCGTACGCGAGGCGGATCTCGACGGACGTCTCGACAATGCCAATGGCGACTCATCGACGCCTTCCAGCAAGGCACCAGACAGCCCGGTGGTCGCCGAAAGTGATTACCAGCTGGGGGAAGCACTCAACCTGCTCAAGGGCATGAACGTGCTGGGTCGCAGCGCCGCTCTCAAGGCCACGCTTCCCGCCACCTCGGAGCAATAGTCTCTCTTTCGCCGTAAACGACACGACCCCGCCAACTGGCGGGGTCGTGTCGTCTTTCGCGCGCCAATCGGCAGGTCTGCCATCTCCCGCCTGGCCTGTCGTCGTGCTAACTGTCACGTCAGAGGTGAGCGCTCACTGTCACCGTGGTCGGCAGCTCTCCGGCAACTCCCCACGCTCCCCCATCGCCTGGCGCATCAGCAGGCGCTTGAGCTCGACGCTGCCATCCACCCAGCCAAGTCCCAGGTTACGCACCAGGCGTACCCCTGGCTTTCGGCTGCCGAACAGCAGGCGGAAGCCATCCATCATCTTCAGCATCACGGCATTGTCGCTGCGCCGGCGTCGACGATAGCGCTTCAACCAGCGCTCATCGCCCAGTGCCACGCCGCGGCGGTGCCCGGCCAGCAGCTCTTCCGCCAGCACGGCGACATCCATCAGGCCAAGATTGACCCCCTGCCCCGCCAGCGGGTGAATGGCATGCGCGGCATCCCCCACCAGCGCCAGCCCCGGCAGCACATACTCCTGCGCATGGCGTTGATGCAACGGGAAGCTGAAGCGTTCGGCACTGTATTCCACCGTGCCGAGCTTTCCCTCGAAGGCTGCTTCGAGCTCATGACAGAAGTCCGTCTCGGGCAATGCCAGCAGGCGCTCGGCTTCCTGCGGAGTGGTGGACCAGACGATGGAGCAATGGCGCTGGGCGCCGGATGCCTCGCCCTCGGGATGTGCCAGGGCGGAATTGACCGCCAGCGGCAGGAAGGCCAGCGGCCCGGTGGGCAGAAAGCGCTGGCGGGCGACGCCCTGATGCGAATGCGCCGTGCGCACCGTGGTGACCAACGCCACCTGGCCGGTATCGTGCTCACGGGTCTCGATGCCCGCCAGCTCGCGCAGACGGGAACGCGCCCCGTCAGCCGCCACCACCAGCCCCGCCGCGACGCTGCTACCGTCGCTCAGTGTCAGGCTTGCTGCCTCGGCCCCCTCAAGTTGGTAAGCACTTACCACTGAAGCTGACCCCGTCCTGGGCAATCCCAGGCCGCTGACCCGGACACCATAACGGCGCGTGATCGAGGGACACCGGGAAATCGCTTGCTCAAGCGCGGCCTGAGTGACCCGATTCTCGACGATGTGCCCAAGCTCCGACACGCCGCTTTGCTCGGCACTGAAGCCTATCTCGCCATTGCCTTCGGCATCCCAGACCTGCATGCCGGTATAGGGCATCAGACGACTCTGTGCGATGTCCTTCCAGACCCCCAGGCCGCTGAGCAATTGACGCGAAACCGGCGTCAGCGCACTGACACGCGGCTCCGGTGCCAGCGCCGGCTGCCAGTCGACGATGCCCTCGCGACCCTCGATCAGAAGGACGCGCAGGCCGCCCTGCCCCAACAGCAGCGCCAGCGTGGCGCCGACGATACCGGCGCCCACGATGGCGACATCCACCTCATGCGGTGCATCCAATCTCCGATGCTCGTTCATGCCTGCTCCCTTGTATGACGCCTGTCGCGCGTCGCTCTCCTGGCGAGAGTCTCGTGAATCCGGCGGCGATTTGGTCACTCATCGACACCACCCTGTGGCGCAATCCTGAGGTGCAATACACGACATCGCTTGGCCCGTTGGCAAGTACTCGCTACGCCTAGCGCTCAATGCCCATCGAGCGCCTTGCCAGCAGGCGCTTGAGCGGTGACACCAGATTCAGGCCGATCAGCCCTGCCGCCCGAGCATGCCCCAGCCAACGACTCTCGACGCCGAACAGGCGGATCAAGCCATCACTGAACAGCACGACATTGTCGCGGTCCGCACCGCGCCGCGACTCGAAATCACTCAGCACGCTGACATCGCCAGCGGCATCACCACGTGCCTGTCCCGCCGCGATGGCGGCCACCAGATCCGTCACGCCACGCAGCGCCAGATTGAAGCCCTGCCCTGCCACCGGATGCAGCGAGTGAGCGGCATTGCCGAGCACCGCAAGTCCGGGACGTGTCCCCTCGCTGGCACGTATCAACGACAAGGGATAGGCATGGCGCTGCCCGACCCGCCGGAAACGGCCGGCCCGCTCGCCGAAGGCAGCCTGAAGCGCCTTGAGAAACTCGGGCTCCGGCATGTCCATCAGCGCAGCCGTCTCGCCGGGAGAACGTGTCCAGATCAACTCCATTCGACGGCCACCCAGCGGCAGCAGCGCCATCGGTCCTTCGCTGGTGAAACGCTCATAGGCCACCCCCGCGTGGGGCTGGCTCATCTCGACGGTGGCGATCAGCGCCTGTTGTTCGTAGGCATGCGTCTCGCTATGGATGCCGAGACGCTCCTTGAGCCCCGAGCGCCCGCCATCTGCCAATACGGTCAGTCCCGCCTCGATCAGGCGACCATCCTCCAGCAACAGGCGGTGCCCCTGCGCGCTGACGCTGATCTGTGCCACGCGTGCCGGGCAGTACCAGGTCAGCGGCAGTTCCGCCAGACGCCGATGGAGCACGCGCCCCATCCAGGCATTGGGGATCACATGCCCCAGCGCGGGAACCCCCAGTTCCTCGGCCCGCATGCGTGTGGCCCCGAGATGGCCGCGCTCGCTGACATGGATGGTACGAATCGGCGTGGCGTGCTCACGCATCGCCTCCCACAGCCCGAAGGCGATGAAGCGCTGGCGTGAACCGGCAGCGATGGCACTGGCTCGCGCATCGAAACTGGGCTGGAAACGCCCGGTATCCTCCGCGGGAGGCAAGGGATTGGCCTCGACCACCGCCACGCGCAGCCCATCCTCCTGCTGCCCGTTCATCAAGGGTGCAAGGGCACAGGCCAGGCTCGCGCCCACCAGGCCACCACCGATGATGACGACATCGAATCGCTCCGGCGCAGACGTTACCGGGGATGCTGCCGCTGGCTCACTCATGATGTCAGGCTCCTTCGCGCATCAGTGCCTCGATGGCCTCGACGGATTTGGGAACCGTGGCGCTCAGCACTTCGTGCCCGTCCGCGGTGACCACCACATCGTCCTCGATGCGAATCCCGATCCCCCGATACTCGGCTGGAATGTCACTGGCGTCCGGCACATAAAGCCCCGGCTCGACCGTCAGCACCATGCCGGGCAGCAACGGACGCGGCTCACCGTTCTCGCGGTAACTGCCGACATCGTGCACATCCAGTCCCAGCCAGTGCGAGGTGGAGTGCAGATAGAAGCGGCGATAGGCCTCATCGGCGATCAACGCCTCCACTTCACCTTGCAGCAGGCCCAGTTCGACGAGGCCGGCGGTCAGGTCATGCACCACCTGTTGGTGAATGCCCACCAACGTCGCTCCCGGCACCACGGCGGCCACTGCACGTTCCTGGGCCTTGAGCACGATCTCGTAGAGACGCTTCTGGGGCTCGCTGAAGTGGCCATTGACGGGGAAGGTACGGGTGATGTCGCCGGCATAGAGTGCGTACTCCGCGCCAGCATCGATCAGCACCAGCTCGCCATCGATCAGCGGAGCACGGTTCTCGATGTAATGGAGCACGCAGGCGTTCACGCCACCACCGACGATGCTGGTATACGCGGGTGCCGGGGCGCCCTGCCACTGGAATTCATGCTCGATCTCGGCCTGCAGATGATACTCGTGCAGCCCGGGGCGGCTGGCCCGCATGGCACGGATGTGGGCGCGAGCGGAAATCTCCGCCGCGTGACGCATCAGCGCCAGCTCACGCTCATCCTTGATCAGGCGCTGCTCATGCAACAGCGGGGCGAGGTCTTCAAAGGCGACCGGCGGGCGGGCACCACGACGCACGGCCGCGGCCAGCTCCTCGCGCAGCGATTGCGCCAGCGCCAGAGCCTCGCCGTCCTCGAACAGCACGAAGAGACGCCCACGGCCATCCAGCAGACCGGCCATGACATCCTCACGCTGATCATTGGTGAAAGCCTGGTCGAACCCCGCCTGCGTCACGGCCCCTTCGGCACCGATGCGGATACCGGTCCAGGCTTCCGCCAGCGGATCCTTTTCCTGACAGAACAGTACGCTCTCGCCTTCCGCGCGCCCCGGCAACAGCAACAATGCCGCTTCCGGTTCCGGCCAGCCGGTCAGGTAATGAAAGTCACTGTTCTGACGGAAGGTGAACTCACTGTCACGGTTGCGCTGCGCCAGGCCGGACGACAACACCAGTACCGCGGCATCACGAGGCAGCTGCGTCATCAGACGCTGGCGACGCGCCGAGAAGTCATCAGCAGTCAGCGCCGCCGGCGCAGGCAGGATTTCAGGGACGATCATGGCGTTCTCCGTCGGGGTCCGTGTCGGGCAGGCATGTCATGGCCTGCCCGACACGAATCAGAATGTGGCGGGAAAGGACGAGGCTCCCGAAGGGACAATCCTTCCCGAAATGGGGTCGGCCGCCGGGTATTGCGAGCGGCAATCTGCCTCACTCAGTGAGTGTCGTTGCGCGAGCTGACCCCGAGACTGCCTTCAAGTCCGCCTTCCGGCAACTGATCGTCACTGGGCTTCTCGACGTCCGGGTTGCCCGGGTGCTGCTCGGTATACAGCAGCAGGGCCGCCATGCGCACGTGGTCGGCCAGCGCGAACAGATCCGCCTCGTCCTCGGCATTGTCGTCATCCAGGTCCTCGGCGTTGGCCAGACCGCTCGAGATGGCCTCGACATCGCTCAGCGCATCACGCAACGCCTGGCTCCAGCCCTTGCGCACCTCGCCATCGACGCCTGCCAGCTCTTCCTGGAAGCCCAGCGTCCACTCACGCAGGCTCTGGCCACGCTCGGCCAGGGAGAACATGTCGTCCGGCAACAGCGGCTCGAAGCTCATCTCGCTGGCCGCCAGGCGCTCCTGGTTGCGCGTGCGCCAGCTGAGGAACACCTCGCCCGCTTCACGGGTGGCCGGTTGTTCCACTCCCAATGCGGCACAGACGCGGCTCAACCAGTCTTCCGCGCTGATGTCATCCATCGCCAGGGCAGCGACCAGCTGTCCATCAAGGAAGGAAGGGTTGTTCAGGCTGCCGTGAACCAGGAACTGGTCCGCGACGAGAGAGAAGTCGAAGATATCGTTGATGATGGCCATGGTGCGGGTCCATTGAGTCGGTGAGAAAGGCATCGGCAATCGACGATTACCGCTCGAACCCTGAGCGCCATGCTGGGTGACAGCCGCACTGCGCAGCGCGTTGACCCTCCAGAAGCGGCTCTCTATAGTGGCTCGAGAATGCCCCCATCTTACCGCACTGGCCCTCCTTCTGGCTTGCCGTCCTCACTGCGAGGTGACGCCCAGTCAAGGACGCCGCCGTCAATCAGGACGACGCCGGACATGGCCCGAGAGGACTGACATGAGCGACTCCACGACTCCCCGCAATACCACCGAGATCAGCCTGCTCGGCCGCAGCTATACCGTCAGCTGCCAACCCGGCGAGGAAGATGGCTTGACCCGTGCGGCGGCCTACCTGGATCTCGCCATGCAAGGCATCCAGCAACGTGGCAATACCATCAGTGCCGACAAGGTCGCCCTGATGGCCGCGCTCAACATCTCTCACGAACTGATCAACAGCCGCGACAGCGAACGCGCCATGCAGCAGGATTTCGAGACACGCCTCACGGCGCTGGATCGTCAGCTGGATGCGGCCCTCAAGCAGGTACCAGCCGAGTCTGTCCAACGTGCGAAGGCGCGTGCTGACGAAGCAAAAAACGCTTGAGAATCAAACAACTGATAAATTTCAGCAACAGTCTGTTCCCGACAGGATTAAGCCTTGGGCCGGCAGACGGGGTTTGGTAGACTGAAGGAGTTCTCTGGGGTGTACGACAGTTGCCGATGTCCCTCGAGCTTATAAGCTATTCCCAGGGAGTCCACTGCGCAGTGCTGTGTGCATGTCCGTGCGTCGGAAAGCCTGATGCGCTGCGCGGGACTACCCACCTTGAACCGCTGGGTTCAAGGGCCCCCGGTAACACCGGCACCTTGGAGAACCCTGTCTGACGGAGAATGTCAGGCATGCTCAAACCCCCTGCGGCTCGCGCCGCCCTCGCGAATCACTATTCGCCTCCCTCGCTTTCACGTGATGTCACGCTCTGGCCATTGTCCAGCGAGCTTGATCACCCCACTGCGGATCGCCGCGCCCTGAGACGCTTGCTACGCCAACGGCGACGCCAGTTGACGGCCCCCGAGCGCCGTAATGCCGAGCAGGCCCTGTTGCGACGACTGAAGCGTCTGCCGGAACTGCTGCGTGCCCGGGACATCGCCCTGTACCTGCCCAATGATGGCGAGATCGACGCCACCCGTCTGTGCCGATGGCTGCAACGTCGGGGAGCACGCGTCTATCTACCGGTCCTGCGACCCTTCGCGGTCAACTCACTCTGGTTCGTCCGCTACGACGACCATACCCCACTGGTGAGCAATCGCTTCGGCATCGCCGAACCTGACACGCGCTTCGGAGCCCACAAGGGCCGACGCCTGCCGGCCTGGGCATTGGATATCGTGCTGATGCCGCTGGTGGGGTTCGATGAGGCTGGCGCACGGATCGGCATGGGGGGCGGTTTCTATGACCGCAGCTTCGCCTTCACCCGTCGCGCCGGGCCAAGACCGAGGTTGATCGGCCTCGCCCATCACTGTCAGAAGGTGCCGGCCTTGCCGGTACAAGCCTGGGACATACCGCTGGATGCCATCGTCAGTGATCGCGAGATCGTGCGCCCAGGCCGCAGGCATGGGAACGCATCGTCATGATGCTCACGCAGGGGCAGTCACGCACGGGCGGTCAACGGCGCCAGCATGTCGCGGGCGTGCTCGGACTTGAGGGGGAGCAGACGTGCCTGGAGATCAAGGAGAAGCGCGGGAGGGAAAGGGGGGCAGGGGGGCAGAAAGGCAGAGCGCGAGAACGACTCTCCCTCTGAAAACGCCACTGCCGCCCGAAGGCGGCAGTGCACGATTCAGGAACCCATGACGGTCTGGGCGTAGCCGGTGGCGACGACACCAATCCCGAAAATGAATACCAGGGCCATGACCAGATCGGGCTTGCGTTTCATGAGAGCGGGCTTCTTCTTATATCGTCAGTGGCTTTCGCGTGACGGTTGTCGATGACTGTCTTCCTGACAGTGCCCACGATGATAGGCATCTGACCTGCGTATGACAATCACCATGCAGCCGTATGAATGAACGTTTTTCCACGCTTGCATTTCGCGCTGCAGGCGAGGGCTGGCAAGGCCTGGAGGGAAAACAACGTTCGATATCTCTGACGCCCCACCTGAGTACAAGTCATCAGTCATGCCATTCACCATCATGACGAGAAAAGCCCCTGCTCTCAGACGAGAACAGGGGCTTTTTCATACTGCCAATCATGAATGCCATCCGCCTGATGCCCACTTGATTCAGAGCGACCTCATCCAGGCAGGCGAGGCATGGCCGACATCATGACAGGAAAAGGCGATAGGCCGGATTGTCGCTTTCCTTCCAGAAGCGATAGCCGATCTCCGCGAAATACTTCTCGACCTCGGCGCGATCCCCATTGGGCACCTGCATGCCGATCAGGACTCGCCCATGGGACGCGCCGTGATTGCGATAGTGGAACAGCGAGATGTTCCAGTCCGCAGGCAGATGGGTCAGGAAGTTCATCAGGGCACCAGGACGTTCCGGGAACTCGAAGCGATAGACCTCCTCCTCGAGGTCGCTGCTGGTGCGCCCCCCGACCAGATGACGCGTGTGCAGCTTGGCCAGCTCGTTGTCGGTGAGATCCTCCACCGCGTAGCCCGCCTCACGCAGCTTCTCGACCACCGCTGCGCGGTCTACCCCGCCCGGCTTGACCTGGACACCGACGAAGACGTGCGCCTCCTCCGGATTGGCATAGCGGTAGTTGAACTCGGTGACCATGCGCTTGCCGATCACCTTGCAGAACTGCTTGTAGGCCCCGGGGCGCTCCGGCAAGGTGACCGCCAGAATGGCTTCCCGCTGCTCGCCGAGCTCGGTGCGCTCGGCGATATGCTGCAGGCGATCGAAGTTGGTATTGGCCCCGGAGTTGATGCAGACCAGCGTCTGTCCTTCCGCGCCAGTCTGCTGGATGTACTTCTTGAGGCCCGCCAGCGACAGAGCGCCGCTGGTCTCTGACACGGCGCGCGTGTCCTCGAAGATATCCTTGACTGCCGCGCACATCTCATCGGTATTGACAGTGATCACTTCATCGACGGTATGGCGGATGATCTCGAACGGCGCCTCGCCGATCTGCGCCACGGCCACCCCCTCGGCGAACACGCCGACCTGGTCCAGCACCACACGCTCGCCGGCCTCCATGGCCGCCTTGAGGCAGGCCGCATCCTCAGCCTCGACACCGATGACACGAATGTCCGGGCGCAGATACTTCACGTAGGCCGCGACACCGGCAATCAGGCCACCGCCGCCCACCGGCACGAAGATCGCATCGATCTTGCCCGGGTGCTGACGCAGGATCTCCATGCCCACCGTCCCCTGCCCGGCGATCACGTCCGGGTCATCGAAGGGCGGAATGAAGGTGTAGCCATGCTCTTGCATCAATGCCTGGGCATGTGCGAGCGCCTCGGGAAAGGCATCGCCCTTGAGCACCACGCGTGCGCCGCGTTCACGCACCGCCTGCACCTTGATCTCCGGCGTGATGCGCGGCATGACGATGACGGCCTTCACGCCCATCAGCTTGGCTGCCATCGCCAGCCCCTGGGCATGGTTGCCCGCCGAGGCGGCAATCACGCCACAGGCCTTCTGCTCATCGCTCAGCTGCGCCATCTTGTTGTAGGCGCCGCGAATCTTGAAGGAGTAGACGGGCTGCAGGTCTTCCCGCTTGATGAAGATCTGGTTGCTGAAACGACGTGACAGCATCGGGGCTGACGAGAGCGGGGTTTCATGGGCGGCTTCATAGACACGAGCCGACAGGATTTTCTTGACGTAGTGTTCGAGCATTATAGGAATGTCCTGATGTGTCGCAGCGCGGGCCGCATGGGTGCGACCGAACCCCCATTGTTATCAGACCGCCGGCGAGAGCGTCCAGCGCCATCGCGACGTTTGCCGTTATAATGTGGCGTTTTCTCGCGTTGCGTCGCCCGACTCGCTTCCTGTCTGCGCATCTGGTTGCCGTGCAGCAGCATGAGGCACAGACACGTCGGGATACGCGCCAGGCACCCTTGCCGACGCGATGACCGCCACTCTCCACCCCTGCCCCACCGACCCGAGGTATGACATGACCCAGGATGAGCTGAAGCAAGCCGTGGCCCGCGCTGCCCTTGATGAGATCCGCCCGCTGCTGAACCGCGACACCATCATCGGCGTCGGCACCGGCTCCACCGCCAACCTGTTCATCGATGCTCTGGCGGAGGTTCGCCACGACTTTGCCGGCGCCGTCGCCAGCTCCGAAGCCACTGCCCAGCGCCTCAAGGGCCACGGCATCGACGTCTACGAGCTCAACCATGTGGGCACCGTGCCGGTGTACGTGGATGGTGCCGACGAGATCGATCCGCGTCTGGCGATGATCAAGGGCGGTGGTGCGGCGCTGACCCGCGAGAAGATCGTCGCAGCCTGCGCTGAGCGTTTCGTGTGCATCGCCGATGGCTCGAAGCAGGTCGACATCCTCGGTGGCTTCCCGCTGCCGGTGGAAGTCATTCCGATGGCACGTTCCTACGTCGCGCGCGAACTGGTCAAGCTGGGCGCGGACCCGGTCTATCGTGAAGGCGTTCTGACGGACAACGGCAACCGCATCCTCGATTGCTACAACTTCCTGATCGAAGACCCGATCGCCATGGAAGCCCGCATCAATGCCATCGTCGGCGTCGTCACCAATGGTCTGTTCGCCGCCCGTGGCGCCGATGTACTGCTGGTCGGTCGCGAGACAGGTGTCGAGCGCATCACTGCCTGAGGAGGCTCGCCTGATGACATGGAAGATCACGCGCCACCTTGGCACCCAAGGCCTGTCGCTTCTGGCCGCTGCCCTGCTCAGCCCGGTGCTGATGGCAGACAGCCTGCCGATCAGCTCTCCGACGACCATCACGCTGGATAGTGGCGTCAAGGTGCTGCTCAAGCCGGACCATAGCTGGGAGTATCTGCTGGAAGTCTCCGACGAGCAGAGCCCACGCTCGACGCTCGGCAGCGCGACGATACCCACCTCGTCCGCCCTGCCGGTGGTACCCGCGAATACGCCTGCCGCTGGCGATGCAGGGCAACCAGTGCCGGCCCGCGCCAACGTCTCTGCCCCGGCTCCGGCCCAGGCACGCCTCAATGCCAGCGCACTGGCCAATCCGACGCTGCTGAGCGAGGGACATCGTGATGGGGTCGTCGCACGACTGACCGCCGTGGACATCGACGATGGCGACGCCGTGCTGCGCTTCGAGATCCAGAACACCGCCGGGCAGAACGTCATCGCCACCCGGGCAAGACTGCGTCTTTATGGCGACGATGGCCGTCTGCTGGCGACGCGCGAGGCGCCGCTGTGGGTCGGCGAGTATCGGCTGCCCGAGACCTACCTGCGCCCCGGCCAGACCCGTGAGGGACGCAGCGTGCGCATCGCCCTGCCGGACGGCAGCTGGTCCCGCCAGCTGGTGCGCGTGGAAGTCAGCGAGGTCGAGTTCCGCTGATCACCATATGTCAGCTTCCAGGTGTCAGACGCCAGAGCAGCCAGACGAAAAACGGGAAGCCCTGAAGGGCTTCCCGTTTCTGTTTGCGCGCCGGTCGCTCATCGAGAGCGAAGCGGTGATCAGAACTTGTAGTTGATGCTGAAGTAGTTGCCGAAGCCGGTGGTGTCCTGACGCACGCCGGTGGCGGTGGAGCCATCAGTGAAGAACGCCATGTTGTTGTAGTACTTCAGGCCGTAACCCACCGCGAAACGCTGGGTGTGGTAGTAGATGCCGTTGAACCACTCCATGCTGTTGATGCTGCGACCGTCCTGGCTGCCCACTTCATCGGCATCGAACTTGTAGTCCAGATAGCCCTGATAGGCGATGAAGCTACCGTCCTCGAAGTTGACGAACGGCTTGAACCAGTTGGTGGACGCCATGTAGCCGTCCCACTTGCTCTCGTCTTCACCGCCGTAGTTCTCACGCACGTAGCGGGCGTAGAGGTTGAAGCCCATCTTGCCGAACCATGGCACCTGCACATCGCTGCCCAGACCGACATAGTGCTCCCACAGACCGCCGAATGCGCCGTTGTCACCGATGTTGGTGACGGTGGCGATGTAAAGCTCGTCCACCGGGCCGAAGGACAGGTCGTGACCGGTCATGGCGTCCAGCGAGAAGCGCGGGGCCAGCTTGGCGAAGAAGTTGTCGCCGCCATTGAGGTCATCCGAGCTGTCATCGAAGATGTCGAAGAAATCGACATAGCCGTAGAGATCGACGATGCCCGAACGGCCACCGAATTCCATTTCCAGATAGGTATCTTCACTGTTGCGAAACGGCAGACGGTTGTCCTCGCTGCGCATCAGATTGAAGGTCAGCCACTTGTAGTCATTGGCGTGGATGTCGCCATTGAAATCGGTGGCCTGGGCTGGCGCGGCAGCCGTCAGGAGGGTAGTGGCGGCCAGTGCACTGGCCGCGACGGTCTTGAGCATAGTCATCGCGAAATGATCCTGTCTTGAGTAATCAACTGTTCTGAATTGTTGTGGTTATTGCCCGTCATGAACGACGTCTGCCATCAGCGTCGCCCCATGCCGCCCGCTTCGTCGTCGGGCTGCGCCGGATTTGCAAAGGGCGCGATGTTAGCACTTCCTCGCAAAAACGATAGGGAGACGTTTGGCGGATTTCCCTGTCACCAACGGCCGGTTTGTGAACATTTACACACCGAAGGCGACACCTCTTCGAATCGCCCATCCACTGTGAGATGGGCGACATCCCGATCAGGCTGCCAGCGCCAGGAAGAAGCCGGCGATCGCCGCCGACATCAAATTAGAAAGCGTACCGGCCAGTACCGCCTTGAGACCCAGACTGGCGATCTCATGCCGGCGCGTCGGGGCCAGGCTGCCCAACCCGCCGAGCAGAATGGCGATGGACGACAGGTTGGCGAAGCCGCACAGCGCGAAGGACAGCACGGCCATGGTGTAGGGCGTCATCACCGCACCCGTGGCAGCCACGAGACTGTCGCCACTCAGGTAGGGCGCCAGATTGATGTAGGCGACGAACTCGTTCACCACCAGCTTCTGACCGATGAAGGACCCCGCCAGCGTCGCCTCGCTCCATGGCACGCCCAGCAGGAAGGCCAACGGCGCGAAGAGCCAGCCGAGAATCATGTCGAGACTCAGGGTGTCCATGCCGAACCAGCCGCCGACACCACCGAGAATGCCGTTGATCAGCCCGATCAAGGCGATGAAGGCCAGCAGCATCGCGCCGACATTGGCGGCCAGTTTCAGGCCGGAAGACGCACCGGATGCCGCAGCGTCCAGCACGTTGGACGGTGCGTCGTCATCCTTGAGCGAGGCATCCGCCACGGCGATCGAGTCATCCGGCTTGTCAGTCTCCGGGAACAGAAGCTTGGCGAACAGCAAGCCGCCGGGCGCTGCCATGAAGGACGCCGCCACCAGATACTCCATCGGGATGCCCAGCGCCGCGTAGCCACCCAGTACGGAGCCGGCGACGGATGCCAGACCACCACACATCACGGCGAACAGCTCGGAACGCGTCATGCTGGCCAGATAGGGCTTGACCACCAGCGGTGCCTCCGTCTGTCCGACGAAGATGTTGGCGGTCGCGGAGAGGGATTCCGTGCGCGACGTTCCCAGCACGCGCTGCAGGCCGCCCCCCAGCAGGCGAATCACCCACTGCATGATGCCGAGGTAGTAGAGCACCGCGATCAGCGACGAGAAGAAGATGATGATCGGCAGCACCTTGATGGCGAAGATGAAGCCGACACCGCTGCCCGGATTGGCCAGACTGCCGAACAGGAAGCTGATGCCTTGATCGGCATAATTGACGACCTGACTGACGGCGCCTGAGACACCGGCCAGCACACCCTGGCCGAAGGAGGTGTAGAGCACGAAGGCACCGATGGCCAACTGGATGGCAAAGGCACCCCCGACGGTGCGCAGGCGGATGGCGCGTCGATTCGATGACAACGCCACGGCGATGAGGATGAGCGATGCCATCCCGACCAGACTCATGAGGGGATTCATTGGGAAGGTCCTGATGTGTTCTTGTGCTTGTTATGGAATGCGCTTGTGCGCGATGTCGCCGCGATTCTCAACGGGACACGGTGTTATGATTTTTTCTCAGCATGTTAAAAGAGTCACAATCTGACCAAGGAGTCAATGCAAACGCTTGAGCGATTCGGGCCTTGCTTTCCTGCAACGCCCGCGCGGATCTCTCACGCGAGAAAAGTTATCCCTGCCAGTCAGTGAGTTATCATCACACCATGACCCGAGGGCATGTTGGCTTCTCCAACGCTTTCTCACCGCCATCGGCAAAAAAGGACCCTGCCGCATGAACAACCAAAGCGCTGCACGCCTTGACCGCTTGCAGGCCATCCTGCGCGAGGGCAGCCCACTGCAGCTCAGCGACGCCGCGCAGCTCTGCGGCGTGTCCGAGATGACGATTCGTCGTGATGTCACTCACAGCAACGGGCTGTTGGAGATACTGGGGGGACGCCTGCTGCTGGCGGAATCTTCCGCCAGCAGCGTCTATCGTCTCGACCGCGAGATCGATGCCAGCGCTCCTATCAAGCAAGCGTTGTGCCAGCGACTGGCCAGTCACATCGAGGACGGCGATACCCTGTACGTGGATTGCGGGACGACCCTGGTCCACCTGGCCGCGGCACTGGACCGTCAGATGACACTGACCCTGGTGACCTGCGCCCTGAATGTCGCCAACGCCGTCGGCCACCTGCCCGGCGTGCGACTGGTCATGCTGGGCGGGCTGTTTCATCCGGCCACCCAGTCCTTTACCGCCACCGACATGCCGGAAGCCATTCGCCGTCTGGGCATCAACAAGGCATTTCTCTCGGCCGGTGGCGTGCACGCCGAGCGCGGCGTCAGCTGCTTCCACTTTCATGAGGTGGCGGCCAAGCAGGCCGCGCTGGAAAGCGCCATGCAGCGCTTCCTGATCATCGATGCCCGCAAGTTCGAGATGGTACGCCCGGCCTTCATCGCGCCACTGGAAAGCTTCGATGTGGTGATCAGCAATGCCAGCGCCGCAGCGCGCGATTGCCTGGAGGGTCTGGATGCCGACATGGGCGTGACGGCGCAGCTCATCGAGTGCTGAGACAGGGCCTGCGCTTCGGTGAGTGAGCGCTGACCTCGCCCCACGCGAGGTCCATACGCAGAAACGCCGCACGATGGTGCGGCGTTTCTGCGCATGATCTTCCCATTGATGCCCCAGTGGCGTGCATCCCCCACGACCGAAATCGGCATGGCGAGATCACCTCCGTCTCTCGTCGGCTCAGCTCGGCAACAGGTCTTCCAGCTGCTGCAGTGTCCCTGCCAGCGCCCCGCGATTGCGGGCTACCCGTTCACGCGCCGCCTGCCCTGCCCGTTGGCGCTGCGATTCATCTTCCAGCAGGGTGTTGACGGCCTCGGCCAGCGCCTCGGCATCATCGACGACCTGCAGAGCTCCTTCCGCCGTCATCACCTCGGCGATCTCACTGAAGTTCTCAAGCGATGGGCCACTCAACAGTGGCAGCCCAAGCGCGGCCGGTTCGAGCAGATTATGCCCGCCGATGGGCACCAGGCTGCCGCCGATGAAGGCGACATCGCTCGCCGCATACAGGGCGAGCAGCTCGCCCAGGCTATCGCCGACCAGCACCGACAGACGGCTCTTCTCGAGGCGGCTTTCCGCATGCATGTGGCTGCGACGCAGGCAGGTTTCCCCGCGTGACTCACACCAGCTCGCACTCTGTGCGGCGACCGTCTCGAAGCGTTGCGGATGGCGCGGCACCAGCAGCAGCAAGGCATCAGGATGCCGAGCACGCACGGCTGCGTGGGCGTCCAGCATCAGGGCATCTTCCCCCTCGTGTGTCGAGGCGGCGATCCAGACCCGCCGCCCCTGGAACTGCTCGCGCAGTCCCTTGCCTGCCGCGACGGCCTGTGGCGATATCTCGAGCTCGAACTTGAGTGAACCGACCGTCTTCCCCCGAGCCGCAGGAAGCCCAAGCGCGATGAAACGCTCGAGATCTTCCGGCGCCTTGGCCGTCAGCGCGCTCACCTGCGACAACGTCTCGCGCATCAAGGCCCCGACCTTGCGGTAGCGTGTGAAGGCGCGCGGTGACAGCCGCGCATTGACCACGCTCACGGGTATCCTCTGGCGCGCACAGCTTGCGATCAGATTCGGCCACAGCTCGGTTTCCACCAGCACGACCAGGGCCGGCCGCAGGCGAGACACGAAGCGACGTGCGCTGCAGGGAAAGTCCAGTGGCAGATAATGATGCCGCGCCGGGGCAAGCTCGGGCGTTCCCTCAGGCGTGTGCAACAGGCGAGCCGCCTGGGCAGCCCCCGTCGCGGTCATGGTGGTCACGATCAGCGGGCGGAGGGGATAGCGGCGCCGCAGCGCCTCGATGGCGCTGGCCATCATGACCATCTCGCCCAGCGAGGCCGCATGCAGCCAGATGGGGCGCTCGCGGTCCGGCGCGGCGGCAGGCGTGGCAGGGAGGATGCCCAGCCGCTCCAGGCGCGAGTGCCGATCATCGTGTTCGCGCCAGACCCGCTGCCAGATGAGGGGAGACAGCAGGGTCAGTGCGGTGCTGTAGAGGCCACGGGCAAGGCTCACGCCTAGTCCTCGCGATCGAGAATGGTGGCGATCATCGCCGTGGTGGAGACGCCATCCTCGAAACCGAGCACACGCACCTCGCCACCGTTGGCGATCACCGCCTCGCCCCCGGCGATCTCTTCGGGACGATAGTCACCGCCCTTGACCAGCACATCCGGCAGCACGGCCTCGATCAGGCGTGCCGGGGTGTCTTCGCTGAAGGGCACGACCCAGGCGACCGCGCCGAGGCCCGCCAGCACCTGCATGCGACGCAGTACCGGGTTGATCGGACGCGTCGGCCCCTTGAGGCGTGCCACCGAGCCATCGTCATTGACCGCCACGATCAGACGGTCGCCCTGACGTGCCGCCTCCTGCAGGTAGGCCACATGACCGGCATGCAGGATGTCGAAGCAGCCATTGGTCATCACCACGCGCTCGCCGCGTGCCTGAGCGGCCTTCACTGCCGGGATGAGCGCGGACTCCTGGATCACGCCGAATTCCGCCAGCTTGTCACCATGCAGTGCGGTGTAGAGCTCCGCCACCGACAGGGTCGCGGTGCCCGGCTTGGCGACGACGAGGCCTGCGGCCAGATTGGCCAGCATCACGGCTTCCGGGAAGGCATGGCCAGCCGCCAGCGCTAGACCCAGCACGCCGATCACGGTGTCACCGGCACCGGTGACGTCATAGACCTCACGCGCATGCGTCGGCAGATGCAGCGGCTGATGGCCCTCGCGAATCAGGGTCATGCCCTTCTCGCTACGCGTCACCAGCAGAGCTTCCAGCTCGAGCTCAGCACGCAGCGCCTCACCCTTCTCGGCCAGTTCCTCATCGCTGCGGCATGGCCCGACGATGGTCTCGAATTCGGTCAGATTGGGCGTGATGATGCTGGCGCCACGATAGCGCGAGAAATCACTGCCCTTGGGGTCCACCAGCACACGCTTGCCCGCCGCGCGCGCCGCGGCGATCAGCACCTCGACCTGATTCAGCGAGCCCTTGCCGTAGTCGGAGAGAATCATCACGCCGCTGGTGGCCCCCAGCTCGGCCTCGACATGGCGCACCAGCGCGCTGGTATCCACCTCGTGCAGCGGCTCCTCGAAATCAAGGCGCAGCAGCTGCTGATTGCGGCTCATCACGCGCAGCTTGGTGATGGTCGGCACGCTGTCACTGGCCTGGAAGCGCGTGATGACATTGGCGTTTTCCAGTGCGCGGGTCAGGATGGCGGCGTTGTCATCCTGACCGACCACACCGGCGAGAGTGGCATGCGCACCGAGCGATGCGATGTTGAGCGCGACGTTGGCGGCACCGCCCGGGCGGTCTTCACTCTCGCCGACGCGCACCACCGGCACCGGGGCTTCCGGCGAGATGCGTGAGGTGCCACCGTGCCAGTAGCGGTCGAGCATCACATCACCCACGACCAGCAGGCGAGCCTGTTCAAGCGCAGTCAGATCAAGCTTCATCAGGCGTCTCCGCGTGCAGAGGGAAATTCAGAAGAAGAGGTGTCAGTAGACAAGACAGCCGCGACCGGCAGACGTTCGCAACTCTGGCCGCGAATGACGCCATCGGTGTCCGCCAGCAGCTCACCGAGGCGCGCGATGACATCCTCGGCGCGGATCAGGCTCATGGCGTCCTGATGGCGTACGCGCTGGCCCCAGTGGATCTCGTCCATCTGCTTGTGCAGATAGGTTTCCACCGCATCCGGATAGCGATTGACCACCAGATGCTGCCAGCAATAGGGCGCCGCACGCTCGGGGTTGGTGGTGGCGTACAGGCCGATCACCGGTGTATTGAGCGCATTGCCCATATGCACGGGGCCGGAGTCCGGCGCGATCACCGCGACGGCGCGATCGATCAGCGCCAGCAGGCCCTTGAGTGAGGTACCACCGATGGCATCGATGACCGCGCCTTCACTGACCAGCGCCTTGATGCGCGCGCCCATCTCGCGTTCCTGCGGGCTGCCGCCGCCGGTCATCACGCTGCGGATGCCGTATTGCTGCCAGGCATGATCGACGACCGCCGCATAGCCCTCGGCCGACCAGTTGCGGAAGTTGCGCAGGCGCGGATTGGCACACGGACTGATGACCAGATAGGGCGCTTCACCGGTCACGCGCGCCGCCTCACCATAGGCCTCGGGCGGCACATCGAGACGCCAGTCGAGCCGGCAGTCCTCGACACCCAGGGCACGTGCGAAGTCCATGAACGACTCCAGCACGTGAGCGCGCTCGCGCGGGGCCAGCTGATGGGAGGTAAAGAGGTACTGCCAGTCCTTGGCGCGCGCACGGTCGTAACCGATGCGCACTCGGGCCTTGAGGCCCAACGACAGGGCGCTGGCCCGCAGCGCCTGCTGCATGTGCAACAGCACATCGAAGTGCGTGTCCTTGAGCTGACGCCAGATGGCGCGCATGCCCGCAAGGCCGGTGGACTTGTCGTAGACCACGAACTCGACCCCGGTCAGGCCGGACAGTAGACTGTGCTCCCCCTTGCCGACGATCCAGGTAATGCGGGCCTCAGGCCACTGACGCTGCAAGGCGCGTACCGTTGGCACAAGATTGCAGACATCGCCGAGAGCGGAGAGCCGGAGCACGCAGATATGTGCGGGCTGGGCAGGGAGAGGATGCTTCATGCGGATGGCAGTTTTCCGAAATGAGAATGCCCACATTCTATATGATGGCGAAACAGCGCCACAAATGACGCCGGACTGGTTCATGCCATCGTTCTGGCGCGAACACGGCGCCGTGACCGGCGAAGCACCGGGGCGCGGGGCGAGTCTGTTCCTCGATGTCTGTCGTTTGCCCGCTGAGCTGCACCCCGTCCATGCCACTGGCGCCCCGGCTCAACGCTGGGCGCTGCGCCCCTATCGACGTGGTGGTCTGATCGCGAAGATCGCTCGTCAGCGCTACCTCTACACCGGCCTTGAGCGCACCCGCGCCTTCGCCGAGCTGCGCCTGACGGAAATGCTGCATCGCCAGGGGCTGCCGGTGCCAGAGCCGGTCGGCGCCTGCGTATGGCGGCATGGCCTGAGCTACGAGGCCGCCCTGATCACGGTACTGATTCCCGGCGCGCGCGCCTTCGCCGATGATCTGATCGCCCTCGAAGCACAGCGCCTGCCTGCCGGGGCCGAGCTGCCTGAATCCCTGCTGGCAGTGCTGGAGACGACAGGTCGCGCCATTCGCGCCGTACATGACGCCGGGCTCGAGCATGTCGATCTCAACGCACGCAACCTGCTGGTCGATGAAGGCGGACGCGTCTACGTGATCGATCTCGATCGCTGCCAGCTGCATGACGAGGCTCCCGCCGACGCACGCTGGCGCGAGAACAACCTCTCACGCCTGGGGCGCTCGCTGGCGCGCTTCACGCCGACACATCATGCGGCGTGCCTGGCCGCCATTCGCAGCGCCTATCACGCCTGACGCTTCAGCGTATCGCCCTGCAGGCATCGGTGCCCATGCAGTGTACGATAGCGACATGAATCGTCGGCAGGCGCATCATCCGATTCCCGCCTGCCACTGCGTCCCATCGGCGCCTGTCACACACGTGAGCCAGGCGCTCTCAAGACAGAGACCGTCATGAATCCGAGCGACGAGGCCCCGGCCGTCACCCCGACCGCCCCTCCTTCCGATGGCAAGCTGCGCACCGCCGTGCCCATCACCGGCTGCGTCATCACTCTCAATGAAGCCCACAACATCGAGGATTGCCTGCGCTCGCTGGCCCAGGTCTGCGATGAGCTGATCGTGGTCGATTCCGGCTCCACGGATGCCACCTGCGAGCTGGCGCGCGCCATGGGCGCCGTGGTGATCGACCAGCCCTATCTGGGCGACGGGCCGCAGAAGAACGTCGGACCGAGCCATGCCAGCCACCGCTGGGTGCTGTCACTGGACGCCGATGAACGCCTGACCGACGGCGCCGTCAGCGCCATCCGGGAACTGGCACTCGACAGCACGCCCCACGACGGCTTCGCGCTACGCCGTCGCAACTTCATCGGCTCACGCTGGGTGCGACATGCCGGCTGGTACCCCGATTACTGCCTGCGCCTGTATGACCGCGAGAAGCTCGCCTTCCGCGATTCGCGCCAGCACAGCTCCGTTCAGGCCAGCCACCCCTGCGAGCTGGATGCGGACCTCGAGCATTACAGCTTCGCCAATCTGGGTGAGCTGTTCGTCAAGGCCAGTGGCCGCTTCTCGAATCGCGCCGCCAAGATCATGTATCAGAAGGGAAAACGCGCCAACGCCTTCACGCCCTTCCTGCATGCCAGCAATGCCTTCATGCGCAAGTTCGTCTTCCAGGCCGGCTTCCGCGATGGCGTCGATGGCTTCTCGGTGGCGCTGTCCGCCAGCGTCAATGCCTACCTGAAATACGCCAAGCTGCTGGAATTCCAGCGCGACGCCAAGGTGCGTGAGGCGGAAGACTTCAACAAGGTATGGTGACCATGACCTCTGCTTGTGAGCAGGCGGCGTCGCAAGCTTCGTCTCGGCCGCTGCACGTGCGCCACGTCAATCTGGCCCGCGGCTTTCGCGGCGGTGAGCGCCAGACGCTCAACCTGATCGCGGACCTGGCGCGACGCGCCAGCCCGGGAGAGAACGGCGAGCCTGGTACGCCCATCCGTCAGTCGCTGGTGTGCCTGCAAGGCTCGCCCTTGATCACCGAACTGGCGGCGCTCGAGCTTGCCGTCACGGTGGACGTCATCGAGATCCATGGGCGCTTCAAGGGCCATCTCGGTCAGCCTCGCGCCGATATCGTGCATGCTCACGAAGCCAAGGCCGTACACTGGGCGTGGCTGCATCAGCGCCTCACCGGCACGCCTTATCTGCTGACCCGCCGGGTGCCTCAGCCGGTGAAGGACAAGTGGTTCAATCGTCTGACCTATCGCGCCGCTGCCTGCCGGGTGGCGATTTCCTCGGTGATCGAGTCACACCTGCGTGAGCGCCAGTGGGGGGAGACGGCTCTGATTCCCAGCACCCTCGCCCACCTGCCCAGCAATGAGACAGCCGTGGGCAGACTGCGGGAGCGCTTCGGCAATACGCCCGCCGGGGGTCGCTTCGTCGTCGGGCATGTCGGCGCGCTGGTGGACCGCCACAAGGGCCAGCGAGTGCTGATCGAGGCGGCCCGTCAGCTGCGCGACAGTCACCCGCAGCTGCTGTTCGTCTGCCTGGGCGCGGGAGAGGATGAAGCCGCCTTCAAGGCGGAGAGCACCGATCTGGACAATCTTGTCTGGGAGGGTTTCCACACCAATGTCGGCGACTATCTGGAAGCCTTCGATCTGTTCGCCTTCCCGTCACGCAACGAGGGTCTCGGCTCGATTCTGCTCGACGTGATGGATCACGGCGTCCCGATCATCGCAAGCGAGGTGGATGGCATCCCCGATATCGTGCATGACAATGCCACCGGCGTGCTGGTGCCCACCGACGATGCACAGGCGCTGGCCAGCGCCATCGTGGCACTCGGCGATGACGCACCACGTCGAGAGCGGCTGGTCGCGGGCGCGCGGGCGCATCTGACTCGCTTCACCCCCAGCGCCATGGGCGAGGCCTATCTGGGGCTTTATCAGCGACTGGCACGCTAGACCGCTTTTCGCCTCAGGCATCTATCGCCCAGGTACCTGTCGCCCAAGTACCTGCTGTCACTCGAACAGAGAGAGCGAAAAAAGCCCTGTTTCATGTGAAACATCACGATGAAACAGGGCTTTTTCGTTTTTATAAACAACAGGTTATCGGCTCAACTGCCGGAATTTGCATCCTCGAGTCCACGCAGATCCGGCCACCCCTCATCCACTCCCATCACGGGATAGGTCTTGGGGTCCAGCGGGCCGGGTTCGCTTTCGGGACGACACTCTTGCAGCGCAGCCTGCAGACGCCGCAGAGCCTCATCACCTTCGGCACCGGCGGTCACCTTGTCCCAGAACTCACGATGTACCGCCTTGATGACGACAGGCACGCGGGGCACTCCCACCTGCTGCGCCATCGCCAGGCGATGCAGGCCACGGTTGATCTTGAGCAGACGGCCATCACGCGTCACCGCGACGCCCATCTCATCCTTGGTGATGCCCTGGCGGAAGCCATTGGCGGCCATGTCCTGCAGATAACCGCGATAACAGCGCAGGTAACCGAGAATCTGTTCCTCACTGTCCATCAGCAGGCCATCACGCGGCGATGCCCAGGGCTTGCCCGCCTCCAGCAAGGCCTTGAGCTGCTGATAACGCTCGGTCACCGTCAGGTCATCACCATGCTCGATCAGGTCACGCATCAGGCGCGAGCGTGAGCCGAAGCGGAAGGCGCCACGCCGCAGGTCCCAGTCGCCGTCCCAGATGAAGGCGTTGGAGGAAGGCCGCTTGCGCTTGTCACGCCCGAAGTTGACGTCGCGCACCAGTTCACGCGGATTGATCCACAGTGTCAGCGCCTCTGGTCCCATCACGTCTTCCACGGCATGTCGCGGCAAGCCACGCTGCTCAAGCCCCTGATGGCGCGAGCGATGCCGGCACCAGCGCACCAGCCATGCCCGGCTGAACGGCAGTACCAGGTGCTGCTCACACCAGGCACGCCACGCCTCGATACGCTGTGCACGCGTCATCGCCCCGCGCATCCGCGGATGGATCAGATCATCCGTCGTACGATTCTTCGGCAAGCTCACCGCTCATCCTCATCCAGCGCGATCGCCGTCAGCAATCGCTCAGGCGCGATGTGATTCAGGCAGTTGGTATGCCCCAACGGACAGACGCGCTTGAAACACGGTGAGCACTCCAGCGCCAGCCAGTGAATCTCGCGATTGGCCGTCAGCGGTGGCGTGTAATGTGGTGACGAGGAGCCGTAGATGCCCTGGATACGGGCCCCTACCGCAGCCGCCACATGCATCAGGCCAGAATCATTGCTGACCACTTCCCGACACTCGGCGATCAGATCCACCGCATCCGCCAGTCGCGTCTTGCCACACAGGTTGTGGACGCCGGCCAGCCCCTGGGCAATCTCCTCACCGGCCGCCACATCCTTGGGACCGCCAAAGATACGCACCTCCGCCCCGGCCTGCGTCAGTGACTCGGCAAGCTCGCGAAAGTGCGCCAGTGGCCACTGCTTGGCCGGCCCGTATTCCGCGCCCGGCATCATGCCGATGATGGGGGCCGGTGGCGCACTCAGGCCCAGCGCCTCGCGCAGACGCCGCTGATTGGCGCTGTCGGTGACGAGACAGGGTTCGGGGATGCGCTGCGGCGGGTTGGACTCGTCCAGCGGCAGGCCCAGTGAGGTGAAGCGCTTGACGGTCTGATCGAGAATCGACTTGTCGAGCTTGCGGCACTCGGTGAGCAGGCCGTGGCGCTGCTCACCGGTGAAGCCGACCCGCACTGGAATACGCGCGAAGAATGGCACCAGCGCCGACTTCCAGGAGCGCGGCAGCACGATGGCGCGATCGAAACGCCCGCGCAGCGAGCGCCCCAGTCGCCAGCGCGCCTTGAGGGCGAAGTCGCCATGCCCCGCCGGCAGTGCCAGCGCTTCCTCGACCTCGGGCATGCGCTCGATGATCGGTTGCGACCAGGCGGGCGCCAGCACACTGATCCGGCAGCCGGGCGAGCGCTGCTTCAACGTCATGAACAGGCTCTGCGCCATCACCATGTCGCCGACCCAGCTGGGCCCGACCACCAGAATGCGCTCACTCATGCCTTGCTCCTCTTCACGGCCAACCCTCTTTGCGGATGCGCTTGCCCTGCCCCATCGCACTTGCGATGCAGGCGCCCATGCTCATTCCACACGCGCTTACCCTCAGTCCACACGAGCTCAGTCCACACGAGCTCAGTCCACACGTGCTCAGACTCAGCGATTCAGCCATTCGAGATAGGCGCGGGTGCCCTGGGCAACGGTCTTGAACTCGACGTTGCAGCCGGCCTTGCGCAGCTTGCCGATGTCGGCACGCGTGAAGCTCTGGTAGCGGCCCTTGAGGTTTTCCGGGAAGTCGATGTACTCGATCTCGCCCTTCTCGTAGTACTCGATGACGGTCTCGGCGATCGCCTTGAACGGCTCGGCACGGCCGGTACCCAGGTTGAAGATGCCGGAGGCTTCCGGGTGATCGAGGAACCACAGATTGACGTCGACCACATCACCGACGTAGACGAAGTCACGGCTCTGCATGCCGGCTTCATAGCCATCGTAGGCGCCGAACAGCTTCGGGTTCTCGCCCGCCTTCACCTGGGTGTGATGGTGGTAGGCGACGCTGGCCATCTTGCCCTTGTGCTGCTCACGCGGGCCATAGACATTGAAATAGCGGAAGCCGACCACCTGGGTGGTCAGGCTGTCCCAACGCTGGCGCACGTGCTGGTCAAACAGCAGCTTGGAGTAGCCGTAGACGTTGAGCGGCCCTTCGAACTCCGGTGTTTCCTTGAAGACCTGGCTGTCGCCGTAGGTCGCCGCGGAGCTCGCGTAGAGGAAGGGAATCTGATTCGCCTCACAGAAGTTGAGCAGCACCTTGGAGTACTCGAAGTTGTTCTCGAGCATGAACTGGCCGTCCCACTCGGTGGTATCGGAGCAGGCGCCCTCGTGGAAGATCGCCTCGATCTTCGGCAGCTCGGCATACTCACCCATCAGGCTCGACTGGACGCGAATCAGGAAATCGTCCTTGTCGAGATAGTCGGCAATGGTCAGATCCGCCAGATTGACGAACTTGGTGCCGTCACTCAGGTCATCCACCACCAGGATATCGGTACGGCCGCGATCATTGAGTGCCTTGACGATATTGGCACCGATGAAGCCGGCGCCTCCGGTAACGACGATCATTTGAGCTCCCAGAGCCTCTCAGAGGCTTGTAGGCAATACGCGCGTGCAGGGACGCGACGCATCAGAATTTGGAAATGGCACGCACTCGGTTACGTCTGCGGCCTATAACCCGATAAGCGGGGATTGTATACTTGGCAGTTCTCGAATTCATGGGCCAACGGGCTTCACCAATGACACAGCCAGACGTGAAAACCTTCCAGGGCCTGATTCTGGCCCTGCAGCAATACTGGGCCGAACAGGGTTGCATCATCCTGCAGCCATTGGATATGGAGGTTGGCGCGGGGACTTTCCACCCGGCGACCTTCCTGCGCTCCATCGGTCCTGAAACCTGGAACGCTGCGTATGTGCAGCCTTCCCGCCGTCCCACCGACGGCCGCTACGGCGAAAATCCCAATCGCCTGCAGCACTACTACCAGTTCCAGGTGGTGATGAAGCCGTCACCGGCCAACCTGCAGGAGCTCTATCTGGGCTCGCTGGAGCGTCTGGGCATTGACCCGCTGGTCCACGACATCCGCTTCGTCGAGGACAACTGGGAATCCCCGACGCTGGGCGCTTGGGGACTTGGCTGGGAAATGTGGCTCAACGGCATGGAAGTGACCCAGTTCACCTACTTCCAGCAGGCAGGCGGCATCGAGTGCTTCCCGGTCACCGGCGAGCTGACGTACGGTCTCGAGCGCATCGCGATGTACCTCCAGGACGTGGACAGCGTCTACGACCTGATCTGGACCACCGCACCGGACGGCTCCGTGGTCACCTACGGCGATGTCTTCCTGCAGAACGAGAAGGAGCAGTCCGCCTACAACTTCGAGCACGCTGCCGTGCCGGAGCTGTTCGCTGCCTTCGATCACTGCGAGAGCGAATGTCAGAAGCTGCTGGCGGCCAACCTGCCGCTGCCGGCCTATGAGCAGGTGCTGAAGGCCTCCCACACCTTCAACCTGCTGGATGCGCGTCACGCCATCTCCGTCACCGAGCGTCAGCGTTACATCCTGCGCGTGCGCACCCTCGCCCGCGACGTGGCCCACGCCTATTACGACTCGCGCAAGGCCGCTGGCTTCCCGCTGGCACCACAGGCACTGCGTGACGAGCTGCTCGCCGCCGATGACACCACTACCGAGGGAGACGCGTCAGCATGACCTCCGTGAATACCCTGCTGATCGAACTGGGCTGCGAAGAACTGCCGCCGGGTGCCATCGATGCCCTCGCCGACGGCCTGGCCAATGGCCTGGCCGATGGCCTGCGTGAGGCCGAAGTCGCCTTCGGTCAGGTCCGCGCCTACGCCACACCACGTCGCCTGGCGGTGATGATCGAGTCGCTGGCCGAGCGTCAACCGGACCGCGAGATCGAGAAGCGTGGCCCGGCCAAGGCTGCGGCCTTCAAGGATGGTGAGCCGACCCGCGCCGTGCAGGGCTTCGCTCGCTCCTGCGGTGTCGAGGTCAGTGATCTGATCGAGCTGGAAACCGACAAGGGCACCTGGCTCGGCTATCGTCATACCCAGCCGGGCGAGCATCTTTCCGCCCTGCTGCCGGCCATGCTGGAACAGGTCGTCGCCCGCCTGCCGGTGCCGAAGAACATGCGCTGGGGTGCCTCACGCATCGAATTCTCTCGTCCGGTGCATTGGCTGGTCGCGCTCTACGGCAGCGAAGTGATCGAGGCCAGCGTGCTGGGCCTCGAGGCAGGCCGCACCACCTTCGGTCATCGCTTCCATGCCCCGCAGGCCATCACGCTGGCGCACGCCGAGGACTACCTCGACGCGCTGGAAGATGCCCGCGTGCTGGCCAACCGTGAAGTACGCCGTGAGCGCATCCGCGAACAGGTCCAGGCCGAGGCGGAAGTCTATGGCGCCAATGCCGTCATCGAGGAAGCCCTCCTCAACGAGGTCAACGGTCTCGTGGAATGGCCGGTCGCACTGACGGGCACCTTCGATGAGCGCTTCCTGGAAGTGCCGGCGGAGTGTCTGATCTCCTCCATGAAGGCCAACCAGAAGTACTTCCACCTGCTGGACAACGACGGCAAGCTCAAGCCGGCCTTCATCACCATCTCCAATATCGAGAGCAAGGACCCGCAACAGGTCATCTCCGGTAACGAGAAGGTGATTCGTCCGCGTCTGGGCGATGCCGCCTTCTTCTACGAGACTGACCTGCGCAGCACGCTGGAATCGCGTCGCGAGAAGCTCGAGAGCGTCGTCTTCCAGCAGAAGCTGGGCAGCATGGCCGACAAGGCCCGTCGCAGCGAAGCCGTGGCCCGCCACATCGCGGAACGCATCGGTGCCGATGTCGAGCACGCCGCACGCGCCGCACAGCTGGCCAAGACCGACCTGGTCACCGAGATGGTGCTGGAGTTCCCGGAACTGCAGGGCATCATGGGCCACTACTACGCCCGTCACGATGGCGAAGATGCCACCGTCGCGCGTGCGCTGGAAGAACAGTATCTGCCGCGCTTCGCCGGCGATGCGATTCCCGCGACCAAGGCCGGCATGGCGATCGCCCTGGCGGACCGTCTCGACACCCTGACCGGCATCTTCGGCATCGGTCAGCGTCCGACCGGCGCCAAGGACCCGTTCGCGCTGCGTCGTGCCACCATCGGGGTGCTCAACATCCTGATCAAGGGCGAACTGGACCTCGACCTGCGCGAGCTGCTGACCGTCAGCGCCGAGCAGCATCGTGACCTGCCCAAGGCCGAAGGACTGGTCGAGGACGTGCTCGAGTACATGCTCGATCGCTTCCGCGCCTGGGCCAATGACGAGGGCATGGGTGCCGAACTGTACCTGGCCGTGCGTACCCTGAAGATCAGCAACCCGCTGGACTTCGCGCGTCGTCTGCGTGCCGTGCACGCCTTCGGCGAACGCCCGGAAGCCGCCGCTCTGGCAGCCGCCAACAAGCGCGTCTCCAACATCCTCGCCAAGGCCGAGCACGATGGCCGCACCGAGGTGGACACGAGCCTGTTGAGTGAGCCGGCCGAGCAGGCACTGGCAGAGGCCCTCAAGGCACGTGGCGCGGAAGTGGCACCGCTGTTCGCGGCGGCACGCTACCAGGAAGCCCTCGATACGCTGGCCAGCCTGCGCGAGCCGGTCGATGCCTTCTTCGATCAGGTCATGGTCAACGCCGACGATGCCGCCGTGCGCGCCAATCGCCTGGCGATGCTGGCCAGTCTGCAAGGCCTGTTCATGGGTGTGGCCGACATCAGCCTGCTGACCCAATAAGGGCTGCCGGCCCACGGTGTCCCCGACATCGGTAAATGGCAGTCTCTGCAAAAGAACCCCGCCACGGCGGGGTTCTTTTGCATCCAGCCTCCTCGAAATGACGTATTGCGTGACAGGATTACACGCAATGTGGCCGCGATGTCACAAATTCTGCCTTGATCCCCTACCTAGGTCGCACTAGAATCCAGTATAGAAACAGTGTTCGAAAAGCGTGGCAGCCTGTCGCACCCACGCTCTTCGGTCACTCGGCGCCATTTGCCCAATCCCCGTGCGAGCGTCATCTTGTGACTTGGCTCACAATTTCCCAGGCAAAGCGGCGACCCCCTGACAAGCAGCCCGGCTGACGCCCCTGACTGCCCTGAGGTGAAGAGTTGACCATGCAAAAACTGATCGTGCTCGACCGTGATGGTGTCATCAATGAAGACTCCGATGCCTTCGTCAAGAATGCCGAGGAGTGGATCGAATACCCCACCTCCATTCAGGCCATCGCTCGCCTGACGCGAGCGGGCTATACCGTAGCCGTCGCGACCAATCAGTCCGGCATCGCTCGCGGCCACTTCGGTCACCGGGAACTCGACCAGATGCACGACAAGATGATGCAGCTGGTGAAGGAAGCCGGTGGCGATATCGCCCACATCGCCTACTGCCCGCATGGCCCGGATGATGGCTGTGATTGCCGCAAACCGGAACCCGGCCTGCTGCACCAGATTCAGGACGCTCTGCAGATTCCGGACTTCGAAGGCGCCTGGATGCTGGGCGACAGTCTGCGCGATCTGGTCGCTGGCCAGAAGGCCGGCTGTCGCGCCGCGCTGGTGATGACCGGCAAGGGCCAGAAGACACTGGCCGATGGCGAGGGCCTCAAGGACGTGCTGGTGGTCGCCAACCTGGCCGACTTCACCAACCGCCTGCTGGATGGCGAGCTCAACCACGCCATGTCGGATGGTGAGCCGGGAAAGTCCCAGCGCCGCTGCGTGAGCTGTGAAGCCGCTGCCGAGAGCTATCTGTGAGACACACATGCCGCGCGCACTCCCTGCGCCGGCATGTGCTTGCCCCTCTATTCAATAGCGGCGATATGCTACCCTTCAGACATGAATCCGGGCAGGCAACGGCCTGCCCATCTCACTCCCTCATGCTGGAGGCCTCGTATGCCACTGCTGGATAGCTTCACAGTCGACCACACCATCATGAAAGCCCCTGCCGTGCGCGTGGCCAAGAAGATGGGAACCCCCAAGGGCGACAACATCACCGTCTTTGATCTGCGTTTCTGCGTGCCGAATGAAGAGATTCTCTCCGAGAAGGGCATTCACACGCTGGAACATCTGTTCGCCGGCTTCATGCGCGAGCACCTCAATGGTGATGGCGTCGAGATCATCGACATCTCGCCGATGGGTTGCCGTACCGGCTTCTACATGAGCCTGATCGGCGAGCCGGACGAAGCCCGGGTTGCCGCTGCCTGGTCTGCCGCCATGCAGGACGTGTTGAACGTCGCACGCCAGGAAGAGATTCCGGAGCTCAACGTCTATCAGTGCGGTACTGCACAGATGCATTCTCTGGAAGAAGCCAAGCAGATCGCCAGCAACATCCTGTCACGCGATATCGGCATCAATCGCAATGATGAGCTGAAGCTGGACGAAGGCTTCCTCAATCAGGCGCATTGAGTCTTGAAACACCAAGCCTTGAGGCACCGGACTTGATCAGCCTGTCGAGTGCGCCGGGTCCTTGAACGAAAAAGCCCGCTATCTGACCTGATCAGATAGCGGGCTTTTTTCATGCCGCAACATCCCGAGCGAGTGACGCGAATGCCCGATTCCAACAGCCATGCCTTTGATTTCACGACTTTCCTGGCAGACAAGGAAGCGTGGTCAGCACCGAATGAACTCGTCCCCTACCGCTGTCGCGATGGCAGCAGCCTGGGCTGTCGTCACTACCACCCGACGCGGATTCCAGCGAGCACGACACACCTCATCCTGCTGCATGGTTCCAGTGCTGACAGTCGCTACCTCGCCTCACTGGCAACGCATCTGGCCACTGAGGGGTATCACGTCCACACGCCTGACTTGCGTGGCCATGGCCCGACGCCTGCCCGGCGCGGCGATATCGATCACCCGCTGCAGCTCGAGGAGGATCTTGAAGATCTGATCCGCTCACTGGATCTCCCCGCTGACGCCAGCCTGTGGATCGCCGGGCACTCTGCGGGAGGCGGCCTGGCACTGCGTTTCGCGGCATCCGCTCTGGAAAACGGACTTGCCGGCATCCCGCTGGCTGGCCTCATTCTGCTGGCTCCCTATCTGGATCACCTCGCTCCCAACATGCGTCGCGATTCCCGCTGGGCACAACCGCGGATAGCACGCATGCTGACATGCATGCTCTTGAACAAGCTGTCCATCCATCGCCTGGATCATCTCGAGGTACTCACCTTCAACATTCCCGCTGAATATCGCGATGCCAACACCACGAGCGCTTACTCCTGGCGCTTGATGACAGGCCTCAATCCTCGCCATTACCAACGAGATCTCGAGACTCTGTCACGGCATCACGTGCCCTTGCTGGCATTGATCGGTGATCAGGATGAGGCGTTTCACGCCGACCGACTCGAGGAATGCCTGCAGCCGCAACATCCCGCTGCGCACGTCACGATACTCGAGGACGTGGATCATCTGGGGCTGGCGACGGCAACCGTCACGGCAGAGCGTATCGCTGAATGGCTGACAAGCGATCCGGCAGCCTGAGACGGCCCCGTGCCTCATTCTGTCATCCCCCTCTTCCCTTTCTCATTTCTCCTTTGTGTCGCCTTCTGCACGCTCCAGCTCTGGCAGCAAGGCATAAAAAAAGCCCTGATCAAGGATCAGGGCTTTTTTTCAGCTGGCGACGATCACGACATCAGACGTCGAGATTGGCCACCAGGGCGAAGCGCTCGATGAAGTCACGACGCGGCTCGACCTCATCTCCCATCAGGGTGTTGAACATCTGATCGGCACCGATCGCGTCTTCGACCGTCACACGTAGCATGCGGCGTGATTCCGGATCCATGGTGGTTTCCCACAACTGGTCCGGATTCATTTCTCCCAGCCCCTTGTAGCGCTGGATGCTGAAGCCACGCGCCGCTTCCTTCATCAGCCAGTCAAGTGCCTCGTAGAAGGTGACGACCTCCTTCTTGCGCTCACCGCGTGAGACGTAGCTGCCCGCCTCCAGCAAGCCCTCCAGCATGGAGCCCAGCTCGCTGATCTCACGGTAGTCCGCGGACTTGAAGAAATCGACGTCCCACAGATAGTCACTGCTGACACCGTGCGCCGTCAGTGTGACTGCCGGCAGATAGAGGTTGCGCTCACTGTCATGGCTGAGGCTGAAGCTGTAGTGCGGGCCGCCCTCATAGGCGATCAGGTCATCCATTTCCTTCTGGAGACCATCGATCCAGCCCTGCACCATGGCTTCATCCTTCAGTGCCGACTCATCCAGATGCGGGGCATGCACGATCTTGCGCAGCACGGCAGACGGATAGACGCGCGCCAGACGATCGATACGCTTCATCACGCCGCGATACTGATTGACCAGTGCTTCGAGCTGAGCGCCAGCGATACCCGGCGCATCGGCATTGACGTGCAGCTTGCCGCCGTCCAGCGCCGTGGCTGTCAGGTAATCCTGAAGCGCCTGCTCATCCTTCAGATACTGCTCGTGCTTGCCACGCTTGATCTTGTAGAGCGGTGGCTGCGCGATGAAGATATGACCACGCTCGATCAGCTCCGGCATCTGACGGAAGAAGAAGGTCAACAGCAGCGTACGAATGTGCGAACCATCGACGTCAGCATCCGTCATGATGATCACGGAGTGATAACGCAGCTTGTCAGGATTGAACTCCTCCCGACCAATACCGCAGCCCAGCGCCGTGATCAGCGTGCCGACTTCTGCAGATGACAGCATCTTGTCGAAGCGCGCCTTCTCGACGTTGAGAATCTTGCCCTTCAGCGGCAGGATCGCTTGGGTACGACGATCACGACCCTGCTTGGCGGAACCGCCGGCAGAATCACCCTCGACCAGATACAGTTCGGAAAGACTCGGGTCCTTCTCCTGGCAATCAGCCAGCTTGCCCGGCAGCCCCGCGATATCCAGTGCGCCCTTGCGACGCGTCATGTCACGCGCCTTGCGGGCCGCTTCACGCGCACGTGCCGCATCCAGCATCTTGTTGACGATGGCCTTGGCTTCGTTGGGCTTCTCGATCAGGTACTCGGAGAACAGACGGCCCATTTCCTGCTCGACCGCTGTCTTGACCTCGGAGGACACCAGCTTGTCCTTGGTCTGCGAGGAGAACTTCGGATCCGGCACCTTGACCGAGATGATCGCGGTCAGGCCTTCACGGGCATCATCCCCGGTGGTGCCGACCTTGGACTTCTTGAGCAGTCCTTCCGCCTCGATGTAGCTGTTGAGGGTACGGGTCAAGGCTGCACGGAAGCCCGCCAGGTGAGTTCCGCCATCCCGCTGAGGGATATTGTTGGTGTAGCAGAAGATGTTCTCGGAGAAAGCATCATTCCACTGCATCGCCACCTCGACACCGATACCGTCCTCGCGCTCCATTTCAAAATGGAACACCGGATTCAAGGCTGCCTTGTTGGTGTTGAGATGATCCACGAACGCCTTGAGACCGCCCTCATAGTGGAAGAGCTCTTCCTTGCCGCTACGCTCGTCGATCAGACGAATCGCCACACCTGAATTCAGGAAGGAGAGTTCCCGCAGACGCTTGGCCAGAATCTCGTAGTGAAACGCGATGTTGCCGAACGTCAGCGGTGAGGGCTTGAAGCGCACCAGGGTGCCGGACTTCTCGGTGTTGCCGACCACTGCCAACGGGGCCTCTGGCACGCCGTGACGATAGATCTGCTCATGGACCTTGCCCTGACGCCAGATGGTCAGCTTCAGCTCTTCGGACAGCGCGTTGACGACGGATACGCCAACGCCATGCAGGCCGCCGGAGACCTTGTAGGAGTTGTCATCGAACTTACCACCAGCATGCAGCACCGTCATGATGACCTCAGCTGCGCTGACGCCCTCTTCCTCATGAATCTCGGTCGGCACGCCACGGCCGTTGTCGCTGACGGAGACCGACTCATCGGCGTGGATGACCACGCGGACTTCGCTACAGTGCCCTGCCAGCGCCTCGTCGATGGAATTATCCACCAGCTCGAACACCATGTGATGCAGCCCCGTGCCATCATCGGTATCGCCGATGTACATCCCGGGGCGCTTGCGTACGGCATCCAGGCCCTTGAGGACCTTGATGCTCGATGAGTCGTAAGCCTGTTCGCTCATTGGCTTCTCCGTCGTGAAGTCATTCCGTGTGCAGTCGCCCGTGTTCCACGTGAAACATTCTGACATCCGTGCCCGGCAGCCAGACCCGATCCAATGCTTCGGGTTCGACACAGGTCACGAAGACCTGACACTCGAGGCTGGCCAGCAACTGGCAGAAGAGTCGGCGATGTTCGCCATCCAGTTCTGCCGGCAGGTCGTCGATCAGATAAACACAGGTACGTCCGTTCATTTCCTCAAGCAACCGCCCCTGGGCCAGCTTGAGTGCGCTGACGACCAATTTCTGCTGGCCACGGGACAGCACCTCTACCGCAGGGCGGCGCCCGAGACGAATGCGTAGATCAGCGCGCTGCGGTCCGGTCTGGGTAAACCCCATGTAGCTATCGCTGTCACGCCCTGCTGCCAGCACCTCTCCTAGAGAGCGCTTCGCATCCCAGCCACGTTGATAACGCAGACTGAGATCCGGCAGCTCGATCAGCTCAGCGAGAGTTGCCTGAAACAGGGGGGCCAACGCTTGCATATATTCCATGCGCAGGGCATCGAGACGCTCACTCCAATGAGCAAACTCACGATCCCAGACGTTCAATGCCTGAACGTCCATCTTACCATGTCTGAGTAACGCGTTCCGATGTTTGAGCGCACGGCGAACCCGCTGCCAGACATCGAAGAAATCATGTTTCACGTGAAACACGCCCCAATCGAGAAACTCGCGGCGTGCCGATGGCGAGCCTTCCAGCAGCCGGAATGCATCCGGATTGATCAGCTGCAAGGGAAGCGCCTGCGCCAGCTGCGCCACACGCTCGACCTTCTCTCCATCCAGTCGCATCTCGAGGCCATCTGCAGCCTGCTCACGGCGCACTCCCAGCGGGCGAGGGGGATCCCCTGCCAACCGACCGAACAGCGTCATGCCGGGCATATCGTGCGCGATGGCATGCTTCAGCTTGTGGGTGCGGAAGGAACGTGCCAGTCCCAGCACATGCACACCCTCCAGCAGGCTCGATTTCCCGCTGCCGTTGGCGCCGCTCACCAGGTTGACCCTCGGACCCGGCGCGATATCGACAGGCGCAAGGTTACGCAGGTTCTGGAATTGCAGACGTTCAAGCGCCATGGCGACCTCAGTCAGGACAAATGAAGAAAACGAAGACGATATGCACGTTCAGCCTGTGATCGACACGATGCTTGCCGTGCCATCATCTCTTGGCCCTGAATGTGACGACACCCGCCACCTCACGGGAGAGGATGGCGGGTGTCGTCGGTCATGTGTTGAAGAAACTCGCGAAGACTTTGCGATAATTACGAATCAAGCACATGATTTTTAACGATTTTACACTATTACAGACGCATCGGCATGACTACGTAACGCGCATCACCGCCGCCCGGCTCTTCCAGCAGTGCAGAGCTGTTGGCATCGGAAAGCGTCAACTGGACACGATCCGAATCCAGCACGCCCAGAACGTCGATCAGGTAGCCGACATTGAAGCCGATCTCCAGACCACCGCCTTGATAATCCAGTGCGATGTTCTCTTCGGCTTCTTCCTGCTCCGGGTTGTTGGCCAGCACGCGCAGATTGCCGGCCTCCAGGTACAGGCGGACACCACGATACTTCTCGTTGGAAAGAATCGCGGTACGTGACAGTACCTGCCGCAGTTCGGCACGCTCCGCCACGATGACCTTGTCACCGCCACGCGGCACTACACGCTCGTAATCCGGGAACTTGCCGTCTACCAGCTTGGAAGTGAAGGTGAAGTCGCCGGTCTGCGCCCGGACGTGAGTCCCGCTGACGGTGAGCGTCAGCGGCTCATTGCTGCCGTCCAGCAGACGCGTCAGTTCCAGAATGCCCTTGCGGGGAATGATCAGCTTCTGGGACTCGGCAACACTGATGTCAGCGGCCTGCTCACATACCGCCAGGCGGTGTCCATCAGTGGCCACGGTGCGCACCAGATTGCTGGTCAGTTCCAGCAGCATGCCGTTGAGATAATAACGGACATCCTGCTGCGCCATGGCAAAGGAAGTGGCATCGATCAGATGCTTGAGCGTGCCGCGCGGCAGGCTGATGGTGATATCACCCTGACCATCATCGATGTTGGGGAATTCCGCGACCGGCAGCGTCGAGAGCGTGAAGCGTGAACGACCACTGCGCAGGATGGCACGGCCTTCCTCGAGCGCCAGGATGATCTCGCTGCCTTCCGGCAGCGACTTGCAGATATCCATCAACTTGCGCGCTGGTACCGTCGCGGAACCCGGCTCATCGACACGGCTGGGCTCGACACGCCCGATCAGCTCGACCTCCAGGTCGGTCCCCGTCAATGACAGTTGCTGATCAGACACCTCCAGCAACACGTTGGACAGCACCGGCAGGGTTTGACGACGCTCGACCACACCCGCCACCAGGGACAGCGGGCGCAGCAGGGCTTCACGCGAAATGGCAAATTTCATGGAGACTCCACTCTCTGGAAACGGGAGAAGTGCTTGCCGGTGACCAGCACACACTCATCAAATATTCCGGGCCGTCGCACGACAGGGCCCGGTGCACTAAGCGCCGGACAGGTTGACCTCACCCTCTCGGCGCTGCGTGGCAACTGAATCAGCTGGTCAGAAGACGCAGCAGATTCTTGTAGTCTTCGCGAATGTCGGCGTTCTCTTCGCGCAGTGAGGCCACCTTGCGGCAGGCATGCAGCACTGTCGTGTGGTCGCGTCCACCGAAGGCATCGCCGATTTCCGGCAAGCTGTGATTGGTCAGCTCCTTGGCAAGTGCCATGGCGACCTGACGCGGACGTGCCACCGAGCGCGAGCGACGCTTAGAATGCAGATCGGAAATCTTGATCTTGTAATACTCGGCCACGGTGCGCTGGATATTGTCCACACCCACCTGCTTGTCCTGCAATGCCAGCAGATCCTTCAGGGATTCACGGATGAAGTCCTGGTTGATCGCACGTCCCATGAAATGGGAGTCCGCGATGACCTTTTTCAGGGCACCCTCGAGCTCACGCACGTTGGAACGGATCTTCTGGGCAATGAAGAAGGCCGCATCATGAGGCAGGTCGACCTTCGCCTGGTCCGCCTTCTTCATCAGGATCGCGACACGAGTCTCAAGCTCCGGCGGCTCGATGGCCACTGTCAGCCCCCAACCGAAGCGGGACTTCAGGCGCTCTTCGACACCATTGATCTCCTTCGGATAGCGATCCGAGGTCAGGATCATCTGCTGTCCCCCTTCCAGCAAGGCATTGAAGGTATGGAAGAACTCTTCCTGAGAACGCTCCTTGCCGGCAAAGAACTGGATGTCATCGATCAACAGCGCATCCACCGAGCGGTAGAAACGCTTGAAGTCATTGATGGCATTGAGCTGCAGCGCCTTGACCATGTCAGCCACGAAGCGCTCGGAGTGCAGATAGACCACCTTGGCATTCTCGCCACCCTGCTTGGCCAGATGGTTGCCCACCGCATGCATCAGGTGGGTCTTGCCCAGACCGACGCCACCATAGAGGAACAGCGGGTTGTAGGCGCCACCCGGGTTCTCGGAGACCTGACGGGAGGCGGCACGCGCCAGCTGGTTGGACTTGCCTTCGACGAAGGTTTCGAAGGTGAAGTTCGGATTCAAGCCACTGGAATGCTTGAGGCTGCCTTCTACCTGCACCTGCCGCGCATTGCGACGCGGTGCCGCCTCCTGCGCACCGTCACCCGCCATCTCACGCTCTTCTGCGTAATTGCCACGCGGGGGCGTATGCACTGACGGCGCACGCGGGCTCGGCATCTGGCCGGGCGCAGGGGCCTGAGCGGACACCGATGAAGTCGATGCCCCCTCTGGCCGCGGATTGGAGACCGTGCGGCGGCTTCCCACGCTGAGCTCGACCTTGGGCGGCTTGCCCGGAGCAAGCTCACGCAGAAGCTCATGAATCCGCTTGAGGTACTTGTCATTGACCCAGTCGCGTACGAAGCGATTGGGGGCGAGCAGGCACAGCTCTCCGCCGTCACCTTCCTCAGCCTGCAAGGGACGAACCCAGGTGTTGAACTGCTGTGAATTCAGCTCGTCTTGCAGGGCGTCAAGACATTGTTGCCAAAGTGCGAGCGACACGCGACCTCACATCCAGTGATCAAAGGGGCGGCCATTGTATAGGCCAAGCCACGAGTTATCCACACGACATCGGCAGGGAAATCCACTGTGGACAACCTGGGTATCAAGATTCTTCTGCCATCTGGACATTCTGGGGAGTGATGGAGGCCATCTGGACCGCTGGGGATAAGGCGATACTTATGCACAGTGTCATGCACAGGCTGAACTCAGGTTCTTCACCCTTTATCATCAGGGATATCCTGAGGGCAGTAGATTGAACTTCTTCGACAAAAACAGGTTATCCACAGAATCTTCCCTCCTTTATAGTTATTGTATATTCAGAACTACCTTTCTGTAGCAATGATAGCGAGGGCCTTGCTCGGGAATGCGCTTTCCCTCTCGAGGAGGTGGCGACGCACGCACAGGCAAGGTTATCCACCGGTGCTTTCCTGCCGCGAATCTGTCATTCGCTGGTCGGGCAAGACAGCCCGGGAGGCAGGGGCTATCCCCCGAAAGAGCGGGACCCGATGCACGAGTCGCCGCCCCCCCCTTCGCAAGTCTTCCCCTCGGTCAGCATGAGGCGCAGTTTCTCCTCTCCTTTCTCGACAAGGATTTTTTTGGCCCTGCACACGTGCTCCGTGGCTGGCTCGATAGCCGTGAGAAACGCCAGCTGACGGGCGGCGTGGCACGAATCAGCAGTGAAATGTCGGGAAACGGCTGTGGACAACTTCTCACGCGACATTGCAAGCGACTTGCAGATTCACTAGAATCCCTGCCCCTGACCAATCTGCCCTGTCCTCATGTGGATACAGGGCAACATTCGTTGACCTTTTCCAAACAACCACGTGGGAAGAAGCAGCTATGAAACGCACATTTCAGCCGAGCGTCCTGAAGCGCAAGCGCACACACGGTTTCCGTGCTCGTATGGCGACCAAAGGTGGCCGTGAGGTCATCCAGCGTCGTCGTGCGAAAGGCCGTAAGCGTCTGAGCGCCTGATCGAGGCCCGGATGTCCCGTCAGGGATTTCCCCGGCAGCTTCGCTTGCTGACTGCCGGGGATTACCGGCACGTCTTCGATCACACCACCCTCAAGGTACACGGCAAGGGGCTTCTGGCTCTGGCGTGTCCGAACGACCTGGGACATGCCCGCCTGGGGTTGGTGTTCAGCAAGAAGAACGTGCGCCGTGCCGTAGATCGCAACCGCCTCAAACGTCTGACACGCGAATCCATTCGCCTCCGCCAGCATCGCCTTCCGGCCGTCGACATCGTCGTATTGGCCAAGCGAGGTGTGAACGAGCTGGACAACGAGACACTGCATCGCCAGCTTGACGGCATGTGGGCTCGTCTGGAGAAGGATGCCAGACGTCTGAAAGCGGCCAAGTCAACGCCACCTGCCTGACGCGACACCTCTCCGGTGCGTCCGGCATGTGGCGTTTTTTTCGTTATGCGCCCCACCGTTCGTACCCGGACTCATCTGACTCCCGCCAGATTGATTCACCCTCCACCGGGTATACACAATGGATGTCAAACGATTACTCCTCGTGATTCCGCTTGCGGTTGTCGCCTATCTGCTGGTCGTCCAGTGGAACAAGGATTACGACCAGCCCGCTGCAGAGACACAGGCTCCCCAGGTGGCCTCTCAGGCTGCCAACGCCACTGCCCAGGGCCTTGAGGCTCCGAGCAGCAGCAATGCTTCCAGCGGCGATACCGGTCTTGCAACGCCGGACAGTGCGACCAGTACTCCGAGCAACAGCCTGATCGAAGTCAAGAGCGACGTGCTGGACCTGCGTATCGACCCGCAGGGTGGCGACGTCGTCTATGCCGCCCTGCTCGAGCACAAGCAGAACAACACCTCTGAAGCTCCCTTCGTCCTGCTGTCTGACAATCAGTCACGCAGCTACGTGGCCAAGTCCGGCCTGCAGCTGGATGGTCACAAGGGACGTATCGCCTTCTCCGCCGATAGCAACAGCTACCTCATGGGCGAGAATGACGATAGCCTGCAGGTGGATCTGAAGGCCGACGTCAACGGCGTCGCGATCATCAAGCGCTTCACCGTCAGCAAGGACAGCTACCAGCTCAAGGTTGACTATCTGCTGGACAACCAGTCCCAGCAGCCGGTCGGTGCACGCTTCATCGGTCAGCTGGCTCGCGACAACAGTGCCGACCCGTCCACCGGTGGCGGCATGGGCATGAAGTCCTATCTGGGTGCGGCCTTCTCGTCAGAAGAGAACCACTACCAGAAGGTGGATTTCGAAGATATCCAGGACGGCAGCTTCAAGAATGTCGACATCCAGGGTGGCTGGGTCTCCATGATCCAGCACTACTTCGTGTCTGCCTGGGTGCCGGCTGACAATCAGAAGAATCTGTACTACACCAGCGTCGACAAGCAGAACCGCAACGTGGCGGCCTTCGCCAGCCCGACCACTCAGGTTGCGGCCGGTCAGCAGGCTGAGCTCGGTGCCACCCTGTACGTCGGACCGAAGGATCAGGACCAGCTGGAAGCGACCGCGCCCTATCTGGAACTGGTGGTCGACTTCGGTTGGCTGTGGTTCCTGGCCAATCCGCTGTTCTGGCTGCTGGAGCACATCCACGCGCTGGTCGGCAACTGGGGTGCCTCCATCATTCTGCTGACCGTGCTGGTGAAGGTCGTGCTGTTCCCGCTCTCCGCGACCGCATACCGCTCGATGGCCAAGATGCGCAAGATGGGCCCCGAGATGCAGCGCATCAAGGAGAAGTACGGCAGCGACCGCCAGAAGGTCTCCCAGGAGATGATGAAGTTCTACCAGACGGAGAAGATCAATCCGCTGGGCGGCTGTCTGCCGATCGTGATCCAGATGCCGGTCTTCATCGCCCTTTACTGGATGCTGATGGAGTCCGTCGAACTGCGTCACGCGCCGTTCATGCTGTGGATTCAGGATCTTTCCGTGAAGGATCCGCTGTTCATCCTGCCCATCGTCATGGGTCTCACGATGTTCATCCAGCAGCTGCTGAACCCGACGCCTCCGGACCCCACCCAGGCGAAGATCATGAAGATGCTGCCCATCGTCTTCACCTTCTTCTTCCTGTGGTTCCCGGCTGGTCTGGTGCTGTACTGGATCGTCAACAACACGCTGTCGATCGCTCAGCAGTACGTCATCACCCGTCAGATCGAGAATGCCGAGCCGACCAAGAAAGGCGCATGATGCCTTTCAGGTTCGCCTGACATGACTCACCCACGACCCTCGCCTCTGGCGGGGGTCGTGGCGTTTCAGGCCTCTGTTTTCTCGAGCGATCGTGACCGCCCTGCTGCCAGCTGATGCTTCCGGACACACCCTCGCTTGCTGTCGCGGGGCGTCAGCCGCGACAATAGCGCCCATCCCCTACACCTTCATTCCGGCTTCGTGCCCGAGGTTTCTGCATGTCTACCGCCTACCAGCCTGACTCCATCGCGGCACTGGCCACTCCGCCCGGCCGTGGTGGCGTCGGCATCATCCGTGTCTCCGGGCCGGCCTGCCAGGCCATCGCCCAGGCCATGCTGGGCCAGTGCCCCCCGCCGCGTCATGCCCACTATGGCCCGTTCATGGGACTGGACTCCCAGGGCAACCCCATCGCCCTCGACGAAGGCATCGCGCTCTACTTCAAGGGCCCGAATTCCTTCACCGGCGAGGATGTACTGGAACTGCAGGGGCATGGTGGCCCGGTGATCATGGATCTGCTGCTGGAGCGCTGCGTGCAGCTGGGCGCACGCCTGGCACGCCCCGGTGAGTTCAGTGAGCGTGCCTTCCTGAACGACAAGCTGGACCTCGCCCAGGCCGAGGCCATCGCCGACCTGATCGATGCCAGCTCACGCGCGGCGGCCGAGAATGCGCTGCGTTCGCTCAAGGGCGAGTTCTCGACGCGTGTCAGTGCGCTGGTACAGCGCCTGATCGAGCTGCGCATCTACGTCGAGGCCGCCATCGATTTCCCGGAAGAGGAAATCGACTTCCTGGCCGACGGGCATGTCGCGGCGCGCCTCAATGAGGTCAAGGCCGAGCTGATGGGCGTGCGCGCCGCCGCCAACCAGGGTGCCCTGATGCGCGAGGGCATGACGGTGGTGATCGCCGGCCGCCCCAATGCCGGCAAGTCGAGCCTGCTCAATGCGCTGACCGAGCAGGACACCGCCATCGTCACCGACATCGAAGGCACCACGCGCGACGTGCTACGTGAGCACATCCACCTCGATGGCATGCCACTGCATGTCATCGATACCGCCGGCCTGCGAGACACCCCGGATGCCGTCGAGCGCATCGGCGTGCAGCGCGCCTGGGACGAGATCGAGAAGGCGGATCGCGTCTTGTTGCTGGTCGATGCCGCGACCACGCCAGCCACCGACCCGATGGAGATCTGGCCGGAATTCGTCGCACGCCTGCCGGATCCGTCACGCCTGACGCTGGTCCGCAACAAGATCGACACCAGCGGCGAGACGCCCGGGTTGACCAACGTCACTGCCATCGAAGATGGCGATGCCGAGCAGGCACGTCATCAGGCCAGCGTGGTGCGCATCTCGGCGCGCGACAATCAGGGCCTGGATGCCTTGCGTGATCATCTCAAGGACATCATGGGCTTCACCGGCACGGCCGAAGGTCGCTTCAGCGCCCGCCGTCGTCATCTGGATGCGCTGGAGCGTGCCGGCGAGTCTCTCGACAATGGCGAGGCCCAGCTGCTTGGCGCCGCGGCGGGGGAGCTGCTGGCCGAAGACCTGCGTGCTGCCCAGATGGCGCTGTCCGAGATCACCGGCGAATTCTCGGCCGATGATCTGCTCGGGGAAATCTTCGGCAGCTTCTGCATCGGCAAGTGATCCCGCCGGACTGACCTTTTCCTCCCGAAAGCCTCCCGCCGCCAGCGCTTGCGTCTGGCGGACAGACTCTCGTTATACTGCCTCTGCCGAACATCTCCGAGTGGCGAAGATGGGCAGGGGCAGACAGGGAGTCGACATGGCGGGACGCGCAACATCGAACAGGCCGCAGGATTCCCATCGCGAGTCCCGTGACTCCAGCACCTCACTCCCGCCGAACCCCGCCGCCGAGCTGAGCACAGGGCCTCTTCCCGAGGCCCCATTGCGACATCTGCTGCTCGATTTCTTCACCCGCCACTGGCCCCGCTACCTGCTGGCCATCGCGTTCCTGATCGGGGTCGCGGGGCTGAATCTGCTCCTGCCGTGGGCCATCGGCGCCACCATCGATGCCCTGCGTGATGGCAGTCTGGATCATGATGCCCTGCTGACCCGCCTGTGGTGGCTGGTGGCAGCGGGCCTCGCGCTCTACGCCCTGCGCTATGCCTGGCGCGTGGCGCTGTTCGGGACCGCCTATCGGCTGGGGACGGAGCAGCGTGATGCCTTTCACGCCAAGCTGACACGCCTGGACCCCGGCTTCTATCAGCGTCATCGCACCGGAGACCTGATGGCGCACGCCAGTCAGGACATCGATGCCGTGGAGATGGCCGCCGCAGAAGGTGTGCTGTCCAGCGTCGATGGCGCCATGACCTTCGTACTGGTGCTGGGCATCATGCTGTTCGCGATCGATGTGCCGCTGACATTGCTTGCCTTGCTGCCGTTCCCCTTCATGGCCTGGGCCTTTGCCCGAATCTCCCGACGTATCGGACTGCGTTTTCGCGAATCGCTGGAACGCTTCTCGGACCTCAACGACCAGACCCAGGAAGCCTTCGCCGGCATTCGCATGCTCAGGAGTCATGCGCTGCTCGATGACGAAGCCCGCGCCTTCTCGAAACGCGCCGCGGCCGCCGAACGCGTGGATTATCGCGTCCAGACACTCGAGGCCGCCTTCAGCCCCGTGGTGTTTCTCTCGCTCTCGATGGCCACCTTGTTGACGCTGGGCATCGGCAGCTGGCGCTATCTCCAGGAGGCCATCACGCTTGGACAACTGACCAGCTTCTCGCTCTATCTCGCCCAGTTGATCTGGCCGATGTTCGCGCTCGGCTGGTGCCTGAACATCCTACAGCGTGGTGCGGCGGCCGCTCGTCGCCTGGCCATCTTCCATGCGGCCCCGGAAGCGCTGCAGGATACCGGTACACGGGATGAGGTGAGCGACCACTCACTCCGCCTTGAGATCAAGGAATTCCACTACCCCGGAAGCCAGCAGCGTGCTCTTGGACCGATCTCGCTTGAGGTGGCGGCAGGGGAAAGCCTGGGAATCGTCGGTGCGACCGGCAGCGGCAAGTCCACGCTGCTGCGCCTGCTGTCTCGCAGCTGGCCGCTGTCAGACGACCAGGGAACGCTGACACTGGGAGGTCACCCCGCAAGTGAGTACACACTTCACGCATGGCGTGGCCAGTTCTCGCTCGTCCCGCAGGATCCCTTCCTGTTTGCGCTCTCGGTGGCCGACAATGTCGCCCTCGCGTGTCCCGAGGCCAGCCATGCGCGGATACACCAGGCGTTGAGCGCCGCCGCCTTCGACAATGATCTCGCGCGTCTTCCCGCCGGGCTCGATACCATGATCGGCGAGCGTGGCATCACGCTCTCCGGCGGCCAGCGTCAACGCTTGGCACTGGCGCGCAGTCTGCTCACCGAGGCTCCCATCCTACTGCTGGATGACACCCTGTCCGCCGTGGATCAGGTCACCGAGCGCACCCTGCTGACCACACTGGCACGTCTGCAACACTCTGAGCGCCAGGGACGACGGCGCACGCTGATCATCAATAGTCATCGTCTGTCAGCCGTCCAGCGCTGTCAGCGCATTCTGGTCCTCGAGGACGGGCGCATTCTCGAACAGGGCAATCACCAGACGCTGCTCGAGGCACGTGGCGCCTACTGGCGACTCTGGCAGGCCCAGCAGGCAGACCGGGACAGCGATGCACCGCAGGGAGTGCGCTCATGAGTCACACGCAATCCGAGGCTCCCGTGACATCACGCTTGCTCAGCCGTCGTCGCCTGATACTGCTGGGGCAACCACTGAGGCAGCGCCTGGGGGATGTCCTGCGCGCGCTGTCGATCCTGATCGTTGCCACGGCGCTGGACGTCCTCGGCCCGTGGCTGACACAGCGTTACCTGGATGAGCACCTGATTCCCGGCAATCTGGCCCCCGAGGCGCTGGCAGGGCTGATGGGTCTGTACCTGATCACCCAGGGTGGGGCAGCCGCCGGGCGCTATCTACAGCAACTGCGCTTCGCACGCCTGGCCCTCGCCAGTGTGCGCGATCTGCGTGAGCGAGTCTTCACTCACCTGCTCCATCAGCCACTGACGACATTGGATACTCTGGCGGCCGGTGAACTGGTGGCACGCGTGACCAACGATACCGAGTCCCTGAAGGAGCTGTATGTCGGAGTGCTGGCCACGCTGGTCGGCAACGTGGTGCTGCTGATTGGCATACTGTCGGCCATGGCGTTGATGGATGGCACCCTCGCGCTCATCGCGATGGCACTGATTCCGCTTTCCATCGGCTTGATCTGGCTCTATCAGCGTTTCTCCGGTCGTGCTGCCAGTGAAGTACGCCGACTGCGCGCCTTTCAGAATGCACGTATCGCCGAGGCGATCGGCGGGATGAGTGTCCTGCAGGCCAGCCACCAGACGACGCGCTTCGGCGAGCGCTATCATCGCCTCAATCTCGCGCAATATTCAGCGCGCATGCGCACGGTACGCGTCTCGGGCCTGTTGCTGCGTTCCGCCATCGACCTGATGGCCATGCTGATCACGCTGACACTGGTCGCGGTCTTCGGGCTGCGTGAACTGGGCGGAGGCGCTGAGCTGGGCGTGCTGTATGCCTTCATCGCCTGGCTGGGGCGCATCAGCGAACCGCTGATCGAGATTACCCAACGCCTGCAGGTCTTCCAGTCAGCGCTGGTAGCTGCTGGACGTCTGGAAGAAGTGCTGGAGACTCCGCGGGAAGGGGAAGCGGCGGGGACGATGACGAAGTCCGGGGCAAAGGCTGTCCCCTCCTCCACGCCGGCGTCAGCACGAGCGAGCGAGACAGATGCCATCACGACGTTGGCGAGTGGTCACTATCAGCTCGAGCATCTGACCCACTGGCACCAGGGAGCAGAAACCCCTGCGCTGGATGGCATCACGCTCACGATCGAAAGTGGTGAATTTCTGGGGGTCGTCGGCCCGACCGGGAGTGGCAAGTCCACCCTGCTCGACCTGCTCAGTGGTCAGCGCCCGGCTCACCGCGAGCAACTCCGGCTGGATGGACGGCCACTGGGAGAGTGGTCAGCACACCAACGCGCAGCGGCCATCGCCATCGTTCCCCAGGAGCCCTTCATCCGTGCCACGACATTGCGTGACAACCTGCTGCTGGGACGCGAGATCAGCGATTCACGGCTGGACATGGTGCTGGACAAGGCACACCTGACGCCGCTGATCCGCGGACTGCCGGAGGGCCTCGATACGCTGCTGGGCGAGCGAGGCCTGAGCCTTTCCACCGGGGAGCGGCAGTTGCTGGCGCTCGGCCGTGCTCTGGTGGCCACCCCACGTGTCCTGCTGCTGGATGAGGCCACCGCCAGCATCGACAGCCATACCGAGGCGCTGCTGCAGCAGGCGCTGCAGGAGTTGCGCGGCGAGGTGACCCTGATCGTGGTGGCACATCGTCTGGCCACGGTGCGGGACGCAGATCGATTGCTGGTGCTGGAACAGGGGCGCGTCACGCAGCTGGGGTCACACGAAGAATTGATGACGACGCCCGGCCTCTACCAGCGCCTGTGGCAGGAAGATATTCCCCACTGACGCGAGGCGTCGCCTTGATCATTCATGTGAACGGGAACTGGATCACGCAAGACGCCCCCACAGGCGAAGCCTGTGGGGGCGTCTGTTCTGCGAAGCCTGAGTGACGGGCTTCCGCCTTCAGCTATCACGCCGACCTTCAGGGCTTGCGCGGACCGCGCGGCTTGCTGCCCTGCCCCTTGTCGGGGCTTCCCTTGGTCGCCTTGCCCTTCATGGCATTGTGTTCCTGCTTCTCACGCAGGGCACGCGCCTCACGGGCATCCAGCGGCTTGCCGACGTCGCTGGTGTCTTCAGGACGCTGCCTGGCGGCATACTTCCTGGGCAACTTGGTGGTGCTGGAAGAATTGACCTGACCATCGCGGCCAATCGCCGGCGTACTGCGCTTGCTGACGCGAGTGGAGCCTTCACGGCGCCCCTTGCCCGGCATGCTGGAAGACCAGTCGCTCCAGCTGGCAGAATCCTTGCCTGCAGCCTTGCCCGCCATCTCGCCCTTGCCACGCGGTTGTGCCGGCTCGGGGCGTGACGTCGACTTGCGCTCGGCGGGCTTTTCGCTGACCCGCTTCTCACTGGGGGCGGAATGCCCATGCACCTGGTCCTTGATCTGCGCCTTGATGCTGGTCTTCGGCTTGGCCGTCGCGGAATGACGCTTGCCCTTGGCCTTGGGCGTCGCGCTGTCATTGCGGACGCGCGGCTTGGCCCAGCCTTCTCCGCGCTTGAGCTTCTCACGCTTGGGCTTGGCCTGAGTCACTTCCACGTCGGCGTCGCGCTTGACCTTCTGGTTGAGCTTGCGCAGCGCCAGCAGCCGCTCGCGCGGCATCGGCTTGGGTTCGCTGCGCGCTCGTGCGACCTCTTCCGACAACCACCACAGGCCCTTGTGCTCGACGGCAACGGACTGCGGAGCCGGCAATGCGCCCTTGAGCACCTCGACCACCTCCTGCATGGCATCAGAGAACTGACGATCGAACTGCCACGGAGGATTGATCACCAGCATGCCAGAGCCATACATGCCGTGATCGCCCTCGGGCGAGTCAATCACCAGCTCGCTGCGCCACATCGGCGCGGGCGACTGCTTCTTGAGGCGCTCGAGCAGGTCATGTTGACGGCCGGCCGGCAGCAGCGGATACCAGATCATGATGGTGGCATGGCGAGACTTGCGCAGCGTCTCGACCACGACATCCGCCACATCACGGTAATCGTTCTTGAGCTCGTAACTGGGGTCGATCAGCACCGCGACACGCGGCGTGGTGACCGGCACTGCTGCCAACAGGCCAGACAGCCCGTCCTGCTGGCGGCGCATCACCTTGCCAAGACTGTCACGCTGCACCGGCGCCTGGTCGAAGTGGTAGATCTCACCCGGATGCAGTTCATACGCCAGCAGCCTGTCCCCCTGACGCAACGCCTGGCTCAACCACCAGGGCGAGCCGGGATAGACGCTCAACGTGGACTGCGCTCCCTTGCCACTCTCGGGCTGCATGTCGGCCAGCCTGGCCAACCAGCGTGCCAGTGGCTTGTCCGTTGCACCTGGGGCAGGTTCGCCCGCGTCCGTCAGCCAGCGATCGCGCACCTGCCACACTGGCAACACGCCCTGCTCATACTCGCGCAATTGCTCTGTTTCACGTGCCGCCAGGGGATACCAGCCGCGTCCGGCATGGGTATCGATGAACGTAACAGGCGACTCTTTACGTAATAGATGCTCGGCGAGCGTATTGGCCAGCAGGTGTTTGTGGAGATCGGCGAAGTTGCCGGCGTGATAGGCGTGCTGATAGGCGAGCAAATGCGCCTCCTTGATACGGCGATGTCAGCGGCATGATGCCGGCTGGACAGAAATCTGGGGGCGGTGGCTTCAGCCAAAGTGACCGATGGATGAAGACCGCTGAAGGGGCTGAAGGATAGCAGAGATGGTCACTTGTCACCCCAAAAGCCGTCCTTCACAGACGACAAGGCCCACGCCGAAGCGCAGGCCTTGTCTGAAACATCGATGCGACCCGCTGCCGTCAGGACAGCTGGCTGAGACTCAGCTTTCCAGCGGAGTCAGAGTGATCTCGACGCGACGGTTCTGTGCACGACCGGACTGGGTATCATTCGATGCCACCGGGCTGGCTTCGCCATAACCACGCATGTTCAGACGATTGAAGGCGATGCCACCACTGGCCAGATAGTTGCCGACCGCCTGGGCACGCAGCTCGGACAGATTCTGGTTGTAGTTGCTGGCACCGGTGGAATCGGTATAGCCCGCGATGTTGACGCGAGTCTCGTCATATTCCTTGAGGACCGTGATCACACCATCCATGACCGGCTGAATCTGGCCGGACAGAGTGCTGGAATCGGAACCGAAGGTGACGTTGGACGGCATGTTGAGGATGATCTGATCGCCGACACGGGTCACGCTGACGCCGGTGCCCTGCAGCTGATCACGCAGCTTGGCTTCCTGGACATCCATGTAATACCCGATGCCACCACCGGCTGCCGCGCCTGCTGCCGCGCCGATCAGCGCCTTGTCGAGACGATGGTTGCCACTCTTGGTCGCCCCGGCGATGGCACCAACGACAGCCCCGATACCGGCACCCTTGGCCGTACTGGAGGTCTGCTGCTCATTGGTATACGGGTTGGTCGTGGTGCAACCCGCCATCGCGACGGCAGCTGCCAGCGGCAGGGCCAGGAGTACGGAATTCTTCATGGTAACGCTCCCTATCTTCACTCTCATGGATGGCAAGACGACATCGGCGTAGTGCCACATTCTGGTGTGATCATGCCTGATCGTTCAGGTGTCGAACATGGCCAGCAGGTCATTGAGGAACAATAAGCCCTGCGGCGAGGCACGCAACAGCGCGTCATCCTCAACGATAAGCCCGCGCGCGCGCGCCAGACTCAGCCCCGGCTCCAAGGCCTCGCGCTCAAGCCCGGTCGTGCGGCGCATCTCCTCGAAGCTGACGCCATCCGTCAGACGCAGCGCATTCATCATGAACTCGAGTGACAGCTCTTCCGGGGCGATCTCCTGCTGACCGGCAATGAAGCCACGCGGGTCCTGCATGCGACGCAGGTATGCCTGGGGCTGCCGGCTCTTCCAGCGTCGCTGGAGCTGCAGCTCGCCAGTGAAGTTCCCGCTGCTGTCCGTCTTCGCCAGCGTCAGCTTGCCGTGCGCGCCCGCACCGATGCCGAGATAATCTCCGAATTTCCAGTAGTTCAGGTTGTGGCGTGCCCCTCGCCCCTCAAGGGCGTAGGCGGAAATTTCATAGCGACGGAATCCGCCGCTTTCCAGCATCTCGTGACCATGATCCTGAATGTCCCACAGCAGATCATCTTCCGGCAGCACCGGGGGGCGCGAGTAGAACTCGGTATTGGGCTCCAGCGTCAGTTGATACCACGAGAGATGAGTGGGCTTGAGCGCCAGTGCGCGCTGGATGTCATCCAGCGCCGTTTCCAATGTCTGCCCCGGCAGGCCATGCATCAAGTCGATGTTGAAGTTGTCGAAACCGGCGGCACGCGCGCTGGCAACCGCCCGTTCGGCCTCCTGTGCGGAGTGGATACGCCCCAGTACGCTGAGCTGTTCCGGCTGGAAGGTCTGTACCCCGATGGACAGCCGATTGATGCCGGCAGCGCGATAGGCAGCGAAGCGGCCTTGTTCCAGCGTGCCGGGATTGGCCTCCAGCGTGATCTCGCATCCCTCGGACAGTGCCACGCGCTCGCGAATGCCGTCGAACAGCCGCTGGTAGGCCTGCCCGCTCAGCAGGCTCGGGGTCCCGCCACCGATGAAGATGCTTTGCAGTTCACGCTCAGGCTGCCCCTGGAGGCATTGGAGATCCTGGTCCAGATCCGCCAGCAGTGCCGTGATGTACTCCACTTCCGGCAGATGGGCATCGCGGCCCACACCGTGGGAATTGAAATCACAGTAAGGACATTTGCGCACGCACCACGGCACATGAATATAGAGGGATAACGGCGGCAACGACTCGACGGACATCAAGCGCTCTCACTTGCAGCGGTCAATGCTTGAAGCAGCTGTTGCATGGCACGGCCCCGGTGACTGAGTCGATTCTTGGTGGATGCCTCAAGCTGTGCCGCACTCATGCCCTGCTCTGGCAACCAGAAGAGGGGGTCATAGCCGAAACCGCCATCACCACTCGGAGCGGTCAGCACCCGGCCCTCCCAGCTGGCCTGCACGATGATGGGGACAGGGTCTGCCGCATGCCGAAGGTAGACCAGCACACACCAGTAGCGCGCCGTACGCGCCTCCTCCGGCACACCTTCCAGCGCTGACAGCAAGGCCGCATTGTTGTCCTGATCTCCCTGGCCTTGCTGACGACGCGAGGCGAAACGTGCCGAGTAGATACCGGGCTCGCCGTCCAGCGCATCGACCTCGATCCCCGAATCATCGGCCAGTGCCGGAAGTCCGGTGATGGCGGCGGCATGACGCGCCTTGATCAAGGCATTCTCGACGAAGGTCAACCCGGTCTCTTCGGCATCACTGACACCCAGCTGGCTCTGAGGAATCGGGGCAATACCCAGTGGAGCCAGCAAGCGAGCGAATTCCCGCAGCTTGCCAGCATTGCCGCTGGCCAGCACAAGTGATGAGGCAGACATGAACATCTCCGGGGGTGGTGTCAGAAGAAACGTGCGACCCTGCGAGAACATCATGAAAACAGGCAGAGGGTACAAGACACATTCTATCGTGTGAGTCCGATAGGTACACGCGGGGCAGCTTTCATTCTGACTGAGCAAACTAGTATTGAAGCCTCACGAAAATCACCCGGCTCACTTGAGCTCGTCTGCCCCCGGATGCTCGATGGCTTACCAATCTCCACTCATCCCTACACGGGATTTCACTATGCCTGTTACCCACCAAGACTGACACCTTCCCAGGGCTCCTCCCAACCCACTGATCCCAAAGGGCTAATTCAAAGAATAACAAGAAGAGATTCTTATGCCATCTGGCACTATCCAAGGACGGCATCGCCTCATCACGCTTGTCTAGACTGAGAGTGATGACTCGCTGACCTGGCAAGCACTACATCCTTCGGTCTGTCACCGTTCCATCAGGTTCTGACACCACGGCAGGAGTGCCCCATGCAAACGACCAAAGTCCTGTTCGTGACCGCCTTGTCTCCACAGACTGAGCTGTTTGTCGATTATCTGCATGAACAGCTTCAATGCTCCGTGGAAGCCTGCGACAGGGAGGCCGACACGCCTGCCACGCCGAATCTGGTGCTGATCGACAGCGCACAATGCGACCTGGCGAAGATGACCCACTGGAGCTCGCTTTCCAGGTCAGCCGCATTCAATGTCGAGCATGAGGACGCTGCCATCGCCCTGCTTTTGCATGTTCCCTTGAACGGCATCTTCTACCGACATGATAATCTTTCTCAGATAAGTCAGGGTATAAAGGCGATGCTGGACGAGGAGATATGGTTATCGCGAAAATTGATGCAATCGCTGATTCGTCATTATCGTCAACAACAACAGATCGCCTTCCAACCTGTCATGGGATTGACGCAAAGGGAACTGGAAATATTATCCCTGATCGCCACTCGACAGAGTAATGTCGATATTGCTCAACGTTTGAACCTCAGTCAGCACACGGTAAAGTCTCATTTATATAATATCTTTCGTAAAATCAGGGTTCACAACCGGCATCAGGCCATCGAGTGGGCGCACGAGCATCTCAATCTCTACCTCCCGCAGCACGCCCCCCATCGATCACCGAACCCGGAAACCTGAAATTCGGGGCGATCTGATACGAGCGACTGGCGTAGGCCAGACCGACGCATCACACAGTGACTACCAGCACTCCTGCAGGGCTCTTGCAGGTAGTAAGCACTCCATTCGAGTGATCTAGTTCTGAAATCCTGGCAGAGTGCGTCGCTTTTCAGTCACGGCCGCACCCTTCAGTTACAAAAAGACAAGGCCTATTACACAACGATATGAAAGCGATGCACGAAGGCATTAGACTTGTGGTACCTTCGTACCAACAGAAGCCCTAACCCTAAAAGCGCAATGGTCTGGTTTTTATTGCACTCACCAGGATGAAGGTCAGGCGACAGATACCCCTATCATGGATTAGGTGCTGTTTTCGTTGTTATTTTCCAGAATCCGCCATATCAAATTTAGCAATAACAAATCTAATAGTTTAGCAAGTGCTGAATATAGGTTGCCTTATCGTGCCTATCAGGCAAATATAAAGGGGTGCCCGATGCGTAATGCCCGACGCAGAGGAGTGCCACTCGTCACAGCAACATCTCCAACCACTTTCGCAATGGCTCCGCCAAGAAAATCGGTAAGACAACTCAGAGGTCTCGCACCATGATTACAGGGAATGCAATGGTGCTGCTGGTGACTGACTGCAATCCGCAGTCAGCGCTGTTCATGGATTACATTCGCCAGCAGCTTGAGTGTCAGGTGGCTTCCGCAAGCCCCGACGAGGATTACACCCCAGGGCAGGCAGACAGGACGATCGTGCTTCTCGATACCGACCACGTCGACGAGACCACGATGCAACGCTGGGATGCTGATGCCAGTCAGGATGCCAGTGCCGAGCTGGCAGCGATCAACATCAGTGATGAGGAAGAGGCCGCAAGCCTGCTGGTCAGCACGCACCTGCAGGGTGTCTTCTATCGTCAGGACAGTCTGTCGCTGATCAGCAAGGGAATCGCGAAATTGCTGGAAGGCGACATGTGGATGTCCCGCCCGCTGATGACTCGCTTGCTGGACTTCTACCGTCGTCAGCAGCTGAACGCCTATCGCCCCGTCTGCGGTCTGACGCAGCGCGAGGTAGAGATCATCGGCCTGCTGGGCACGGGTGCCTCCAATACCGAGATAGCAGACCAGCTGTTCGTCAGCGAACATACGGTCAAGTCACACCTCTACAACATCTTCCGCAAGATCAAGGTGCACAATCGCATCCAGGCCATGAACTGGGCTCGCCAGAACCTTGCCATGCCGGTATCACGTACACCGCGTATCGCTCGTCGAGCACAGATGTCGTGAGCGCCGCAGGCATGGTTGTCCACCATGCCTTTGCATGGGGACTGGCACTTTCCCTGATGTCGCATGCCTCCGCGCAATCAGCGCCGGAGGCGGTGAAACCAGAAGTCTCGGTTGCCAGCGAAGGCAGCGGGGCCCGGGCGGATGGCCACGATGGGGTCGCCATCCAGCGGCCTCGCGCCAGACTCAGTGATGGCCTGAACGGGGTGATGATAGATCGCACCATGACGATGATCGGCAAGACCTTCTATCGTCAATTCAGCCAGCAACGCCTTGATAGTCCAGCCCTGAGAAACACCTCTCTGAGTATTCACGAGCGTCCTTCGGCACGCTGGGGCAGCCTCATCTGGATCACGGAGGGCAATACCGTTCTCTATGAGGCGACCCTGCCCCCGAGAGTGAATGACGTCGACCTCTACGCAAGCTCAGCCGTTACCACCGTCTCCAACCAGTTCCTGCGTCGCAAGGTGCTGGAAGCACTCCAGGACGATCCGGACATGGCGGGCGATGAATTCTGAAAAGCACAGGTTGAATCCATAATAAAAGGGCTTCGATCACGAAGACCCTGACAATGTGCAAGGGAACAGGGGAACATCATGAAGCATCAGACACTCGCGGTGTCGTTGCTGTTATCGGCGATGCCGCTATATGCCGGCGAACTCATCTATCAGCCCGTCAATCCAAGTTTCGGCGGCAACCCTCTCAATGGCAGCTATCTGCTCAGCAAGGCCCAGGCACAGGATACCCATGAGGATCCCGATGCCTACTCGTTCGACAGTCTTTCAGAGACAGAACTCTTCATCAGTGACCTTCGCAACAGCCTGGTCTCCGACGCCATCACCGATGCCGTCGATACCAGTGAGCCAGGCCGTACCAGCGTGATCGACAGCGCCCAGTTGCGTGTCGAGGTCGTCAGTAACGGCAATGGCGGTTTCTCCATGCAGGTGCTGGATCGTGCGACCGGAGAAACGACCGTCATCAATCTTGGCACCTCAGGCAATGCGTTCTGACACGACTTCTGATGAAGGGTATCGCGAATGAAGAAGATGCTTACCTCGCTGATGGCCGTGACCGGCCTGGCGCTTGCGGGCTGTGCTCCCATGGTGGCGCATACCGAGGGGCTGGCAGGGATGCCCAGCACCTTGATGCCAAGAACCACCACCTACAACGATCTGATCAATCTCCCGCCACCAGCCGGGCGAATTCCCGTCGCCATCTACGATTTCCGGGACCAGACAGGCCAGTACCGACCGGCTCCGGCCAGTACCTTCTCCACGGCAGTGACCCAGGGAGGGGCGGCCATGCTGAGTGCCGCTCTCTCCGACTCCGGCTGGTTCATTCCTCTGGAGCGTGTGGGCCTGCAGAACCTGCTCACGGAACGCAAGATCATCCGGGCCAATCTGGAGAGAACCGGCCAGGGGGATATTGAGGCATTGCAGGCAGCCAACCTGCTTTTCGAAGGCGGCATCATCGCCTTTGATTCCAATGTCAGGACAGGTGGCTCTGGGGCAGAGTACTTCGGTATCGGGGCATCGGGTCAGTATCAGGTCGACCAGGTGACCGTGAATCTGCGCGCAGTGGATATCACCACCGGGCAGGTCATCGCCAACGTCAATACCAGCAAGACGATCTACTCTCGCGAGCTTCGAGCGGGCGTCTATCGCTTCATCGATTTCAGTCGATTGCTGGAAATGGAGACAGGCTATACCAACAATGAGCCAGTCCAGCTAGCCGTGATGTCGGCCATCGAGGCCGCTGTCATTCACCTGATTGCTCAAGGGGTGGAGCGCCAGCTATGGGCCTTGGCAGACCCGGCGGACATGCAGAAGTCGGAACTGATGAGTTATCTCCAGGCGCCCACGCCAATGCTGTAACGCGAGCGAAGACACTCGACATCCGACTGGCTCTTCTGTCATGAAAGGCACCCTCTATAGGGTGCCTTTTTTATATATCATTGAACATATTGATACCATTGAGAAAACAACACCTGACATTACATGAGATTAAAGTGAATTTCTGAAGTATTAATAGTCTGAGTCTTCGCGAAGCGAGCCGCCTCATCATTCTGTTGGGAATGACACCATTATTACTCACTAACTCCCTCCTCAAGATTGACGATAAAAGACAGTCTCTTCTCACTCTCATAACCCTCAAAACAGCTGATGGCACCAGCTCCTGTAAAGATCAATAGTAAGTCCATCAGTAACGTGATCAAAACAGGTCGATACCATGAGTCTGGATAGCAAGCCGCGACAGAGATTATCTCAGGCAGGATTATTATTCGCAGCTTCCACCTTCAGCTTGCTTGCCATGGCGGGCGACCTGGCGATCCGTTCAGAACTGGAGTCATCCCGCTCCGTCGCCGACATTGCTCAGTATGGCTTCCGCAATGAGGCAACTCTCTCTCAACATGGATTGGCCAACGTCTCGATGATCGCCCAGCAAGGCGTCATGAATACGGCGATCAGTGTGCAGCAGGGAAGCGGAAACAGCGCCTATATCCTGCAAGATGGCACCCTGAATGAGGCAAACATACTCCAGCAAGGCCAGGGTCATGATGCCTTGATCGCGCAGCAGGGCATCTCCCAGTCCGCGCTGATTCAGCAGACCGGACTGGGGGGAGGCGCGATGCTGCTTCAACAGGGCAGCAGTCAGGTGCCCGTCAGCATCATCCAGCATGCACGCGGCCGTATGCAGGTCCAGGTCATTCAACAATGAACCTGATTGAGCTCATCACGCTCTCGAGTGCATGCGCTGAAAAAGAACAGACGAGAATAAAACGCCGGAAACAAAGGCATCGAATTCAATGGGAATGTCACCTTCAACGCTGGACTGATGACATTACCAACCTCTGATATCACGGCGCTGAAGTACGGCGCCAACCGAGCAGTATCGGCATGATCTCCGTCATGCCATGGGGACGCATCACACGTAATACATAATAAAAAACAGAAGACACCAATATTAATACAAGGGAACTTACCATGAAGATTCAAATCAGCCTTCTCGCTGCTGCCATCGCCATCTCTTCTCACGCCATGGCAGACAACAACACGTCGGATGTCGACCAGACCGGCTTCATGAACAAGGCCAAGGTAGGTCAGACGTCTCGAGATGGCGGCTCGCTCAACAGCTCACATGACAGTGATATTGACCAGACAGGGGCTTTCAACAAGGCCAACACCTATCAGAACGGCGTCAATCATACGATTCGCGTCAATCAGCTGGGGGGTGCCAACAAGGTAAAATCACAGCAGTACAGCAGCACCAACACCGGTATCGTCAATCAGACGGGTGCCTACAATTCCGTTGACCTGAACCAGAAGAGCTACAAGCACCTCACCCGCGTCACCCAGGATGGTTTTGCCAACCACTCTGAATCCTGGCAGGGTGCCAGCGGCTCGCCGGCAGGGCGTGAAAATACTCTGGTCGTGACACAGACAGGGGTATTCAATGATTCCATGGCCACTCAGCAAGGCAGTTATGCGATTGCCCGGGTGTCCCAGACCGGCTACCAGCACGCCTCGGATGTGATGCAGACCGGTGAGTACAACCGTGCACGTGTCACTCAGGAAGGACGCTTCAACAACTCCACGGTTTCACAGACCGGTGAACTGGGCCTTGCCGTCGTGACCCAGACCGGCTCACGTATCGATTCAACCGTCACCCAGGCCGGTGCAAATCAAGTCGCACGAGTCACTCAGGACGGCAGCTCCCATGACTCGCTCGTCAATCAGAGCAATGCGAACAACACTGCGCGGGTGACTCAGTCAGACATGCTGCAGTACTCCGACATCAGCCAGACGGGAAGCGAGAATCTGGCCATCAACAGTCAGAGCGGATATTCCAACTACGCCATCGTCGAGCAAGGTGGTACCAACAGTGACTCTCTGATCACCCAGACTGGCTACAACGATCACGCCCGCGTCCAACAGACTGGCTCTGGCCACAGCTCCGAAGTCCTTCAGCAGGCCGGTGGCATCCTGAGCTTCGTCGCCAACCGTGCTCACGTCGTGCAGTCCGGTGCGATGAACACGGCCAGCGTGACCCAGACCGGCGGTGGCAACGTGGCGAGCGTGATGCAGTACTGATCACGCCCAGCCAAGATGTCTTACAGAACCCCGCGCAAGCGGGGTTTTTCGTCTTTAAGCTCTGGTGATGGCATCAAAGAAAAAGGCCGCCGACACGAATGTCAGCGGCCTTCCAGTATCAGCTGCGAAATGATTATCGCGATGGCGGGTTACTTCTTTTCCAGTGTCACGGACTGTTCCGGGAAAGACTGGCGATAGGTCGAGAGGCTCTCATCCACCATCTTGCGACCCTGGGCGACCTGCTTGTTGCCACTGGTGATACGGCCCTTGCCTTTCTTGATCTGCTTGTTGCCCTTTTCGATCAAGGCCTGGCCCTTGCGAATATTGGCTTCTCCATCATCGACGAGATCTTCACCACTGACGATCTGTTTCTCACCTGCCGCGACCAGTGACTTGCCCTCTTCCCACTGGTCGGCCAGTTGATCGCGCACCTGGGCGACAGCCTTGGCTTCCTCTGCCTGCCCCCGCATCAGATCCGCCGTGGAAGGCTGACTTGAGCAACCGGCGAGCAGTGCAAGGCTGATGGCGACGGCAGCGGTAGGTGCAAGATTATGACGCATGGTATTTCCTTATCTGATGCAGGGTTCTCAAATGCAGATCGGGGATTCGTGCAAGCATTTGCCAAAAATGAAAGGAGCATGACGATCACTCGCCATGCTCCTTTCAGCATGTCGTTGGGCTCAGTGCAGTCTAAGCTGCTCGCGGATCAAGCGTGCCAACGTTACGTTAGCGTTGGGCGCTGTCGTGTCGATATGGATCAGTTGACCATGCTCCTCAGGAGCGAACGGCTCACGATTGGCCAATTGCTTGTCCAGCACCTCAAGCCCCGCCTCGGACGCCTCGCCACTACGCTGACTGCGCTTGACGATGCGCCTGCGCAGCGTCTCCTCATCGGCCTCGAAGCTGATCATCAGCACGGGCAGGCCACGGGCTTCTGCCTCGTGACGCAGACGATCACGCTGTGATTTCTTCAGGCAGGTGGCATCGATGCAGACGGGGATTCCCGATTCCAGCAGGGTGGCTGACAGATTCGACAGCCGCTCGTAGGTCGCATGCGTCGCCTGCGGCGTATAGATGCCACCATTGAGACCCGAGCCGGTGTCGGCATCCGCGGCAAAGCCATACAGACGCTTGCGCTCGACATCGCTGCGGATGCGTACACCCCCCAGCTCACGCACCATTTCTTCGGTGAAGCGACTCTTGCCGCTACCGGAGACCCCCACGCCGATGATCATGTACGGGAAGCGGATCTCGCTGTAGCGCTCCGCCAGCTCGATATAGCGCTCATACTCCGCCATCACGTCGAGGCGATCCGCGTCACTCAACTCCGGCTGGTGATAGCGAATCATCGCGACCTTGGCCCGAATCAGCGCGCGATAGATCTTGTAGTACGGCAGCAGACGCACCAGCGAGTAATCACCCGAAAGCTCCAGGTAACGATTCAGGGCGTGATGGGCGAAGGCCGGCTCATCGCGGGCTTCCAGATCCATCACCAGGAAGGCCAGATCACAGCCGACATCGTTCCAGCGCAGCTCTTCATTGAACTCGATACCATCAAAGAGCAAGGCTCGGCCTTCGTGACGTACGGCGTTGCCCAGATGGATGTCGCCATGGGTCTCGCGCACGAAGCCTTCCTGCCAACGACGCTCGAATTCCGGTTGGAGACGCTGGAAGGTCTCTTCCGTCCACTCCTGCAACAGCGCCAGACGCTTGAGCGCAGCCTCCTCTTCGAGGCGCGGGCGAATCAACGTGAACTCATTGTCGATGGTACGGCTGACCATCTGCGGGCTGCCAAGATCACTGTCACCCTGGATGCGTTCAGCCTGCTCGTGGAAGGCCACCAGCTGATCGACCAGGTCGTCCAGCAGCTCCAGCGACAGCTCACCGCTGGCCTGCAAGGCGCTGAACAGGTGCCGGTTGGAGAACTGACGCATCTTCACCGCATACTCGAAGACGGCACTCTCATCATTGATGCGTGGCGCCTCCGGCGTACCGGAAATCGGCACGGTATCCAGATAGAGCGTCGGTGCCAGACGGCGGTTGAGGCGCACCTCCTGTTCACACAGGTGCTTGCGACGCTCCAGCGTGGAGAAATCCAGGAAGCTGCCGAAATCCAGCGGCTTCTTGATCTTGTAGGCGTAGTCGCCGGTCAGCACGATCCACGAGATGTGCGTCTCGTGCACTTCGATATCCTTCACGGGGTGATCGAAGCAATCGGCGGTGTGAAGGGCTCGAATCAGGGCCTGGCTCAAGGTCATCTCCGCTAAGGCAAGCTGGCTATAGGGTCATTAGCGCAATCGCTATCGTTGGCGGCAAGTGTACCGGATGGCGGCCCGCCCGGCAGCCTGCCGAGCGGGTCGATACCGGCTTCTACCGTCTGACCGACTCAGGCCGAGGCTGCCATCTGCGCAAAGACGCGCTCGGCAGCCTCCAGAGTGGCCTGGATATCCTCGTCGCTGTGGGCGGCGGACATGAAACCTGCCTCATAGGCTGACGGCGCCAGATAGACTCCCTCTGCCAGCATGCCGTTGAAGAAGGTCGCGAAGTCCTCCTGGCGGCAACGCGTGGCAGACTGGAAATCGGTGACCGCAGACTGATCCGTGAAGAACAGTCCGAACATGCCACCTGCCCGCTGGGTGATCGCGGCGATGCCGGCGGCCTTGGCACGACTCTCAAGGCCGTCACACAGCATCTCGACCTTGCGGGTCAGCTCGGCATGGAAGCCCGGTGCCTGGAGCTTGCGCAGCAGCGCGACCCCGGCAGCCATCGCCAGCGGATTGCCGGCCAGGGTGCCCGCCTGGTAGACGGGGCCCAGCGGCGAGAGATGATGCATGATCTCGCGCTTGCCACCGAAGGCGCCCACCGGCATGCCGCCGCCGACGATCTTGCCCAGGCAGGTCAGGTCCGGCGTGATGTTGTAATGCGCCTGAGCGCCACCCAGCGCGACACGGAAGCCCGTCATCACCTCATCGAGGATCAGCACGCTGCCATGGGCATCACACACTTCACGCAGGCTCTCCAGGAAGCCCGGCACCGGCGGAATGCAATTCATGTTGCCGGCCACCGGCTCGACGATGATGCAGGCGATCTGATCACCCAGCTCGGCGAAGCAACGGCGCACACCTTCGGCGTCGTTGTAGTCCAGCGTGATGGTGTGCTCGGCGAGCGAGGCCGGCACGCCCGGGGAGCTGGGCTCGCCATGGGTCAATGCACCTGAGCCGGCCTTGACCAGCAGCGAGTCCGAGTGGCCATGGTAGTTGCCTTCGAACTTGACGATCTTGTCGCGACCGGTGAAACCACGCGCCAGGCGGATCGCCGACATGGTGGCTTCGGTGCCGGAGTTGGTCATGCGCACCATGTCGAGACTTGGCAGCATCTCGCAGATCAGCTCGGCCATCTCGGATTCGATCTCGGTGGGCGCACCGAAGGACAGACCGCTCTCGAGTCGCTCACGCACGGCGTTGAGCACGTCTTCATCGGCATGGCCGGTGATCATCGGTCCCCAGGAACCGACGTAATCGATATAGCGCTTGTCTTCGACATCGAAGAGATAGGCGGCCTTGGCATGATCGATGAACACCGGCGGACGATGCAGTCCCTTGAAGGCGCGAACCGGCGAATTGACGCCACCGGGAATGTGACGGCTGGCGCGTTCGAACTGGGCAGCGGACGTGGTCATGACATACCTCTTGAGGGACACGGTGCGGCACGACGGCCGCGAAAAATGGGAAAGAGTCATTGATGACTCAAGACGGTGTGGATAAACGAGACATCGCGTTATCCACAACTGCCGAGGATGGGAGCACCCAGCCGCGAGACATCAGCCGTTGTGGATAACCTGATGCGCTTGATGGCGACAGCTTAACGCGACTCACGGGCAGGATGCAGCCGCGGCAGTGCCTGGAAGCCGGCATGAAAGGAGCAGGACCGCTAGCGCCAAGGCAGCTGCTGGGCTCCGGGCGCAAGGCCTTTGAGCTCGCGCTCCCGGCCAGCGACCAGACTCTGCCAGGTCGCCTGCTGCGCCGCACGCCATGCCGGTTCCAGCGACATGCCACGAGCCAGGCGCACGGCCAGATGCGAGGCGAGAGTGCAGCCACTGCCATGGAAGCTGCCCGGCAGCCGCGGACAGTCCAGAGACAGCCTGCGATGCTTGCGACGATAGAGACGATGGGTGACGGATGGCTCAGAGAGCGAGGCGTCATCGTGATCCAGGGGGTCAGTCCCGGTGACCAGCACGGCGCCTGCACCTTCCATCAGCAAGCGCTCGGCGAGCTCATTCTCGCCGGCACCCGCAGGACAGGCTGCCAGACGCGCAAGCTCGCCACGATTGGGCGTGATGACATCCACCCGCGCCAGCAGCGTTTCGCGCGCCTGCTGGATCAGCGCTTCACTGGAGAGCTCATGGCCTCCGCCGGCCTTGAGCACCGGGTCCCATACCACCGGAAGCCCGGGCCAGTGCTGGCGAAGTTCATCGATCAGCGTAACCGTCGCCATCAGCGCTTCGTGATTGGCGAGAAGTCCGATCTTGAGCGCCCGAGGCCGAAAATCATCGAGCAGGGCATGTGCCATCGCCAGAATCGACTCGCCCGACTGTGGGATCACGGCGCTGACATTGCCGGAATTCTGTACCGTCAGCGCCGTCGGCACCGTCAGCGCCCAGCCACCACCGGCCCGAATCGCCTCACTGTCGGCGATCAGACCCGCGCCGCCGCTGGGGTCATGGCCCGCCAGCACCAGAACACAGGGCAGTCTTGCTGGGCACTCAGTCATGGTAGCGCTGGCTCTCAGAACGGTTTGACGATGACGCAGATGACGATCACCACCAGCATCAGTACCGGCACTTCATTGAAGAAGCGGAAGTAGCGTGAGGTTCGCTTGCAGGTATCGGCAGCGAACTGCTTCAGGTACAGCCCACAGGCATGGTGATAGCCGACCAGCAGCACGACCATGGCCAGCTTGAGGTGCATCCAGCCCATGCTCATGAAGCTCGGCACCAGTGCCAGCAGCCAGATGCCCAGCACCAGGGTCGCGATCATCGACGGCATCATGATGCCGCGGTAAAGCTTGCGCTCCATGGTCTTGAAGTACTCGATGGCCTTGATGTCGCCGGCATCACGCGCCTGGGCGTGATAGACGTAAAGACGCGGAAGATAGAACAGGGCGGCAAACCAGCACACCACGGCAATCAGATGGAACGCCTTGATCCACAGATACATGGGGAAACTCCGTCAGTCAGGGGCGGAAGATACAAGGAAAGGGGCAGTGTCACTCAACTCGACAGGCCGACAAGGTGCCATGTTCGCAGCGCCGGGCACATGCGGTATCCGGTCACATCCCGAAGCCCTGCCGGATGTCGAGCGCCGATACCGACGACCTGAACCACGCTCGGGTCGAGATCGCCCCTTTCACGGCTTGTATCGATAGTAGCTCTCTATTGCATCACGCGTGATGATACCTGAAATCTTGCGAATCATCGGGGCCGTGGTGTGCTCCACATAGAGCGCATCGACATTGCTCGGCAGCAGCCGCTCATAGGCTTCCGACAGCGTTGCCTGCAGATGGATCGGGGCGAGATCCAGACGCTGGGCTGGAATCTCGAGCAGGTCGAGCGCTTCCTGCTCTCGCCAGTGCTCATCCATCAGCACACGCACCAGATCCGCCGCCGGCAGCGCCACCATCGGCTTTTCCGGCGTCGAACGCGTGACCACCAGCCAGACAGGCTTGCTCTCGAGCAGGGCGCGGGCACGCTCACGAGTGATGCGCCGCGGCACGCTGACCACGGAGCGCTCCATCACCGCCGGCACCGCGACTCGGGAAAGCGCCTGCATCAAGGGTTGCTGAAGCGGGTGCAAGCCCTGCGCCGTCAGCGTCGAGATGAAGAATCCCTGGCAATGGCACAGCTGGCGGCAGGTCAGCCCCGCCACTACCACGGCCAGCATGCCGGGCAGGATGATATTGGGAGAATGCGTCAGTTCGAGCAGTGCCATCAGCGCCGCCAGCGGAGCCTGAAGCACTGCCCCCATCATCGCCGCCATGCCGAGCAGGGCGTAGAGCGCGATGTCCGATGCCTGGTCCGGCAAGATCCAGCCGCCCAGCATGCCCATCAGGGCACCCGCGGCAGCACCGGCCACCACGACGGGGCCGATGATGCCGATGGGCACTCCACAGGCGACGCATATCGCCGACAGCATCAGCTTGCCGATGACCAGCGCCAGCAGCACATCCAGCGCCAGCTGACCGTCGAGCAGCTGGGCGAGGCTGTCATAGCCGATTCCCTGCACCTGCGGGTACCACCAGGCCACGGCGGCCGTCGAGAGCCCCACCAGTGCCATCCGTCCTGACCATGTCAGACGCGCGGCACGCTCCTGCTGCCGGGCCAGGTGAACGAAACCTCCCGCCAGCAGCCCGATCACCAGTGCCGTGATCACGACCCAGGGGAGATCCAGCAGCGAGTGCAATAGCAGAGAAGGCACCGCGAACGCCGGTTCGGCGCCATAGACGAGCTGCGAGACGACCGCACCCGCGGTCGAAGCCAGAATCACCGGCATGAAGCCTGTCAGGGTGTACTCCATCATCACCACTTCCATGGCGAAGATGACACCGGCGATCGGCGTATTGAAGGAGGCGGAAATTCCCGCTGCCGTGCCACAGGCAACCAGCACTCGCAGACTGTTGTTGGGCAGCTTGAGACGCTCTCCGACCCAGCTGGAAGCGCCAGCCCCGAGGTGGATGGCCGGTCCTTCACGTCCGGCGGACAGGCCACCCAGCACGCTCACGACGCCGACCACGATCTGATTGAGCCAGGCACGCAGCGGCATCTTGCCCTGATGGTAGGTCAGGCGTTCGATGACATGACCGATGCCAAGCTTGCGCTGAGCAGGATGCTGACGACCGAGCACGATGCCGATCACCAGCACGGCCAGCAAGGGCAATGACGCGCGCACCCAGGGCGCCAGGCCCTCGAAGTTTTCCGGGCTGTCATCCGGCATGAAGCCGAGTGCCCCCGCGCTCAGCAACAGTCGGAAACCGACCATCAACGAGCCGGTCAGCAGGCCAGCGATCAGTCCCAGCAGACACAGCTGGGGAAGGGCATCGACCGCCGCCAGCTTGCGCCGGAAATTGTCGAGACTGGGACGAGGCAGATGCGGACGCGACAGGCGTGACACTCACGACTCCTTGAAAGGCACTGACGATGACGATGAACATCCATGTCGGCAGCACATTACTGCCCGCCTGACACCTGTGTATCATATCGATTGCGCACCGTCGCGACCGTGCACAATCCGACAACCTCGGCACAGCATGGCGCAACGCCTGTCTCGCGCACAGGCCGCAAAAGGTCGCATCAGCAAGCCGGACACACGAGTCACATTCGTATCAACAGGACACCGCTCGAAAGCGGGGAGGCAGCATGATCAAGGTAGGTATCGTCGGCGGCACCGGTTACACCGGAGTGGAGCTCCTCAGGTTGCTGGCCAGCCACCCGCAGGTGGAAGTGACCGTGATCACCTCACGCAGCGAGAAGGGCGTGCGTGTCGACGAGATGTACCCCAATCTGCGCGGCCACTACGACACCCTCGCGTTCAGCGAGCCGGATGCCGAGGTGCTGGCAGCCTGTGACGCCGTGTTCTTCGCCACGCCGCATGGCGTCGCTCATGCGCTGGCCGGCGACCTTCTGGCCCGTGGCACCCGCGTGATCGACCTCTCCGCAGACTTCCGCATCAAGGACGCCGACGTCTGGGCCGAATGGTATGGCCAGCCGCATGGTGCACCGGAACTGCTCGGCGAAGCCGTCTACGGCCTGCCGGAAGTCAATCGCGACGCCATCCGTGAAGCCCGTCTGATCGCGGTGCCGGGCTGCTACCCGACCTCCGTGCAACTGGGGCTCATTCCGCTGCTGGAAGCCGGCCTGATCGAGACCGACAACATCATCGCCGACTGCAAGTCCGCCGTTTCCGGTGCCGGTCGCGGTGCCAAGGTCGGCTCACTGCTGTGTGAAGCCGGCGAGTCCATGAAGGCCTACGGCGCCTCCGGTCACCGTCACCTGCCGGAAATCACCCAGGGGCTGGACATGGCAGCGGGCAGCGCGGTCGGCCTCACCTTCGTCCCGCACCTGACGCCGATGATCCGTGGCATCCACTCCACTCTCTATCCGCGCCTGAGCGGCTTCAGCGGTACGCTGGAAGATCTGCAGGCGCTGTTCGAGCAGCGTTACGCCGATCACCCCGCCGTCGATGTCATGCCGCTGGGCAGCCATCCGGAGACCCGCAGCGTGCGTGGCACCAACCTGTGCCGCATCGCCCTGCATCGTCCGGGCAATGGCGACACCCTGGTCGTGCTGTCGGTGATCGACAATCTGGTCAAGGGCGCATCAGGTCAGGCCATCCAGAACCTCAACCTGATGTTCGGCCTGGATGAGATGACCGGCATCGGGGCGCCGGCGATGATGCCCTGAGCCGCCAGCGTCGCCAGCAAGGCAGCACGTCAGACAAAGTTGACCCTTTTGCTCGGATATAGGGATAATAGGCAGCATTCCGTTCTCTATACCGTGCCGGGCGCTGTCTTCAGCGCCCGGCCTCCGACTCCTTCGAGGAGGCCCGCATGAGCGAAGCACAAAGCTTCATCCCCACGCCGCTGTATCTATCCGAGAGCGCCAAGGCCCGGATCGCTGCGCTGCGCGCGGAAGAAGCCAACCCGGAGCTGCGTCTCAGGGTCTACGTCACTGGCGGTGGTTGTTCCGGCTTCCAGTACGGTTTCGATATCGCCACCGACATGGCTGAGGACGACACCGTGGTCGAGCTGGGCGAAGCCGCGGTCGTGATCGACCCGCTGTCCTACCAGTATCTGGTCGGCTCGACGATCGACTACGAGGAAGGTCTGGCCGGGGCGCGTTTCCTGATCCAGAACCCGAATGCCACCAGCACCTGTGGCTGTGGTTCGTCCTTCATGGTCTGACGGCGCAGCATGACATCCGGCGCGATGCCGACACCTGATCGCCCCCTATCGGTTTCCGATAGGGGGCGATTTTTTTTCGCCATCTCAGCAGGTTGCGAATGCCAACCCGCCGCATGGCGGCGCTCGCAGACTTGACGGGATCTTGTGCTCTCGTCACTCTGAAAACGCACTACATCCTAAAATCTAAATATAAAGAGGCATGTAAAATGCGTAGATCCCACCTGCTGGCCTCGCTGTCCGGTCTCGCGGCCGCCACCCTGATGGCCAGTGCCGCCCATGCCGTCACCCTCAAGGCCGCGACTGACCCGAGCTTCGTGCCTTTCGAGATGCTCGATCAGGAAAGCGGCAAGATGGTCGGCTTCGATATCGACATCCTCAACGCCATCGGTGAGCGCGCCGGTTTCGATATCGACCTCAAGACCATGGACTTCAATGGCATCATCCCGGCCGTACAGACCGGCAGCGTCGATGTCGCCATCGCCGGCATCACCATCACCGAGGCCCGCGAGAAGATCGTCGACTTCACCGACCCCTATTACGACTCCGGCCTGCGGATCCTGACCGCGGCCAACAATGGCGACATCGAGGGCATCGAGGGGCTGGAAGGCAAGAAGATCGGCACCAAGATCGGCTCCACCAGCTATGACTATCTCACCGCCAATCTGGAAGACTCCACCATCACGCCCTATCCCGGCAGCGCCGACATGTACATGGCACTGATGTCCGGCAGCGTCGATGCCGTCTTCTATGACGCTCCCAATGTCGGCTACTTCGCCAAGACCAAGGGCAACGGTCGCGTGAAGACAGTGGGCCCGCTCTATGAAGGTCAGCAGTACGGCATCGCCTTCACCGAGGGCAGTGAGTGGACCGACGCCGCCAACAAGGCACTGGCCGAGATGAAGTCCGATGGTAGCTACGCCGAGATCTATCAGAAGTGGTTCGGCGCCCTGCCGAGCGACAGCGAATAACGCCATCCTCGCCAGAGTTCTCTGACGCCTTCTTCACCACGAACCATGATTTCTGCCATCCGGACGCCACGGCATGCCAATGGCCGTGGCGTCTGTCCTGACGAGCTCCCCCTCACCATGTCCTGAGGCGCGAGATGATGGTGCCAAGGAGCCCCACGTGGACGTTCAATTCCAGTTTGACTGGCAGGCGGCGATTTCCTCCGTGCCGTACCTGCTCGAGGGGATCCCCTGGACCCTCGCCATTTCCTTCGGTGGCCTGGCCATCGGCTTCGTGCTCGGCATCCTGTTCGGCCTGCTGAGCCTCTCCCCCAGCCGGATACTGCGCTGGGTCGCCACCGCCTACATCGAGATCTTCCGCGGCACGCCCGTGCTGGTGCAGGTCCTGTTCATCTTCTATGGTCTGCCGCAGATCATCGGGGGTCCCATCGATGCCCTGACCGCCGGTATCGCTGCCATCGCGCTCAATTCCGCGGCCTATATCTCCGAGATCGTGCGTGGTGGCGTGCAGTCCATCGCGCGCGGGCAACGCGAGGCCGGACTGTCACTGGGCCTTTCCACCCCCCAGACCTTCCGCTACATCATCTGGCCGCAGGCACTGCGTCGCATGATCCCGGCGCTCGGCAATCAGGGGATCGTGTCCATCAAGGACACCTCGCTGTTCTCGGTGATCGGTGTCGGTGAGCTGGTCCGCCAGGGCCAGATCTACATTGCCACCACCTTCAACGCGCTGGAAACCTACTTCATGGTCGCCATGCTCTACCTCGTCATCACGCTGAGCCTGTCCTTCGGGCTACGGATGCTGGAGCGTCGCGGACTGGTGGGCCAATGATCTCTACCGTGCTTTCCCACCAGGCGACAACCGCGCTGACACCCTCTTCCTCTTTCCCGATCAGCCAGCCCTTCGCGCCGGCCAGGAGCGCCTGATGACCGCCATCGTGAACATGCAAAAGATCAACAAGCACTTCGGCAGCCTGCATGTGCTCAAGGACATCGATCTCGAGGTCGCCCAGGGGGAAGTGGTGGTGATCATCGGCGCCAGTGGTTCCGGCAAGTCGACGCTGATCCGCTGCGTGAATGGCCTCGAGGAGTTCCAGGGCGGCAGCATCGAAGTGGACGGACAGTCCTTGATCCCCCACGGCAAGAGCCACCGAGCGCTGAAGACGATTCGCACCGAAGTCGGCATGGTCTTCCAGCAATTCAATCTCTTTCCGCACATGAAGGTACGTGACAACGTCAGCCTGGCCCCCATCAAGGTGCGCGGCAGTGACCGGGCGACCGCCGAGCGACAGGCCGACACGCTGCTCGAGCGGGTCAATATTCTCGAGCAGGCCGACAAGTACCCCGGCCAGCTGTCAGGCGGCCAGCAGCAACGCGTCGCCATCGCCCGCTCACTGGCGATGGAACCCCGCTTGATGCTGTTCGATGAGCCCACCTCCGCACTGGACCCCGAGATGATCGGGGAGGTGCTGGACGTGATGCGTGAGCTGGCACGCGACGGCATGACAATGATGATCGTCACGCATGAGATGAGCTTCGCGCGTGAAGTCGCGGATCGCGTCGTCTTCGTCCACCAGGGCAGCATCGTCGAGGAAGGCACTCCGAGCGAGGTCTTCGACACCCCTCGTCATCCGCGCACCCAGAGCTTCCTGGCACGCGTCCTCAAGCACTGACTCCCCCCGCTACCACCTCTTGAGAGAGGCCAAGCCCCGACCGTCAGGTCGGGGCTTTTTTTTGCCCGAATGCCACGCAGTGAAGAGGCAATTCCTGGCCAATCCAGAGCATCATCTGGCGATAGACGTGTCTGTTGTGGCCCGAATGACGGGAGTTCTGGCATTCGAAATGAAGTTTTTCGATCTCGACTGACGATTTCGCGCTTTTTTCATGCAATGAAATCAGATGATTCGCCCCACCTTGGCTGCCTCTCACGTCACGCCCCCAGCCTCGCTGAGGCTCTCGATTCACTTCATCAGTCGCCGAAGGACCCGTCTTTCACACCGCATGTCCTGACGCGAAAGGCGCTCGAAACATCGCCTGCAAGGGGCCGTGGCTGGTGATAACACACGCCTGATGTCAGCCCATGAGTCGTCTGGCCGGCCAGGCACCGGTAAGCAAGCCTCAATCACGCCAACAACTATCCACAGCAGTATCATCGTATCTCTCAGGGCACCACTGCTGGGCAGCGTAGCCATCCACTCACGGCTTATCCCCGTACTATCTACAGAGTTGGCGTGTCGAGGTGAAGACGATTTGCCTCTGTGGACATTTTGCGGCATCATCCGCGGCCTTCTGTACGTTAGCCCTTGCAGCACTAGGGGTTGTGGGTAAACTGGCCACTTGTGCACAGCAGGGAAGAAAAGTCCGGTACCAGCACGGTATGAAAACGAGGATAACTGGGCTTGTGGACAAGGCGGTGTTTCATCCACAGGAAGCCACCGGTGGCGTCCTCAGGTAGCACGCATTTTCTCCCCAACTATATCAACATCGTAAGATACTGATTTTTAAGAGATAAAGTCGATTTCCCACTGATTTTGTCCACAACAGTAGTTACAACATCAACAGAACCCCTTTTTCTTTTCTTTATATAATCTTGTTATCCGGAAACCCGAAGGACGTTCGGACACCCCGAAAGACCGAGTTCGAGGAAGCTCACTTCCCGAGGTGTTCGGGATAACGAACGGCAGGGCGATCCGACCCAGTCCTCGGGAAAATCCCCTACGCCACACACACTCGACACGGGCTCGACTCACTGTCGTGATTGATGCCCTGAGAGAAACATCCGCGAGTCCACTGCATGGCACGTCCTGCCATGGCACTGTGGAAAACTCCTGACGCTTACCCACAGGCGGTTTATACTGTGCGGCCCGAACGTCATCCGATTGGCTTGCAGGCTCCCCATCGGGTCGAGCTCATGCCGTCTGCGGCGCCTTGTCTTCGCCATGACGTTCGTCAGTCCCGGATCCATCCAGACATCGAGTCATCGTCGTGTCTGGCCGATTTGCCTGATTCGCCACCATGCGAACAGCGCTTCATCCAAGTTTCGTGATACCCCGAGGTGCCAACGTGGATTACCCGAACCGCTTTGACGTGATCGTCATCGGCGGCGGTCATGCCGGTACGGAAGCCGCACTGGCGGCTGCCCGCATGGGCCGTCAGACCCTGCTGCTGACCCATAACATCGAGACCCTGGGGCAGATGTCCTGCAATCCCGCCATCGGTGGGATCGGCAAGAGCCATCTGGTCAAGGAGATCGATGCGCTGGGCGGTGCCATGGGCCTGGCAACCGACATGGCGGGTATCCAGTTCCGCACACTGAATGCCCGCAAGGGCCCGGCGGTACGTGCCACTCGAGCACAGGCCGACCGGGCGCTGTACAAGGCGGCGATTCGCAACGTGCTGGAGAACCAGCCGAACCTGACGCTGTTCCAGCAGGGTGCGGAAGACCTGATCGTCGAAGGCGAGACCGTACGGGGTGTCGTCACCCAGACCGGCATCCGTTTCCACGCCACCACGGTGGTGCTGGCGACCGGGACCTTCCTCGGTGGCGTGATTCATATCGGCCTGGATCACCATGCCGGTGGACGTGCCGGGGATCCGCCCGCCAACGGCCTGGCGTCACGTCTGCGCGAGCTGCCATTCCGGGTTGATCGGCTCAAGACCGGTACCCCGCCGCGCATCGATGCCAAGAGCGTCGATTTCAGCAAGATGGAAGCTCAGCCGGGTGACGCACCGCGCCCGGTGATGTCCTACATGGGCAGTCGGGAAATGCATCCGGAGCAGGTCAACTGCTTCATCACGCATACCAACGAGCGCACTCACGAGATCATCTTCGCCAATCTCGATCGCTCGCCGATGTACTCCGGCGTCATCGATGGCATCGGGCCGCGTTACTGCCCGTCCATCGAGGACAAGGTGCATCGCTTCGCCGACAAGAACAGCCACCAGGTCTTCATCGAGCCGGAAGGCCTGAATACCCATGAGCTGTACCCCAATGGCATCTCCACCTCGCTGCCCTTCGATACGCAGCTCGAGGTGGTACGCTCGATTCGTGGCATGGAAAACGCGCACATCACGCGTCCCGGCTACGCCATCGAGTACGACTTCTTCAATCCCCAGGACCTGCATCACTCCCTGGAGACGCGTTTCATCAAGAATCTGTACTTCGCCGGTCAGATCAACGGCACCACCGGCTATGAAGAAGCCGGTGCCCAGGGCCTGCTGGCAGGCGTCAACGCCGCCTTGCGCGCCACTGACGACGAGGCCTGGCATCCGCTGCGCGACGAGGCCTACACCGGCGTGATGGTCGATGACCTGATCACCCTCGGCACTCGCGAGCCGTATCGCATGTTCACCTCACGTGCCGAATATCGTCTGCTGCTGCGCGAGGACAATGCGGATCTGCGTCTGACTGCCAAGGGCCGCGAACTCGGCTTGATCGATGACGCGCGCTGGGCGGCGTTCGAGCAGAAGCGCGAAGCGATCGAGCGCGAGACCGCTCGTCTGCAAAGCACCTGGCTGACGCCGAAGAGCCCGGAGCTGGCCCCGCTGAGCGACAAGCTCAGTTCACCGCTCAAGCGTGAAGCCAGCCTGATGGAGCTGCTCAAGCGCCCGGAGCTCGAGTATCCGGATGTGGCAGGCCTGAAAGGGGAAGGAGTCGACGACTGGCGCATCGCCGAGCAGGTGCAGATCACCGCCAAGTACGCGGGCTACATCCAGCGTCAGCAGGAAGAGATCGACCGCCTGCGTCGTCATGAGCACACCGAATTGCCGGCCAGTCTCGATTACGACTCCGTCGATGGCCTGTCCAACGAGATCAAGCAGAAGCTCAATGAAGCGCGCCCGGCGACGCTTGCCCAGGCAGGCCGCATTTCCGGTGTCACGCCAGCAGCGGTTTCCATCCTGTTGATTCACTTGAAGAAACGGCAGTTGATCAAGGCGGAGACTCCAGCAGATACCGATACGGCTGACACGGGAGTCGCGCAATGAGTCAGACGCTCAACGAGACGCAGCGTGCGCGTTGCGCCCAGTTGCTCAGTCGCGGTGCCAGCGCCATGGGAGTGGCGCTGAGTGATGAGCAGCATGCGCAGCTGATGACGCTGCTGGTGCTGTTGCACAAGTGGAATCGCGCCTATAACCTCACCGCGGTACGTGAGCCGGAGGCGATGGTGACGCGCCATCTGCTGGATAGCCTCAGCGTGCTGCCCCACATCAGCGGGCCACGCCTGCTGGACGTCGGTGCCGGCCCGGGCCTGCCGAGTCTCGTGATCGCGATCATGCGTCCCGACATCGCTGTCGTACCGCTGGATTCGAATGGCAAGAAGGTGCGTTTCCAGATTCAGGCCGGCCACGAGCTGGGCCTGAACAACCTGAGCCCGACTCAGGTGCGTATCGAAGCCTATGATGGTGCGCCCTTCGAGCAGATCATCTCGCGGGCCTTCGCCGATACTGACGCCTTCGTCAATCTGTCAGGCGCCGTACTGGCAGAAGGCGGCGAATGGCTGGCGATGAAAGGTCGCATCCCCAATGACGAGATCGCGCGGTTGCCGGCGGGTGTCTCGCTGGTCGAGACGCTCAGACTGTGTGTCCCGGGAGAAGAAGGTGAACGTCACCTTCTGCGCTTGAAACGCGACTGACCGCTCGTCTCGCGGCGCGTGCAGGGATTGTGCCGGGCGCAAAAGGCAGGCAGCCTGAGGCTCTGGGAGGGCAGATCCATGATCTGCCCTCGTGAGCATGCGGCTGGTGCCAAAGGCCCCGCTTCTCAAGGAACCAAGGAAGTCGCTCGTGACCAAGATCATCGCGCTGACCAACCAGAAAGGTGGTGTCGGCAAGACCACGACAGCCGTCAATCTCGCCGCTTCGCTGGCGGCGCTCGATCGCCGCGTATTGCTGATCGACCTCGACCCCCAGGGCCACGCCACCATGGGCAGTGGCATCGACAAGCATGACCTGGAAGGCAGTGTGCTGGACGTGCTGCTGGGTGAACTGCGGGCCAGCGACGTGATTCTCGACTGCCCGGATGCCGGCTATGCCCTGTTGCCGGGCAATGGCGATCTCACGGCCGCCGAAGTCGACCTGCTGGATGTCGAAGGGCGCGAGCGGCGTCTTGCCGAGGCACTCGCCCCGATCGCCTCGGAATACGACGTGGTGCTGATCGACTGCCCGCCCTCGCTCAACATGCTGACCGTCAATGCCCTGACCGCCGCCCATGGTGTCCTGATTCCCCTTCAGTGCGAGTTCTATGCTCTGGAAGGCCTGTCAGCGCTGCTGGATACCGTCGAGCAGATACAGGGCAACGTGAATCCGGCCCTCGACGTGTTCGGGATCGTGCGCACCATGTACGACGCCCGCAACAGTCTGACCCGCGATGTCAGCAAGCAACTTTCCGATTACTTTGGCGATACCCTGATCAAGGCCACCATTCCACGCAACGTGCGGGTGGCCGAAGCGCCGAGCCATGGTCTGCCGGTCACCAAGTACGCGCGTCTGTCGCGTGGCAGCCAGGCCTATCGCGTGCTCGCCAAGGAATTGATTCGTCGTCTCTCGCTGTAACTTCACCGAGGAAGGTCCATGACGCGTAAGCGTGCCCTGGGAAGGGGCCTGGATGCCCTGATCGGCGCTGGCAATCGCCGCCGCCATGCCGAATCTGATGCCGAAGGCGCCCTGCCGGCGGCCACGACTGACGCCTTGTCGCCCGACGGCGGGAATGCCGCTGGTGGTGCGACGGATACCGGGGCCGAGGCAGCCGTGCTGTCCGGCGAGCGCCTCGAGCGCCTGCCACTGGGGCAGTTGCAACGTGGCAAGTACCAGCCGCGGCGTGACATCCAGCCGGAAGCGCTGGAAGAACTGGCGGATTCCATTCGCGCCCAGGGGGTCATGCAGCCCATCGTGGTGCGGCCCATCGCGGAAGGACGTTACGAGATCATCGCGGGTGAACGGCGGTGGCGGGCGTCCCAGCTGGCGGAACTGGACACCATTCCGGCCGTCATCCGGGAAGGCATCAGTGACGAGATCGCGCTGGCTCTGGCGCTGATCGAGAACATCCAGCGCGAGAATCTCAATCCGGTCGAAGAGGCCATGGCGCTCAAGCGCCTGCTCGACGAGTTCGAACTGACTCAGCAGCAGGTCGGGGATGCCGTCGGTCGCTCACGTGCGCAAGTGGCTAACCTGTTGCGTCTGCTGACGCTGGACCAGGAAGTGCAGACACTGCTGGAACGCGGTGAGCTGGACATGGGCCATGCCCGTACCCTGATCGGGCTCAGTCCTGCACGTCAGCGCAAGCTGGCTCATGAGGTGGTCGAGCGTGAGCTGACCGTGCGCCAGACGGAAGCGCTGGTGAAAAGCGTGCAGAAAGGGGAGCAGACCAAGCCTTCCGCACCCAGGCCAGATGCGGACATCCAGCGCCTGGAGACCCGGCTGTCAGAGCAGTTGGGGGCGGCGGTCAATATCCGTCATGGCAAGAGCGGCAAGGGCAAGGTCACCATCTCCTATACCAGCCTGGATGAGCTGGATGGCATTCTCGGTCATATCCACTAGGCATGGCGTGCCTTCGGTGCAGGTGATCGGCTGACATCGAGCCTTTCCGTGCTTCTCTGGTCGTTTTCGTGGCCCTGTGACGCATTGTCGCAGGGCCATGAAGTGCGTTTCTCTGACCGGAGCGGCAAGATCGTCTTGACGGCGGGTTGTGATAGGCGCAACCCTACGTCGCCTGCATCGCAAGCGACTGTCAACGTAAGCCAACTGTCATCTGTTTCACGCAAGATGGTGAGGCTTTGGTCGTAAGCTTGCGAAAGATCAAGGAATTTAGCCGGCAGTTTGGTTGATGGCGATGCGGCGCTCCCCTATAATCCGGCGAGTTTGCTCCCCGGCTGCAGGATGCGCAGTGACAGGGATTGGCGAGAGTCATCACTGCGATGGACAGGTTCACGATGCACAAGACGACACCCGCTGCCTTGCGACGCCCTCAGGTCGCGCGACTTCTCTGGGGCCAGGCGCTGGTGATTCTGTGTGCCGTACTCCTGTCCTGGGTGAGCAAGGGAAGCGGCGCGGCATTGTCTGCCCTGTGTGGTGGCCTGGTCTGCCTGCTGCCCAACCTGTTCTTTGCCTGGCGTTCATTGCGCGTGACGGGTGCACGTTACGCCCAGGCGATGGTCAAGGCCTTCTATCAGGCTGAGGCCGGTAAGTTCGGTTTGACGGCCGTATTGTTTGCATTCTTCTTCATTGCAGTGCCGCCCTCAAACCCCGCTTTATTTTTTTGCGCTTACGTGGCGGCAATGGCGGTTCACTGGCTGGGCCCCTGGCTGGTGAAGCGAACACCGTACACACGAACCTGAGGCAGAGTAATGGCAGGCACCAACCCGAGTCCCTCCGAATATATTCAGCACCACCTGCAGAATCTGACGTTCGGTAACCACCCCGAACACGGGTGGTCCATGGCGCACAGTGCCCAGGAAGCCTCCGACATGGGCTTCTGGGCCATCCATCTGGACACCATGGGCTGGTCCATCGGGCTGGGTCTGATCTTCCTGTGCCTGTTCCGCAAGGTCGCCAAGTCCGCGACCACCGGCGTGCCGAGTGGTCTGCAGAACTTCGTCGAGCTGATGGTCGAGTTCGTCGATCAGTCCGTCAAGGAGACCTTCCACGGTCGTTCCCGCTTGATCGCGCCGCTGTCGCTGACGATCTTCTGCTGGATCTTCCTGATGAACCTGATGGACCTGGTCCCCGTCGACTGGCTGCCGGGCGTTGCTGCCAAGGTTGGCGAGATGTTCGGCGCCGATCCGGCTCACGTGTTCTTCAAGGTGGTACCGTCCACCGACATCAACGCCACACTGGGCATGTCACTGTCCGTGTTCGCGCTGATCATCTTCTACTCCATTCGCGTCAAGGGCCTCAAGGGCTTCGTGGCCGAACTGACGCTGCACCCGTTCAATACCCCGAACAAGCTGGCACAGATCGCGCTGATCCCGGTCAACTTCCTGCTTGAATTCGTGACGCTGATCGCCAAGCCGATCTCTCTGGCGCTGCGTCTGTTCGGTAACATGTATGCAGGCGAGTTGATCTTCATTCTGATCTCGCTGGTCGGTATCTGGCAGCTGCCGCTCCACTTCCCGTGGGCAGTCTTCCATATCCTGGTCATCACCTTGCAGGCATTCATCTTCATGATGCTGACCATCGTCTATCTGAGCATGGCCAGCGAAGATCACTGATGTACCCGCCCCGTGCCATTCGTGGCGCGGGGCAAGATTTCCGAGCTCTGCTCACACCCTCAACCCTTGACTTAAACTTGACTAAAACTGGAGTTCCACAATGGAAGCACAAGTTCTTGGCATGACCGCTATCGCCGTCTCCCTGCTGATCGGTCTGGGCGCCCTGGGCACCGCCATCGGTTTCGGTATCCTCGGTGGCAAGTTCCTGGAAGGCGCCGCGCGTCAGCCGGAAATGATCCCGCAGCTGCAGGTCAAGATGTTCATCGTCGCTGGTCTGCTGGATGCCGTGACCATGATCGGTGTCGGTATCGCGCTGTTCTTCACCTTCGCCAACCCGTTTGTCGGTTAAACATCGGCTGGCCACAGGCCAACCGTGTTTATGACCCAACAATCGTGAAGCGAGAGGTGCTGGCGTGAATCTGAACTTAACCCTGATTGGTCAGGCCATCGCCTTTGCGGTCTTCGTTTTCTTCTGCATGAAGTATGTCTGGCCGCCGGTCACACAGGCTCTGGCAGAACGTCAGAAGAAGATTGCAGATGGTCTGGATGCTGCCAGCCGTGCTACCCGTGACCTCGAACTGGCGCAGGAAAAAGCCAGCGAGACACTGCGGGAAAGCAAGGAAGAAGCAGCAAGCATCATTGAGCAGGCGCACAAGCGTTCCAACCAGATGATCGAGGAAGCTCGTGAAGCTGCCCGTGCCGAAGGCGAGCGTATGGTCGCTCAGGCGCGCGCAGAGATCACCCAGGAGATCAACCAGGCCAAGGACGAGCTCCGTGGTCAGGTCGCATCTCTGGCAGTGATCGGTGCAGAGCGCATCCTGGAATCCTCCATCGACGAAGCCAAGCACCGCGAGCTGATTGACAAACTCGCTGCTGAGCTCTGAGGAGACTGATTCCATGGCTGAAACGTCTACCTCCACCGCGGCTCGCCCGTACGCCAAGGCGGCGTTCGAGTTTGCACGCGGCCAGCAGGCGCTAGAGGCCTGGTCCGGAATGTTGTCGACAGCGGCGAACGTCGCTGTCGACGCGACCGTCAAGGCGGTGCTCGACAACCCGAAGCTCTCTACCGAGCACAAGGTCGACACCTTCATTGACGTGTGCGGCGACGCGTTGGACGACAACGCACGCAACTTCATCCGGACTCTCGGTGAGCAGGACCGCCTCGCGGCCCTGCCCTCCGTGGCCGAATTGTTCGAGGCCCAGAAGGCCGAGCAGGAACAGCGTGTCGAGGTGACCCTGGTGTCCGCCTTTGCACTGGAAAGCGAGCAGGAAGAGAAGCTCGCCACCGCCCTGCGCAAGCGTCTGAACCGCGACATCTCCATTACCACTCAGGTGGATAGTACGCTGCTCGGCGGCGTCATCATCCGTGCCGGAGATACCGTCATTGACGGCTCCGTGCGCGGCAAGCTGGCCCGGCTTTCCGAAGCACTGAACTCCTGAGTCCGAGGGACATGGCATGCAGCAACTGAATCCTTCCGAGATCAGCGACATCATCAAGCAGCGTATCGAAAAGCTTGACGTCGCATCCGAAGCCCGTAATCAGGGCACCATCGTCAGCGTCTCCGACGGCATCGTGCAGATCCACGGCCTCGCAGACGTCATGTTCGGTGAGATGATTGAATTCCCGGGTGGCGTCTTTGGTATGGCGCTCAACCTTGAGCGTGATAGCGTCGGCGCTGTCGTCCTGGGCGACTACCTGCAACTCGAAGAAGGCATGACCGCGCAGTGCACCGGTCGCATTCTCGAAGTGCCGGTGGGTCCGGAAATGGTCGGCCGTGTGGTCGATGCTCTGGGTAACCCGATTGACGGCAAAGGCCCGATCGACGCCAAGCTGACTGACGCGGTCGAGAAGGTCGCTCCGGGCGTCATCGCCCGTGAGCCGGTCGACCAGCCGGTGCAGACTGGTCTGAAGTCCATCGATGCCATGGTGCCGATCGGCCGTGGTCAGCGTGAGCTGATCATCGGTGACCGCCAGATCGGTAAGTCCGCCATCGCGATTGATGCCATCATCAATCAGAAGGGCAAGGGCATTACCTGCGTCTACGTCGCCGTCGGCCAGAAGCAGTCCACCATCGCCAACGTCGTGCGCAAGCTCGAAGAGCACGGCGCGATGGAACACACCATCATCGTCGCGGCTGGTGCCTCCGACCCGGCTGCCATGCTGTTCTTGGCACCGTACGCCGGTTGCACCATGGGCGAGTACTTCCGCGACCGCGGCGAAGACGCGATGATCGTCTATGACGATCTGACCAAGCAGGCATGGGCGTATCGTCAGATCTCCCTGCTGCTCAAGCGTCCGCCGGGCCGTGAAGCCTACCCGGGTGATGTCTTCTATCTCCACTCCCGTCTGCTTGAGCGTTCTGCACGCGTCAACGCCGATTATGTCGAGCAGTTCACCAAGGGTGAAGTGAAAGGCAAGACCGGCTCCCTGACCGCGCTGCCGATCATCGAGACCCAGGGTGGCGACGTCTCCGCGTTCGTTCCGACCAACGTGATCTCCATCACCGACGGTCAGATCTTCCTCGAGACCAGCCTGTTCAACTCCGGTATCCGTCCTTCCATCAACGCGGGTCTGTCTGTTTCCCGTGTCGGTGGTGCTGCCCAGACCAAGATCATCAAGAAGTTGGGTGGTGGTGTGCGTCTGGCACTGGCTCAGTACCGTGAACTGGCAGCCTTCTCGCAGTTCGCCTCCGATCTGGACGAAGCGACCCGCAAGCAGCTCGAGCACGGTCAGCGTGTCACCGAGCTCATGAAGCAGAAGCAGTACTCTCCGATGTCCGTGGCCGACATGGCGATCTCGCTGTTCGCGGCCAACGAAGGCTACCTGGACGACGTCGAAGTCGCCAAGGTGCTGGGCTTCGAGAAAGCGCTGCTTGACTACATGCGCTCCGAGCACGCGGATCTTCTGGACAAGATCAATCAGTCCGGCGGCTACGATGACGAGATCAAGAATGGTCTCAAGGCTGGCGTCGAGAAGTTCAAGGCGACCCAGAGCTGGTAAGTGACATGGCCCGGCCAGTCCGGGCCTTGTCGTTTCCCTTCGGGTGGCATGAATAAGGCAGATCGCTATGGCAGCTGCAAAAGAGATTCGCTCCCAGATCGGGAGCATCAAAAATACGCAAAAGATCACCAGCGCCATGGAAATGGTGGCTGCGTCGAAGATGCGTAAAGCGCAGGATCGCATGGCGGCCAGCCAGCCTTATGCCCATCAGATCCGCAAGGTTGTAGGACACATCGCCCGGGCCAACCCGGAATATCGCCATCCGTATCTGATGGAACGCGATGTGAAGCGTGTCGGTTATATCGTGGTCTCCAGTGATCGCGGCCTGTGTGGTGGCCTGAACGCCAATCTGTTCAAGGCTGTCACCAAGCATGCGAAGAGCTGGCGCGACCAGGGTGTCGAGGTGGACTTCTGTGCCCTCGGCTCCAAGGCCGGTACCTTCTTCCGCAACTACGGTGGCAACCTGCTTGCCGCCAAGTCCGGTCTCGGGGATTCCCCGGGTACCCAGGATCTGATCGGTAGCGTCAAGGCCATGCTGGACGCATTCGACGAGGGCAGCCTCGACCGTCTGTACGTGGTGTTCAACGAGTTCGTCAACACCATGACGCAGAAGCCGGTCGTGCGTCAGCTGCTTCCTCTCGAAGCTGATCAGAACGACGAAGAAACCGGTCCCACTACATGGGACTACCTGTATGAGCCGGATGCCGTCTCGTTGCTCGACAAGCTGCTCAAGCGCTATGTCGAGGCCCAGGTCTATCAGGCCGTGGTCGAGAACATCGCCTGCGAACAGGCAGCGCGAATGATCGCAATGAAGAGTGCGACCGATAACGCCGGCGACCTGATCGACGACCTCCAGCTGGTCTACAACAAGGCCCGCCAGGCAGCGATCACTCAGGAAATCTCCGAGATCGTATCCGGTGCCGCCGCCGTCTGATGACAGCGTGGCAACAGGCAAGCAGGTTTCAATCGCAGGTTTAAGAGGAACCAGGAATGAGCGGACGTATCGTACAAATCATCGGCGCGGTGATTGACGTCGAGTTTCCGCGGGACGCAGTGCCCAAGGTCTACGACGCCCTGAACGTCGCCGATAGCGAGACCGTACTCGAAGTCCAGCAGCAGCTGGGCGACGGCGTGGTCCGTACTATCGCAATGGGTTCGACCGAAGGCCTCAAGCGCAGTCTCGCAGTTGAGAGCACTGGTGCTCCGATCTCCGTGCCGGTCGGCACGGCGACTCTGGGTCGCATCATGAACGTGCTGGGTCAGCCGATCGATGAAGCGGGTGACGTGGGTGCGGATGAGCACATGCCGATCCACCGTGCAGCCCCGAGCTTCGCGGAACAGGCAGCATCAAACGAGCTGCTGGAAACCGGCATCAAGGTCATCGACCTGGTCTGCCCGTTCGCCAAGGGCGGCAAGGTCGGTCTGTTCGGCGGCGCCGGTGTCGGCAAGACCGTCAACATGATGGAGCTGATCCGTAACATCGCCACCGAGCACAGCGGTTACTCCGTGTTCGCGGGCGTGGGTGAGCGTACTCGTGAAGGTAACGATTTCTTCCACGAAATGAAGGAATCCAACGTTCTCGACAAGGTTGCCCTGGTCTACGGTCAGATGAACGAGCCGCCCGGCAACCGTCTGCGCGTGGCACTGACCGGCCTGACCATCGCCGAGAAGTTCCGTGACGAAGGTCGTGACGTTCTGCTGTTCGTCGACAACATCTATCGTTACACCCTGGCAGGGACCGAAGTGTCCGCACTGCTGGGTCGTATGCCGTCCGCGGTGGGTTATCAGCCGACACTGGCGGAAGAGATGGGCGTCCTGCAGGAGCGCATCACTTCTACCAAGACCGGCTCGATCACTTCCGTGCAGGCCGTCTACGTCCCCGCGGATGACTTGACCGACCCGTCTCCGGCGACCACCTTCTCGCACCTTGACGCGACTGTCGTACTGTCTCGTCAGATTGCCGAGCTGGGTATCTATCCGGCCGTTGACCCGCTCGACTCCACCTCTCGTCAGCTCGACCCGCTGGTCGTCGGCGAGGAGCACTACAACACTGCCCGTAACGTTCAGGGTGTGTTGCAGCGCTACAAGGAGCTGAAGGACATCATCGCCATCCTCGGGATGGACGAGCTGTCTGACGAAGACAAGCAGACCGTGGCACGTGCGCGCAAGATCCAGCGCTTCCTGTCACAGCCGTTCTTCGTGGCGGAAATCTTCACCGGCGCGCCGGGCAAGTACGTGTCCCTCAAGGACACCATCCGCGGCTTCCAGGGTATCCTGGACGGCGAATATGACGCACTGCCGGAGCAGGCGTTCTACATGGTCGGCACCATCGACGAAGCTGTCGAGAAAGCCAAGGGCATGTAATTTCCCTGTTCAGGCATGAGGAAACAGGTATGGCTATGAGCGTCCATTGCGACATCGTCAGCGCTGAGAAAGGCATCTTTTCCGGCCTGGTCGAGCGTCTCGTGGCTGCCGGCAGCGAAGGTGACCTCGGCATCATGCCGGGTCACGCACCGCTGCTGACCGAGCTGCAACCCGGCCCGATTCGCGTTCAGCGTCAGGGTGGGGCTGAGGAAATCTACTACGTCAGTGGTGGATTCCTCGAAGTGCAGCCGAACCTCGTTTCAGTCCTCGCCGACACCGCAGTACGTGCCGACGATCTGGATGAGGCGGCAGCCCAGGAAGCCAAGGAAGTGGCCTTGAAGGCCATGAACGATCAGGCTTCCGAACTGGAATACTCACGCGCCACGGCCGAACTGGCCGAGGCGATGGCCAAGCTGCGCACCGTGCAGCAGATGCGTCGTCACACGCGCTGAGATGCACTGGGCCATGACGGCCAGTGACAGGAAAGAGGCGACCTTCGGGTCGCCTTTTTTTATGCCCGAGAGGACTGATGCCTCTAGCCATCGAAGGTCGTTCCTGTGACGCCGGGGACTGACCGGGCTCATCAGGAAGGGTGTCGAGCCCATCGGAGAGATGGCTCAGGTGTCTTGCGGGCGACTGATGCTTTCGCGGGTCTGTTCTCGGCGACAGGGCCGTGGGTAAACCTCGTCACTGGCAGCTCAGGGTTCAGCTGCTATGATGGCGCCATTATTTTCAGGGGCTTCAGGTATGAAGACCCGCTTTCTACAGGAGTTCACCGATGAGCAGTGCAGAGCGTACCGACGTCGTCATTCTTGCCGCAGGCCAGGGCACCCGCATGCGTTCCAAATTGCCGAAGGTGCTGCACCCGTTGGCAGGCAAGGCGATGGTGCGTCATGTGGCTGACACCGCTGCAGGCCTGGACGGTGCGCATCTGAATGTCGTCATCGGTCATGGTGGTGAGCGTGTGCAGCAGCAGCTGGCCGACACCGGCGCGAGCTTTGCCGTTCAGGCAGAGCAGAAGGGCACCGGTCACGCCGTGGCCCAGTCACTGGAAGCCATCGGCGATGGCAAGGTGCTGATCCTGTATGGCGATGTGCCGCTGATTCGTCGCGAGACCCTCGAGGCGCTGCTGGCCGAAGTCAGTGAGCAGACTCTTGGCCTGCTGACGGTGATTCTGGAAGACCCGACAGGCTATGGCCGTATCGTGCGCGATAGCGAAGGTCGCGTCAGCGCCATCGTCGAGCACAAGGATGCCACGCCGGAGCAGCTGGCCATCCAGGAAGGCAACACCGGTATCCTCGCCACCACCGGTGCCCAGCTCAAGCGCTGGCTGCCTGCGCTGTCCGCCGACAACGCCCAGGGCGAGTACTACCTGACCGACATCATCGCCATGGCGGCCAGCGAAGGTGTCAACATCGCCACCGCCCAGCCGGCGGCGGTCGAGGAAGTGCAGGGCGTCAACAATCGTCTGCAGCTGGCCGATCTCGAGCGCGCCTTCCAGCGTCGTGAGGCCAACCGCCTGATGACCGAAGGTGCCAGCCTGGCGGACCCGGCGCGCATCGACGTGCGCGGCAAGCTGACCATCGGCACTGACATCAGCATCGATGTCGGCTGCATCTTCGAAGGCGACGTCACCCTGGCGGATGATGTGGTCATCGGCGCCCACTGCGTGATCCGCAATGCCACCATCGGTGCCGGCGCCAACATCGCGCCGCATAGCGTCATCGATGGTGCGGTACTGGAAGGTGACAACAATGTCGGGCCCTTCGCACGTCTGCGTCCTGGAACCGAACTGGCGCGCGGCGCGCGCATCGGCAACTTCGTCGAGACCAAGAATGCCCAGGTGGGCGTGAACGCCAAGATCAATCACCTGAGCTATGTCGGTGATGCCACCCTCGGCGAGGCAGTCAACGTCGGTGCCGGCACCATCACCTGCAACTATGACGGTGCCAACAAGTTCCGAACCGAAATTGGTGACAATGCCTTCATCGGCTCCAACTCCGCGCTGGTGGCGCCGCTCAAGATCGGTGCGGGTGCCACCGTGGGCGCTGGCTCGACCCTGAGCCGCGATGTCGCCGAAGGTGCGTTGAGCGTGGCGCGTGGCAAGCGTATCGACAAGCCGGAATGGCCGCGTCCGACCAAGAAGTGAACGGCAGCTTCAGTCGCGATGCTTGCTGGTGAGTGAAGGTGGGCATCAGAAACGGGGAGGCACCGACAGGTGTCTCCCCGTTTTGTCATCGCGGTCAGCTCTGTGGAACGGCGTGCAGGAATGAATCGTCTCATCCTGTCTCGTCTTTCACTTGATGTTTCGTTATTCCTCACTTATCTTTCGTTTCGAAACTTTATAGGGGGCCCTGATGTCCAAGCGTCTGACACCACAACGGCGTCACCAGATCCTCGAACAACTGGGACGTGACGGTGAAGTCAGTGTCGAGGCACTGGCGCGGGAACTCGCCACTTCCGAGGTCACCATCCGCAAGGATCTGGCCTTTCTCGAGAAGAGCGGCCTGCTGCTCAGGCGCTACGGCGGCGCCGTGGCCATGCCGCGTGAACTGCTGGTGCATGACGAACCGGTCAGTGCCGCCAAGCAGGCCATTGCCCGCCTGGCAGCCAGCCGTATCGGCGCCCATCAGCGCATCATCATCGACAGCGGTACCACCACGGTGGTGCTGATCCCCGAGCTCAAGGGGCGTGATGACCTGATCGTGATGACCAACTCGCTGAGCGTGGCCAATGCCATTCGCGAGCTGGAAAACGAGCCGGTATTGCTGATGACCGGTGGTACCTGGGATCCGCACTCCGATTCCTTCCAGGGACAGGTGGCGGAGCAGGTGCTGCGCAGCTACGACTTCGACCAGGTCTTCCTCGGCGCGGATGGTCTGGACCTCGAACGTGGCACTACCACCTTCAATGAGCTGATCGGCCTGTCACGCGTGATGGCCGAGGTGTCGCGAGAAGTCGTGGTGATGGCGGAATCCCACAAGCTGGGCCGTCGCATTCCCAACCTGGAGCTGGCCTGGTCCAGCATCAGTACCCTGATAACCGATGACGCGTTGCCTGATGCTGCGCGTGACCAGATTCGCGCTCATGGAGTCGAGGTGTTGATCGCCCCGCTCGTGGCGCCAGCAACAGCATAAGGAGATTGCTCATGTGTGGCATCGTAGGCGCCGTCGCCAGTCGTAACGTCCAGAACATCCTGCTCGAGGGTCTGCACCGCCTCGAATACCGTGGCTATGACAGTGCCGGCATGGCCGTGCTGTCCGAAGAGGGCCGCTTGAATCGCGTGCGTGCGCTGGGCAAGGTCGCGGCGTTGCAGGAGCGTCTCGAAGAATCACCGCTCAAGGGACGCGTGGGTATCGCTCACACTCGCTGGGCCACGCATGGGGCGCCGAGTGAAGCCAATGCTCACCCGCACCAGTCCGGTGACAGCCTGGCCGTGGTCCACAACGGCATCATCGAGAATTACGAGACGCTCAAGCGCGAGCTGCAAGGTCAGGGGTATGTCTTCACCTCCGAGACCGACACCGAGGTGGTCGCCCACCTGCTGGCGCGTGAATACACCCTGAGCCAGGACCTGCTGACCGCCGTTCAGAAGGCCGTCGCCCTGCTGGATGGCGCCTTCGCGCTGGGCGTGGTGCATCGTGCCCAGCCGGACGTGCTGATCGGCGCGCGTCAGGGCAGCCCGCTGGTGATCGGTGTCGGGATCGACGAGCACTTCCTGGCCTCCGATCAGCTGGCGCTGCTGCAGGTCACCGATCGCTTCATCTATCTCAAGGAAGGCGATCTGGTGCGCATGACCGCCGAGCAGATCGAGATCTTCGAGCAGGGCGAGCGTCTGATCACCGAGGCCAACGAGCGCCCGGTCCAGACCTTCGAGCACGCGCAGGATGCCGCCTCCAAGGGCGACTATCGCCACTTCATGCTCAAGGAAATCCACGAGCAGTCCCGTGTGCTGGCTGCCACGCTGGAAGGTCGCCTGAACGGTGATCACGTGCTGGTGCGCAGCTTCGGCAGCGAGGCGGAAAACCTCTTCCGTCAGGTCAAGCAGGTGCAGATCGTCGCCTGTGGTACCAGCTACCACGCCGGCATGGTGGCGCGTTACTGGATCGAGCGTCTGGCCGGCATTCCGGCGGCGGTCGAGGTCGCCTCCGAGTTCCGCTACCGTCCGGTGGTGGTGGCCGATGGCACCCTGTTCGTCACCCTGTCCCAGTCCGGCGAGACCGCCGACACGCTGTCCGCACTGCGCTATGCCCAGTCGCTGGGCGGCTTCCTCGGCAGTCTGGCGATCTGCAACGTGCCGGGCAGCTCGCTGGTGCGTGAATCGGACCTCAGCCTGATGACCATGGCCGGACCGGAAATCGGCGTCGCCTCCACCAAGGCCTTCACCACCCAGCTGGTCGGCCTGATGCTGCTGACGCTGTCGCTGCGTCGCGTGCGGGGTGGCGATGAGGCCGGGGAAGCCGAGGTGGTGCGTGAGCTGCGTCAGCTGCCATCACTGGTCACCAAGGCGCTGGCCATGGACAGCGAGATCGAGCGTCTCTCCGAGGCCTTCGCCGACAAGCACAACGCGCTGTTCCTCGGGCGTGGCACCCAGTTCCCCATCGCGCTGGAAGGCGCGCTCAAGCTCAAGGAAATCTCCTATATCCACGCCGAGGCCTATCCGGCGGGCGAGCTGAAGCACGGCCCGTTGGCGCTGGTGGATGCCGACATGCCGGTGGTCGCGGTGGCACCCAACGACGAGCTGCTCGAGAAGCTCAAGTCGAACCTGCAGGAAGTGCGTGCACGTGGCGGGGAGCTGTTCGTCTTCGCTGACGAGAACATCAGTCTCGAAGAGAGCGAAGGCGTGCGCGTGCTGCGCATGCCACATGTCAGCGAAGTGCTGGCACCGATTCTCTACACTCTGCCGCTGCAGCTGCTGTCCTACCATGTCGCCGTGCTCAAGGGCACCGATGTCGATCAGCCGCGCAACCTGGCCAAGAGCGTCACGGTCGAGTGATCCGCGATGCAAGACGGCTGCGTCATGTCTGGCGCAGCAGCAGATGAGCTCAGTCTCATCGTGCCAACGGCAGCCTCAGGGCTGCCGTTTTTGGTATCCTGTGCGCCTGCCTTCTTATCCTCTTACGTCCGCTGCGCGTTCATCGCCCGGCGCACGCACGTGACCTGCCATGACTGATCGCGACGCATCGCTTACCCGCCTCAACAAGTTCATCAGCGAAACGGGCTTCTGCTCGCGGCGCGAGGCGGATCGCCATATCGCCGAAGGGCGAGTGACCATCAATGGTGTCGTCCCCGAGATGGGCACCAAGGTCGCGCCGGGCGATGAGGTGCTGGTCAACGGCAAGCCGTTGAAGGCCAAGCAGGAAGCGGTCTATCTGGCCTTCAACAAGCCGGTGGGCATCACCTGTACCACCGAGCGTCACGTGGAAGGCAACATCATTGACTACATCGGCCATCCCAAGCGGATCTTCCCGATCGGTCGCCTCGACAAGCCCTCCGATGGCCTGATCTTCCTGACCAGTGACGGCGACATCGTCAACAAGATCCTGCGGGCCGGCAACGCCCACGAGAAGGAATATGTGGTGCGGGTCGACAAGCCGATCAACCCGGACTTTCTCAAGCGCATGGCAGCCGGCGTGCCGATTCTGGATACCATCACCCAGCCGTGCCGCATCGAGCAGATTTCCACCTATGTGTTCCGCATCATCCTGACGCAGGGGCTCAATCGCCAGATTCGCCGCATGTGCGAGGCGCTGGGCTATGAGGTCTTCAAGCTCAAGCGGGTTCGCATCATGAATGTCAGCCTGGACGGGCTGGGCATCGGCGAATGGCGCTATCTCACCCAGCGCGAGATGGACGACATCCATCGGATGATCGAAGGCTCCAGTGGTACCGAGGAGGCCTCACGACTGGCGGAGGCGCCGACGCCTTCCCAGCACGCGACTGCCGCGCGCCATCAGCGTGCCGCGCAGGATACGGATAGCGGCCGGCGTGGTGGTGCTCGGCGCGAGGACAGCAGCAAGCGCGCCATGGGCCAGCGCAGCTCGGATCAGCGCGGCTCAGGTCAGCCCAAGACAGGCCAACGCTCGGGTGCTCGCCAGGAAGGGGCGGGGCGGCGGGAGCGTACCGATGAGTCCAGATCCGCTCGTGGCAATCAGGAACGCAGCAGCCCCGGCAAGGGCGGCTCCCAGCCGGGCAGCAAGAACGCCAATGGCGCGGGCAAGCTCGCGAGCGGCCTCAAGCCACGCACGCGTGGCAAGGCCGGAGAGCGTCGCGATGAGCGCGATGCGGCGAGCAGGGGGGCTGGCGAAAAGTCCTCTGGTAGCAAGTCTTCTGGTAGCAAGACCTTTGGCAAGAAGAATCCTGGCGGCAGAAGTGCCGGGGGCAAGAGCTCGTCGTACAAGGGCGGCGGCGGCTCCAATGGCGGGCGTGGTCGCCGCTAGTGAGCTGCCTGCACCTGCTTGCCATCGTCTTGAGCGGTGGTGCTGGCATCTGATCCTTGAGGCGTGCGGCGGTGGTAGCGGCCCAGTACGAAAGACAGCGTGGCGAACGCCAGTGCCGAGCAGATGACCTGCGGCCAGGGATAGACCAGCGCGGCGAGCGCGATCAGCAGCAGATCGAAGGCGAAAGTCGTGCGGCCTGCATGGATGGCGAAGCGTTGCTCCAGATCCAGCGCGAGAATGTTGAGTCCGCCGAGGGAGGCGTTCTCGCGAAACAGCAGGGTGACCCCCAGCCCGATGAGCAGGCCTGCGGCAATCGCCACCACCGGCAGATTGACGTCGCCCAGCGGCAGACTGACCGCCAGTAGATCCGTCAGGACCGAGAGCAGACTGACGCATCCCAGGGTGCGCAGCGTGAAGTTGAGCCCCAGCTGCTTCCAGGCCAGCCCGTAGAAGGGCAGGTTGATCAGGAAGAACAGACTGCCGAAGCTCAAGCCCGTCAGGTCCGAGCCAAGCAATGACATCCCGGCAGTACCACTGACCAGCAAGCCGCCGGCCTGCAGCAGGCGCACGCCGAGTGCCACCAGCAGACAGCCCTCGAAGAGCGTGATCAGGCTACGCAGCGTGATGGCATTGGCCGCACGGGAGCGGCTGTCGTTGGCACGCAGGATGAGTCGTTGGAAAGCAGTCATGACAGGCTCCGGGGTATGGGCAGTCAACAATGATGGCTTCCGACCTGCTTGTGGCGGGCAGAAAGCGATGTCGCGGCGAGGGGTGGTTCGCCTGTGACGGTTCATGCAGGAAGCGGACCATAGCACGCCGTGATGACAGTTTTTATTGTGCTTACGTCGCTCTAGCAGACGATATTATTCGGTGTATTGGGCCTTTGACCCTCACATTCCTCTAGCTATGGCGCCTTCATGCACCATTTTCATGCATCCTCCGCACCGACGGAGACGAATGTTCCGCACGCTGCGGGCCATGACAGAGCTTGCGAGGCGGGGCATCTTCATCTAGGGCTCGCGATGTGGGCCAACGATGACTGGCGCGGCAGCCTGCTGCCGGGCAGTGGCCCGCGCGAGCATCTGGCGGATTACGCGCAGGTCTTCGACTGTGTCGAAGGCAATACCAGCTTCTATGCTCTGCCGCCGGAGAGCGCCGTGGCCAGCTGGGCCCGCCAGGCGCCCGAGCACTTCCGCTTCTGCTTCAAGTTGCCGGGACGACTGACCCATGAGTTGAGGCTTCAGGGAATCGAGGAGGAGCTGGCGGAATTCCTGGCGCGGCTTGCGCCGCTTAAGTCGCGCATGGGGCCGATCATGATCCAGCTGCCGCGTGACCTCGGGGAGGAGGTACTCCCGCGTCTTGCGCAATTCTTCGCGCATGTCGAGGGTGCTGGCCTTGATTGGGCCGTGGAGCCCCGTGCCCCGAGTTTCTTTGCCAAGGGCTCGGTGGAACGACAGTTGAATCGCTTGTTGATAAGTCACGGAGTCGATCGCGTGATGCTGGATGTCCGTCCACTCTTCGGTGGCCCTGATACCGCGCATCCAGGGCTTGCCGTGGCACGCTCGGAAAAGCCGCATCGCCCATTGCATGTGTTCTCCAGCGCACGCCAACCGCTGGTCCGCTTCATCGGGCATCATGACGACGCGACCAATCTGGCCTTCTTCCAGCCCTGGGTGGAACGCCTTTCTCTGTGGATAAGTCAGGGGAAAAGCCCTTTCCTGTTTGTGCATACTCCTGACAACAAGGCGGCTCCGGCCTCAGTCGCTGTTTTCTATCGTGAGGCGATGGTCTGAGGGTGGCTTGCTGGTAGATATCGGGTCAATCGAGTAACTTTACCTACCTATTGTCGTTACCACGGCGATATTTACCGGGGCGGGCAGCGTGTCCATTCCGGCGTGTCTATCGACACCAGTCTGTCTGTCATACGGGCCTATCCGGCCATGATGACGGCCAGATGCACCACAGCAGTGATCCTGCGACGCCATCCTGTCGGCCACGGTTCATCCTTCCGTCTCGCCAGCATGATGCAACAAGCACAACAAGATGCCACAGGCCGCTACCCGTGGCTGGCATCATCGCGACGAATCAGGGACTCACATGTCATCCAAACCGCATTCCCACGCTCAGTGGTCTTCTCGCCTGGCCTTCACCCTGGCCGCCGTCGGTTCCTCCGTCGGACTGGGCAACATCTGGAAATTCCCGTACATGACCGGTGAGAGCGGCGGCGGTGCCTTCGTTCTTGTCTATCTGGTCTGCATTCTGTTGATCGGTCTGCCGATCCTGATGTCCGAGTGGCTGCTGGGCCGCCTGGGACAGAAGAACCCGATCTCGACCATGAGTCACATCAGTGCGCGCCTCAAGCGTAGCCCCGCCTGGGTGTTGATCGGGGTGGCCGGTGTGCTCGGCGCCTATCTGATTCTGTCCTTCTACAGTGTCATCGGTGGCTGGGCACTGGCCTTCATCGCCGACGCCGCCAGTGGCAGCTTCGAAAGCCTGACCTCTGACACGGCAGGCAGTCTGTTCGGTGGTCTGCTGGGCGACCCGACCACCCTGCTGGCCTGGCACAGTGCCTTCATGCTGATGGTGATCCTGGTCGTGGCCGGGGGCGTCGCGGGTGGTCTGGAGCGTGCCGCCAAGATCCTGATGCCGCTGCTGGCGGTCATGCTGGTCATGCTGGTCGGGTATGCGGCGACCACTGATGGCTTCGCGGAAGCGGCTGCCTGGCTGCTGACACCGGACTTCTCCAAGCTCGACAAGGATGGCGTGCTGGCGGCGATGGGGCATGCCTTCTTCACCCTGTCACTGGGCATGGGCATCATGATGGCCTACGGCTCCTATCTCTCCGATGACGTCAACATCGGGCGTACCGCGCTGATCGTGGTGGTGCTGGATACCGTCATCGCTCTGCTGGCGGGGCTGGCCATCTTCCCGGTGGTGTTCTCCAATGGTCTCGACGCCGCTGCGGGCCCGGGCCTGATCTTCCAGACCCTGCCGCTGGCCTTCGGCCATATGCCGGGCGGTGAAGTGTTCGGCGTGGTGTTCTTCGTGCTGCTGGTCTTCGCGGCCTGGACCTCAGGCATCTCGCTGCTGGAACCCATCGTCGAATGGCTGGAAGAGAAGACGCCGATGTCACGCGTGGCCTCTGCCTGGGTGGCGGGGATCGCGACCTGGCTGCTGGGGATCGCCACCATCCTGTCCTTTAATCTGTGGAGTGATGTGGCGCCGCTGGGCATGTTCGCCAAGTTCGAGGGCATGACCATCTTCGACCTGCTCGATTACGCGACCAGCAAGCTGATGCTGCCGCTGACCGGCCTGGCGACCATCGTCTTCGTCGGCTGGTTCATGGGGCGTGATGAAGTGCGCAGTCAGCTCAACATGAGCGACTCGGCCTTCAAGCTGTGGAGCTTCGTGGCGCGCTTCATCGCCCCGATCGGCGTGGTGGTGGTCTTCGCCTCCAGCCTGTAATCCCGGCCCCACTCTTCAGGCTGACCTGATGTTCTGTCAGCACGGATCTGACGGCATTGAAGAACGACAAGAGGCTCGCCTATCCGGCGAGCCTCTTGCGTTTCTGGCCGAGATGGCCCGTGCACGACACCCTGGCGGCGACTCGATGCTCAGTGTGGGAGATGGCGGACGTCACGTTCATGTCGGTGTGTACTTGCACTCTGTTGGTGCATCGTCCTGGGCGATGACATGACAATGAGGCAGAGAATGTCGGTGCAGATGAAGGACGATCGAGAGTGACACCGTGGCGAGCGCGCGGCAGAAGGCAGAGTCGTTGCAGAGGGAAATGAAGGCTGAGGGCCCGAAGGCAGAAGAAAATGTCGCGAGGGGGGCTGACCATGCTCATCAGAGATGGCGGCAAGGAAGACAGAAGCCCTCGTCCCTGAGCTGGCAGGGAGATGGGGGACTGCTCGGCGGGGAGACGTATCGCTCCCCGCCCGAGAATCAGTGGGTATCGATATCGCTTTCCGTTTCCAGCACTTCGATGTCGCTTAAATCCTCGCTCAGGCGCTTGATTTCGTTGTGCATTTCGATTCCGCGTCTGGCGCGGAGGTGGCGGACTGCGCTTTGTTTCTTGCGGGCCTGATGTTCGTCGGCACCGAGGGTCATGAAAATATCGAGAAGCTCGTTCTTGAGCGTATCTACCTGCTCTGAATTACGCATGATTCGACCTCCATGGCATCCAAAGGATGTGGGCTTTCACTGGCGCCACACCGTTTTACTATAGCTCACTTGACAAAATTGTGACCATAGACCGCCTGTGATGGCGACACCCCCCGGGGGATGTCGTAAGCTCAGGCATGCCCATGAAGTCTGCAAGGAGTGTGCCGTGAGTCATGCCATCTTCGACGACCTGAGGAGCCGGATGGAGAATTTCCGCCGCTCTGAACAGAAGGTTGCCCGTTACGTCCTCCGCCATCCGGAGGAGGTGATTCACATGCGGATCGTCGATCTGGCCAGTGAATCCTCGGTCAGTGAACCGACGGTAGTGCGCTTCTGTCGTGCGATGGGCTTTGCCGGCTTCCAGGACTTCAAGCTCCAGCTGGCGCAACGCCTGGCCACGGGCACCCAGTTCGCCCAGTTCTCGATGAATGACTCCGACAGCGTGGCGGAGTTCTCTCACTCCCTGTTCGATTCCACCATCGGCACGCTGCTGTCAGTGCGTGACCGTCTGGATGCCGAAGCCGTCGCACGTGCCATCCACTCGCTGGCCTCCGCCAGCCGGGTCGAGTTCTACGGCTATGGCGCCTCGGGTGCCGTGGCCCACGATGCCCAGCACAAGTTCTTTCGTCTGCAGATCTCCACTGCCGCCTACACCGACCCGCACATGCAGAACATGTCAGCGGTGACGCTGGGTCCGCGCGACGTGGTGGTCGCCATCTCCCAGACCGGACGCACCAAGGCGCTGATCGCCAGCGTGCGTCTGGCACGGGATGCCGGCGCGACCGTCATCGGCCTGTGTCCCAGCGGCTCGCCGCTGGCGGATGAAGTCACGCTGCCGCTGCACATCGATGTACACGAAGACACCGAGATCTATACGCCGATGAGCTCACGCATCGCGCATCTGGTGATCGTCGATACGCTGGCGGTGGGGGTCGCCAAGGCACGTGGTCCCAAGCTCAAGGAGCAGCTGGAAGCGGTCAAGAAGAGCCTTGCCACCCTGCGCATCGATGATCACGACTTCGATACGCACTGAGTGCCGTACAAGCGTCACCTGTCAGGGATGACGCGTGCAGGGAAGAGCAGGGCAGGCCGCTGTGATAAGGTGGATGCCTGAACAGGGGCAGCCCCCGACCCGCTGCCCCGCCCCTCGACTTCTCTGCCCTGTGGTGAGCCCTGCATGTCCGAATCGCCCCTCCTCGATCACCTCAACACGCATCAGCGTGAGGCCGTGTCCGCGCCGCCGGGCAACATGCTGGTACTGGCGGGCGCCGGCTCCGGCAAGACCCGCGTGCTGGTCCATCGCATCGCCTGGTTGATGGACCGATATCAGTTCTCGCCCTATGCCATCCTGTCGGTGACCTTCACCAACAAGGCCTCCCGCGAGATGCGCACGCGTCTCGAGGCGCTCAATGGCAGCAGTCTGCGCCACATGTGGGTCGGCACCTTCCACTCCATCAGTCACCGTCTGCTGCGCACCCACTGGCAGGAGGCGCGTCTGCCCGAGCACTTCCAGATCATCGACAGCGATGACCAGCTGCGCATGGTCAAGCGGCTGCTCAAGGAGCACAACGTCGATGACGAGCGCTGGCCGCCCAAGCAGGTCCAGTACTTCATCGCCGGCTGCAAGGAAGAGGGGCTGCGGGCCCATCAGGTCCAGACCCACGGCGACGCCTATATGGGCAAGATGGTCGAGATGTACGAGCTCTATCAGCTCGCCTGCGAGCGTGGCGGACTGGTGGATTTCGGTGAGCTGCTGCTGCGCTCGCTGGAGCTGCTGCGTGACACGCCGCATCTGCTGGCGCATTACCGCGAGCGCTTCGCCCACCTGCTGGTCGACGAGTTCCAGGATACCAACACCCTGCAGTACGCCTGGCTGAAGCTGCTGGCCGGTGATCGCGAATGCATGACCGTGGTCGGCGATGATGACCAGTCCATCTACGGCTGGCGTGGCGCACGGGTCGAGAACATCCAGCGCTTCACCGAGGAATTCGCCAATACCCGTGTGGTGCGTCTGGAGCAGAACTACCGCTCCTCCAGCGCCATCCTGGAGGCTGCCAACGCCCTGATCAGCCACAACGGCGGGCGCATGGGCAAGGAGCTGTGGACCGACAGCGGCCGTGGCGAGCGGATTCGGGTCTATGCCGGCTTCAATGACATCGACGAATCGCGCTACATCGCCGATACCATCCGCGAACTGGTCAATGAGCATGGTTACAGTCGCGACGAGATCGCGATCCTGTATCGCTCCAACGCCCAGTCACGCGTGCTGGAGGAGACGCTGATCCGCCAGGGCATGCCGTATCGCATCTACGGGGGGCAGCGTTTCTACGAGCGTCTCGAGATCAAGAACGCGCTCGCCTACCTGCGCCTGATGAACAACCGCGAGGACGATGCCGCCCTGGAGCGCGTGATCAACGTGCCGGCGCGTGGCATCGGCATGCGCACCGTCGAGCAGCTGCGCGAGCGTGCGCGCTACGGCAACCTGACCATGTGGCAGGCGATGAGCGATGCGGTTTCCGACGGTGCCCTCAAGGGGCGCGCCGCCACCGCCGTGCGTGCCTTCGCCGACATCATCGATGGCCTCGACAACGACACCGCCGGCATGGCGCTGCATGAGCTGGTCGAGCACGTCATCCACGTCTCCGGCCTGCGCGAGCATCACGCCGCCGAGAAGGGCGAGAAGGGCCAGGCGCGCCTCGAGAACCTTGCCGAGCTGGTCAACGCCTGTCGCGCCTTCAGTCAGGGCGAGCGCATGGACCCGGAAGCCCCCAGCGAAGGGGCCGAGGCGCTGGAGCCCTTCCTCGCCGAAGCCGCGCTGGATGCCGGCGATCATGAAGCCGCCGAAGGCGAGGAATGCGTACAGATGATGACGCTGCACTCCGCCAAGGGGCTCGAATTCCCGGTGGTGTTCGTCGCCGGGGTCGAGGAAGGGCTGTTCCCGCACAAGATGTCACTGGAGGAGCCGGGGCGCCTCGAGGAAGAGCGTCGCCTGTGCTACGTCGGTGTCACCCGTGCCATGCAGCGCCTCTACCTGACCTACGCCGAGCTGCGGCGCATGCACGGCAAGGAGACCTTCCAGCGACCGTCGCGCTTCCTGCGTGAGCTGCCGGAAGAGCTGCTGGAGGAAGTGCGCCTGCGTGGCCAGGTCTCGCGTCCGGTCTCGACCCAGCGTGCTACGCCGAATCGTCGCCCCTCCGGGCCGCGTCAGGAGAGTGTCGAGGCCAATGGCGACATGCCGGCGCTGTCGCTCGGCAGCCTGGTGCGTCATCCGCTGTTCGGCGAGGGCGTGGTCATCAACGCCGAAGGCCAGGGCGAGCGCGCGCGTGTCCAGATCAGCTTCGAGGGCGAAGGCGACAAGTGGCTGGTGCTGGGCTTCGCCAAGCTGGAAGTACTCAGCTGATCCTGCATTGATGGCAGACGCAGGCATGAGGCGCTGACAGCAGGCGCTGGCGAGAAGTAAAAAGCGGTGCAGGGGGCGCGGTATTCGTGCGCCATTACGGCCTTGGTGCAGTTGTGGGCCATCCATGGGTCGCGGCATAGTGGCAGATAATCTGCTGTCTTGATGCCGCGCCATGCATTGCCCACAACTCGAACAAGGAACGCCCCATGCAACGCCGCCGTTTTCTCTCTGCTCTGGGGGCCGGTGCTGCCGGTCTCGCCGCTGCACCTTTCGTCTCCACGGCCAATGCCGCCGAGGAGGAAACCATCCACTGGAAGATGGTGACCTCCTGGCCGAAGAACTTCCCGGCACTGGGCACCGGTGCCAATGAGTTCGCCAGCCTGATCGGGAAGCTTTCCGGTGGTCGTCTTCAGGTCAAGGTCTATGGGGCCGGTGAGATGGTGCCGGCGTTGGAAGTCTTCGACGCCGTGTCTTCCGGGACTGCCCAGATGGGTCACTCGGCGTCCTATTACTGGAAGGGCAAGGTACCTGCCGCCCAGTTCTTCACCGCCGTGCCCTTCGGCATGAATACCACCGAGACCAACGCCTGGCTGTATCACGGCGATGGCATGAAGCTGTGGGACGAGATCTACGCGCGTCACAACCTCAAGCCGCTGGCGGTGGGCAACACCGGCACCCAGATGGCCGGCTGGTTCAACAAGGAAGTGAACAGTCTCTCGGACATGAAGGGCCTGAAGATTCGCCTGCCGGGGCTCGCGGGTGAAGTGATGAACCGCATCGGTGCCAGCGCGGTGAATCTGCCGGGCAGCGAGATCTTCACTGCGATGGAGACCGGTGTGATCGACGCCACCGACTGGGTCGGTCCCTACAATGATCTGGCCTTCGGTCTGCATCAGGTGGCCAAGTATTACTACTCCCCGGCCTGGAACGAGCCCTCCGCCATTCTCGAAGGCACCGTCAATCTCGAGGCCTGGCAGGCGTTGCCGGAAGACCTCCAGCAGGTGGTGATCCAGGCAGCCAGGATTGCCAATCATGCGATGGTGGATGAATTCGCGCTGCGCAATGCCACCGCCCTGACCTCGCTGGTCGAGGAACATGGCGTTGAGCTGCGCGAATTTCCGCAGGATGTCTACGCGGCGCTGTTCAAGGCGTCCAACGAGGTGCTGGACGAGTTCATCGCCAAGGATGAGGATGCCAGGCGTGTCTACGAGTCCTACCGTGCCTTCCAGCAGCAGGTCGCCCCCTGGACGCGCATCGGTGAACAGGGCTTCCTTGATGCGCGTGCCCGGGTGCTGGGCGAGAGCTGAGGAGACCGCCCGCCGCCGTGTGTGGGGGCATCGCGACTCGCTCGTCAGGCAGTGTCAGGCGGGCTCCGGTGGGAAATGAAGAAGCCGCCCCTCGGGGCGGCTTCTTCATGAATGGCGGTGTCCATCACGTCAGACACTTTCCTCGTCGTTGCCCTGTTCCGGCACCGCGCGGATTCGGCCATTGTCGTCCAGGGCCACCATCACGTAGTTGGCCTCGGTCACCTTGGTCAGCGCACGATGGTTGCGCTCCTGAGGCGGCCGAATCCAGACCTCGACCGTGAGCCGTACCGAGCTGCGTCCGACTTCCGTGACGTGCGTGAAGATATTGACCACCGAGCCGACGCGCACCGGTGAGAGAAAGTCGAGGCCCTCCACGGCGACGGTGGCAGTCCGTCCGTTGGCCACACGGCCGGCGGCCAGTTCGCAGGCCTCATCCATGCGATGCATCAACCAGCCACCGCTGATATCGCCATAAAGATTGGTATCGTGACGCTGAGCGATCAGCTTGAGCGTCAGCGTGCCGTTCGGCACCGGGGCATCATCCAGGGCTTGCATGTCGTCACTCGCTGTCTTGTTGTTATGTCTTCAGGGTGCACTGGCGTCGGCGGTTTGCCCAGTGGCGTCGATGGTTTGCCTAGTGGCGATGGAAGGAGAGCCCGAGCGGGTAGTGGCTCACGAAAGGCATCTCATGTCCGGTATCCTACTCTGCCAGTGGAAGGGATGTCCTCTCTCGCCAGGCGTTGCAGCGGGAATTTTCTTGCATTGCAGCATGTTGGTCTCGTGCCTCAACGTTGCAATGAAGGATACTCGGCGCAGCAATGCCGCTGGTGAGACAGCCTCACGCAGGGAAGTGGTATTGAAGGAGTGGCAGGGGTTGAAGGAACAACGCGATAGTCATCACCGCCAATGAGCGCATCATTCATCTTTCAGGCCTGAAATCGTCATGTTCTTCATCGCATCCTTGCGTCGTCCCCGTTGGCTCTCGAGTCGCCTTGCGTTGCTGGCCTGCCTGCTGATGCCGGTCATGCCCGCGTTTGCCGAGGTACCTGAATATCGCCCCGTGCCGGGGGTCGTCGGCAACCTGACGGCCGTGGGCTCCGATACCCTCTCGGTGCTGGTGACGCGGTGGGCGGCTCAGCTGCGTCGCTACCATCCAGGGGTGCGGGTCCAGTTGCAGGCAGCGGGGTCCTCGACGGCGCCGCCTGCCCTGATTGCCGGCACCACACGGGTGGGGCTGATGTCACGGCCGATGAGCGATCAGGAGCGCCAGGACTTCATCCGGGCATTCGGGTATCCGCCATTGGAAGTCCCCGTGGCGCTGGATGCCATGGGCATCCTCGTACATCGCCGCAATCCGCTGGAGTCGATCAGCATCGCGCAGCTCGATGCCATCTTCTCGGCCAGTCATGAGTGTGGCAGTCAGCGGGCCGATCGGTGGGGGCAACTGGGGCTGTCGGGAGACTGGGCTGAGCGTCAGATCAGCCGCTTCGGGCGCAGTGCCACCTCCGGGACCTACGGTGCCTTCCGGCGTGTCGCCCTGTGTGGCGGCGACTTCCGGCTGGACGTGAGCGAGCAACCGGGGTCGGCGTCGATCATCGGCGCCGTGGGCTCCTCGCCGGGCGGGATCGGCTACGCCAGCTTCAGCACCTCATCTCCCATGGTCAAACAGCTGTCGGTGAGTCGTGACGCCGGCAGCATGGCGATATTTCCGAGTCGGGCCAGTATCCGCGACGGGCGTTACCCGCTGACACGCGCCCTGTACATCTACGTCAATCGTGTGCCTGACAAGCCGCTGCCGTCATTGGAGCAGGCGTTCCTGTCGTTGATCATGTCGCGTCAGGGACAACAGGCCATCCTGCGGGAAGGCTATGTACCGTTGCCGGACGATCAGCTGAACCAGTGGCGTGAACGTCTGGGGCTGGATGAGGGCGAGGGTCTCTGAGTACGCTTGTCATCTCGCTGTCATCTCATGGACATAATCTTGAGGCAGACCCCATCTTTCGCTCGCGGGAGTGATCCCTCCCGCGCGCTTCTTCTCTTGTGGTGAATATTCATGCCGGCTGCTGCTGAAGCCTCACGAATGCAATCTCGCCGTCTGCGTCGCGATCGCCTGGCAAGCCTGTGGCTGACGGTTGCCGGTCTTGGCGTGATGGCGCTGGTGGTGGTGATGCTCGGCTATCTGATCAGCGTGTCATGGCCGCTGCTCAAACCGCCCGGCACGACGCCGAGCAGCTCGCAGGTACTGGAATCTCGAGCATTGGACACTCGCGCCGCGGACATGGACGAGTGGCGGATCGAGTGGCTGGCCGGCAACCGGTTGCAGCTGATCCAGCACACCGATGACGGTCTGCGTCGATCGAGTTCCCTCCAGGTACCCGAGGGACTGGATCATCGGCAGGCTCACCTCACGCAGAGCCGACAGCAGCTATGGCTGCGCATGCCCGATCGACAAGGTGATCGTCTGTGGCTGGCAAGACTGGCCTCGACCACGCCGCAAGGCAGCTGGCAGCAGCAATGGCTGCCCGGCCCGGCCAGCCTTTCGGCCCTGGAGGGGCAGTTGCTGGTCACGGCAGGGCCGCATGCCTTCACTCAATGGCAGTTGAACGATGCGTCCGCCGGCCAGGTACCTCTGGCCCGCAAGCTGGGCCGGCAGGAGCATGCTGCCCAGCCGATCACCGCCCTGAGTGTCCTGCGCGGCGGCAAGAGTCTGATCCTGGGGGATGCCGGCGGTGGACTGAGTCATTACCTGCTGCCCGCGCATACCAGCCCGCTGATCAAGGCGGGAGACTTCGACAGTGGCCTGTCGGCCCCGGTGAGAACCATCGCCGCGGCACATCATGGGTTGGGCTTCGCGGCACTCGACGCGGATGGCCGACTCGGGCTGTATCTAGCCACGGCCGAGCGTCGTCGGCAGCTGGTGGACTGGCTGTCACCCGCACAGGTGGCGGGAGGAGTCGAGTTGAGCTTCCAGCAGGAGGATCGTCGTCTGCTGGCACGGCCAACGTCCGTGGCAGGTGGTCTGGGGGCTCTTGAACAGGCCTATGCGGGTCTCGAGATCCGTGATCCGCATCAGGTCGTGGGGCTTGGCGCGATCTTCGGCAAGGTCTGGTATGAGGGGCGTGACGCACCGGCCTGGATCTGGCAGCTGGAGAGCACCGGTGCCCATGAACCCCGCCTGTCGCTGGTACCCATCATGTGGGGGACGCTCAAGGTCGCGCTGGTCGGCCTGCTGTTTGCCGTGCCGTTGGGACTGGGCTGTGCCATCCATGTGGCCTGTTTCATGGCCCCGCGCCAGCGGGCGCGCATCAAGCCGATGCTGGAGATGATGGAGGCCTTGCCCACGGTGGTGATCGGCTTCATCGCGGCGCTGGTGGTCGCGCCCTTCGTCGAGCGTGAATTGATGGCCGTGCTGCTGGGGCTGGTACTGATTCCGCTGGGCACCATGGTGGCCGGTTTCGTGTGGACCCTGTCGCCGCGTGCACTGCGCAGCCTGATGCCGGAAAACATGGCCGCCTTCGGGCTGTTGCCGCTGTTGATGCTGCTGCTGTGGCTGGATGTGACGCTGGCTCATCAACTGGAAGCCTGGTGGTTCGAGGGCGACATCCGTCAATGGCTGTTTGCCCATCACGGCATCGATTACGCCCAGCGCAATACCCTGGTGACCGGCATGGCGCTGGGGCTGGCGGTGATGCCTACACTCTTCACGCTCAGTGAGGACGCGCTGTCCTCAGTCCCTCGCGGACTGGCGGCGGGGTCCGCGGCACTGGGGGCGACGCCCTGGCAGAGTCTGCGCCGCGTGATCCTGCCGGCCGCCGCCGTCGGGCTGTTCTCCGCGATGATGATCGGCATGGGGCGCGCCGTGGGCGAGACGATGATCGTGTTGATGGTCGCCGGCAACACGCCGCTGGTGGATGCCAGCCTGTTCGAGGGGGTGCGCTCACTGGCGGCGACCCTGGCGATCGAGTTGCCGGAAGCCGAGGTCGGCAGCAGCCATTACCGCCTGCTGTTCCTTGCCGCGCTGGCCTTGTTCCTCTTCACCTTCGTGGTCAATACGCTGGCGGAAGTGCTGCGCCTGCGCTTCATGCCGCCGCAACGTGGAGGCTGGGGATGAGTCGTCCTGATGCGGTACCGCCGTCCTCGTTGCTCAGACCTCGTGAGCCTGTGACGGCGCGTCTGGCGCGTTACTGGCGTGATGGTGGCCCCTGGGGCTGGCTGAATGCCATGGCGGTCAGTGTCTCGCTGGTACTGGTGCTGGGGCTGATCAGCCTGCTGGTGGTGGGCTCGCTCAGTCACTTCTGGCCCTCACGGCTGGTCGAGGTCGAACTCACCACCCAGCCGGGGCAGAGCGTCACGGCGCTCAAGACCACCCGTGGCGAGCCGGCGGCGGACAACCGTCACCTGCTGGGCGAATTGATGCATGAGGAGCTGCGTCCCTCGGCAGCGGACACCGGTGATCAGCAACGTGAGCGACAGTCGCAGCGCTGGTGGCTGCTGCAGACCTCCTCTCAGGATGGGGCCTCGGCGAGCTGGCAGTGGCTGCCGGATACCCTGATGGAGAATATCCGCTTTCCTCGCCAGGCGCTGATGCTGGAAATGCGCGACGGGCGAGTGCTGTATGGCATGGCCAGAGCGCTGAGTGATCCGCTCACCGGTGAGCTGGATCATTCTCCGCAGCTCTCCTCCGACAGTGCGGTCCCGGGGGCACCGACTCCTTCACTGCACCAGAATGCCGAGGCACTGCATGCGCGGTTGGCGGCGCTTGAGGGCCAGCGCCGTCAGCTGGCGGCACTGCGCGCTGACAGCGAGGCCTTGAGCGCGCGCCTGCTGGCCTTGCAGCAGCAACTGTCCGCTCGACAAGGGCCTGTCACGACGCAGGACGAGGCGGATGCCTCCTTGATCGCGGAGTTCGAGACGACACGCGAGGCACTGATCACCCGTGAGGGGCAACTGCTGGCCCTCCGGGGAGCCCTGGACGCCGGCCAGCTACTGCTCGGGGGCAATGGCGGTCATGAGGGGCGCATCGCGCTGAATGACATCCGCCATGTCTGGCAGCCGAATGCCATGGGCTTTGGCGGACGACTGTTGCTGACGCTGGAGCGCTTTCGCGACTTCGTTTCCGGCTCGCCCAATGAAGGCAGTGGCGGCATCTGGCCCGCCATCTTCGGTACCGTGCTGATGGTGGTGCTGATGGCGATTCTGGTGATGCCCTTCGGCGTGATGGCGGCCCTCTATCTGCACGAGGTCGCGCATCAGGGGCGTCTCACGCGACTGACCCGCATCGCGCTGCGCAATCTCGCCGGCGTGCCTTCCATCGTCTATGGGGTCTTCGGGCTGGGGTTCTTCGTCTACGGGCTGGGGGCCGGCCTGGATGAACTGTTCTTTTCCGAGCGTCTGCCGACCCCCACCTTCGGCACCGGTGGATTGCTGTGGGCATCGCTGACGCTGGCGCTGCTGACGCTGCCGGTGGTGATCGTGGCCACGGAGGAGGGGCTGGCGCGGGTGCCGCATCGCCTGCGCGAAGGCGCGCTGGCACTGGGTGCCACGCGCTTCGAGACCCTCAGGCGCGTGGTGATACCCGCGGCATCTCCGGCCTTGATGACCGGGCTGATTCTGGCGGTGGCGCGTGCGGCAGGCGAGGTCGCGCCCTTGATGCTGGTCGGCGTGGTCAAGCTGGCGCCGGACCTGCCGCTGGATGACAGCTTCCCGTGGCTGCATCTGGATCGCAAGTTCATGCACCTCGGCCATCAGGTCTATGATCTGGCCTTCCAGAGCAGCGATGCCTTCAGCAGTCGCCCGCTGGTCTACGCGACCGCGCTGGTGCTGGTGGTCGTGATCCTGTGCCTCAATCTGAGTGCCATTCGCCTGCGTCACATGCTGGCACAACGTTACAAGGGAGCCACCGAATGAAGCGTGACTCTGCACGTGAGAGCGTCCAGTCGAGCTCGCAGCACCCCGAGGTCGTCAATCCGCAGGACACGTGCCTGGAAACCCGCCACCTGTGCCTCGATTATCAGGCGCAGGTGGGCAAGGAGCGTCACCGACGGCGTGCGCTTGACGACATCAGCCTGCGCATCGCGCGCAAGCGCGTGACGGCTTTCATCGGCCCCTCGGGATGTGGCAAGTCGAGCCTGCTGCGCACCTTCAATCGCATGACCGATCTCGATGAGCAGTCACGCCTGAGCGGCAAGGTCTGGTTGGAAGGCGAGGACATCCATGCCCGGGGCGTGGATGTCCCCATGCTGCGCCGGCGCGTCGGCATGGTGTTCCAGACGCCCAACCCCTTTCCGATGTCGGTCTACGAGAACGTGGCCTTCGGGCTGCGGCTGGTCGGCGAGAATGACAAGCGCCATCTGGATGACAAGGTCGAATCCTGTCTGCGGGCCGCGGCGCTGTGGGAGGAAGTGAAGGACCGGCTGTTCGACAGCGCGCTGGGGCTTTCCGGTGGCCAGCAGCAGCGCCTGGTGATCGCGCGCACGCTGGCGGTGGAGCCGGAAGTCCTGCTGCTGGATGAGCCAGCCTCGGCGCTGGATCCGATCTCGACGCTCAAGATCGAGGAGCTGATCCGCTCGCTGCGCTCACGCCTGACGTTGGTCATCGTCACCCACAACATGCAGCAGGCAGCGCGTGTCTCGGATGCCACGGCCTTTCTGCATGAAGGGCAGCTGGTGGAATATGCCCCGACCGATCAGCTGTTCACCAACCCGCGTCGTCGCCAGACCGAGGACTACATCACCGGCCGTTTCGGGTGAGATCACCGAAGCGGCACTGCAGGTGGCTGACACGTGTCTCGCGCGGGACGTTGGCGGATGGGCCATCGCGTCGTCGATATGTCAGCGCGGCGCGAGATTCGATTGGCGTCCCGGCGCTCGAGTGAAATATAACTGCAATCAAGAGGCGTCATGCTAGGAGGGAGCCGCCTGCGCCAGACCCTGCTGCAGCGCTTCTACATCAATGCCACATGTCAGAGACCGCCTGCCTCGGCGGATGACTTCCCGGGAGAGGGTAATGGATATCACCAGCGATTCGCACGGCAAGCACATATCCCAGCAGTTCAATCACGAGCTGGATGCGCTGAAGACACACCTGCTGGCCATGGGCGGTCTGGTGGAGAAGCAGCTGCAGGATGCCGTCACGGCCCTGCTGGAGGGTGACAGCGAGACGGCGACACGCGTGCGTGACAATGACAAGGCCGTCAACGACATGCAGCTGAAGATCGACGACGAGTGCACCCGCGTGCTGGCGCGCCGTCAGCCGGCGGCCTCTGACCTGCGTCTGGTGCTGGCCGTGATTCGCGCCACCTCGGACCTGGAGCGCATCGGTGACGAGTCCAGCAAGATCGCGCGCAATGCCATCTCGCTGGTCGAGAACGGCCAGAGCCCGCGTGGCATGGTCGAGGTTCGTCACCTCAGTCAGCATGTGCGCAGCATGGTGCGTGACTCGCTGACCGCCTTCGCCCGCTTCGACACGGATCTGGCGCTCAAGGTCCTGCGTGAGGACGCCTCGGTGGACTTGGAATACCAGAGCGCGATGCGTTCGCTGATGACCTTCATGATGGAAGACGCGCGCCAGATCACCCCGGTGCTCAACGTGATGTGGATTCTGCGTGCGCTGGAGCGTATCGGGGATCACGCCGACAACCTCGCCGAGTACGTCATCTTCCTGGTCAAGGGCGTGGACGTGCGTCACACCGACACCCATGACCTCCAGCCGCAGGATCTCGACAAGCCCTGACGTGCAGGCCCCTTCCCCGGGGCCTGACGCCTGTCTGCCAATGACGCCCCGCATCTGTCCCGCCGACGGAGTGCGGGGCGTCTGCCATTCGATGCGCCGACAGCTGCGTGGGGCGGGTGGTAGTGCTAGGGTGTGGCTCCGGCCGCCCGAGGGCAGCCGCCTTTCACGAGATGACGAGGACGTCGCATGATTGATGCCGTATCGGCGCTGGTCCGCGGGACCCGCATGGTCTATACCCCCGGGCTACGCCGTTTCGTGTTCGTACCACTGGCGATCAACCTGGTGCTCTACAGTGCCACGCTGTGGCTGTTGTTCAGCCAGTTCGAGGGCTGGATCGATTACTGGATGCTCAAGGTGCCCAGCTGGCTGGAATGGCTGAGCTGGTTGATCTGGCCGGTGCTGGTGCTGAGTCTGTTGCTGGCGGTGTTCTTCACCTTCAGCCTGGTGACCAATCTGATCGCGGCGCCGTTCTACGGCATTCTGGCCGAGAAGGTCGAGCATCGACTGGATGGCACCCTGATCGAGGATGAGCGTGGCCTGGTGAAGATCGGGATCGACTCGCTGGGGCGCGAGATGGCCAAACTGGGTTACTTCATTCCCCGCATGATCGCGCTGTTCATTCTCGGCTTCATTCCGGGCCTGAATCTGCTCTCACCGCTGCTGTGGGGGCTGTTCTCGGCCTGGAGCATGGCGATCCAGTATCTGGACTATCCGATGGACAACCATCAGGTCAGCTTCGGCGACATGAAGCAGCGTCTCAAGGCGCGCTGGTGGCCGTCACTGACCTTCGGTGGTGCCGTGTTCGTGCTGACGCTGGTGCCCTTGGCCAACCTGCTGTTCATTCCCGGGGCCGTGGCGGGTGCCGTCCTGATGTGGCAGAGCCACTACCGACAGCTGCCTGCCCCGCGCCGCTGAGCCAGGCTTTATCGCGAGCGTTGACGAACGCAGATACCACGACGCCCCGCCGTGACCTCATGCAGAGGGCGCGGCGGGGCGTTCGTGTCAGTGGGGCTGCAACCGTCAGGCAGTCGTCGCGCAGCGGCGTTCCGCCGGGAAATGACAACGGAAGCGTGCGCCCTCGCCGGGCAGGCTGTCGATCTCCAGGCGGCCCTGATGGCGGATCAGCACATGCTTGACGATGGCCAGCCCCAGCCCGGTGCCACCAGTGGCGGTGCTGCGTCCCTTGTCGATGCGATAGAAGCGCTCCGTCAGGCGCGGTAGATGCACGGGATCAATGCCGTCACCGTCATCCTCCACCTCGACCATCACGCCCTCGGTGGTGCTCTGGCAGCGCAGCGTGATGTGGCAGCCTTCCGGCGTGTAACGCACCGCATTGAAGACCAGATTCGAGATCGCGCTTCTCAGCTCCTGCTCCTCACCCATCAGGGCCAGTCCGGGCTCGACCTCCACCGTGATGACATGTCGCTCCTTCGAGAGGCCTTCGGCATCTTCCCGGATACGTGTCAGCAGCTGCGCCATGTCGATGCGACGTCCTTCGCCCGACAGCTCGTCGGTCTCCAGGCGCGACAGGGTCAGCAGATCCTCGACGAGGTGCTGCATGCGGTCGGTCTGACTCTGCATCTGTCCCAGGCCACGCTGCCAGCGCGGGGGCAGGTCATCGGCATAGTCGGAATAGGTCTCGAGGTAGCCGGCCAGTACCGTCAGCGGCGTGCGCAGCTCATGGGAGACATTGGCCACGAAATCGCGGCGCATTTCCTCGAGACGGTAGAGACGGGTGACATCGCGCACCATCACCAGGCGCTCGTTGTCACCGAACAGGGTGATGGAGATCTGCAGGGTCAGGTTGTCGGAGAGCGGCGATTGCAGGGTCAGCGGCTCACGATAGGCCAGCCGATTGAAGTAATCGATGAACACGGGGTCACGCAGATAGTTGGTGACGTGCTGGCCGCGGTCGTGACTGGCCTTGAGGCCGATCAACTGCTCGGCAGCGCTGTTCCACCACTCCATGTCGCCGTGGTTGTCGAGCATCACCAGGCCATCGCGCATCGCTTCCGAGGATTCCTGGATGCGATTGAGGATGCTGCGCAGTCGCTCCTGTGCCTGACGCTGACCCTTCTGGTAGCGATACAGACGATCGAGCAGATCCCCCCAGACGCCATCGCCGGGCGGCGGCTCTTCATGGGGGTTGGTGATCAGCCAGGTGTAGAGGCTCTTGAGATGCTTGAGATGGACGAACAGGTACAGCGCCAGCCCCAGCGCCAAGCCCCAGCCCAGCAGGCCGAGCAGTCCGCCGACCAGCCCGAAGCCGCCCGCCAGATAGCCCAGCCGCCATAGCTCGTTCGTCCAGTAGCGCATCCGCGTCTCAGGCCTGGGCGCTGAAGCGATAACCGGTACCGCGGACGGTCTGGATCAAGTGCTGATGCCCCTCGCCCAGCGCCTTGCGCAGACGACGAATGTGCACGTCCACGGTGCGCTCCTCGACATAGACATTGCCGCCCCAGACCTGATCCAGCAGCTGGCTGCGGGTGTAGGCGCGCTCCTGATGGGTCATGAAGAACTGCAGCAGGCGGTATTCGGTGGGGCCGACCTCCAGGGAGTTGCCGTGTGCGGTCACGCGGTGGCTGGCGGGGTCGAGCATCAGACCCTCGACTTCCACCGACTCCTCGACGCCCTTGGGCGTGGTGCGGCGCAGCACGGCCTTGAGGCGTGCCACCAGCTCGCGTGGCGAGAAGGGCTTGGTGATGTAATCGTCCGCCCCGGCCTCGAGCCCCTGGATCTTGTTATCTTCCTCGCCCTTGGCGGTGAGCAGGATGATCGGCAGCTCCGCCGTGGTCTCGTCACGCTTGAGGCGGCGCGCCAGTTCCAGCCCGCTGGTGCCGGGCATCATCCAGTCCAGCAACAGCAGATCGGGCTTTTCATCGACGACGATGGCGTGGGCGTCCTGGGCATTGTCGGCCTCCAGCACGCGGTAATCCGCCATTTCCAGGGCGACGGCGATCATCTCGCGTATCGAGGATTCGTCGTCGACAATCAGTACGGTCTTGGAGCTCATCGCTAGATCCCATGCAGCAGTCGGCGCACGCGCCAGAATGACAAGTCGATGACGATTACAACCTGCTTATATGACAGTGAGATGACAATCGCCAGCTTGGCAGCTTGGCAGCTTGGCAGCTTGCCGCCCGGCTTGCCAGCGAGTCCCTCAACTCTCGCGAGGTGTGAATGTCACGCCTCGCCGCACGAGGAAGGTCGCTGGCAGACCGGATGAGGACTCGGGCCCGTTGGCCGGAAAGAGGGGTCAGGCAGCTGGCCAGGTCGCCAGCGCGATGCCCGCGAAGATCAGCAGGCCGGACCAGTGGTTGTTGAGAAATGCCTGGAAGCAGGGGCCACGCTCCCGCTCGCGAATCAGGCGCTGCTGCCAGACGAAGGTCACGGCCGCCGCGGCCAGCCCCAGCCAGTAGAAGATGCCCAGCGCCAGGTGCAGGCCGATGCCGATCAACACCGCCAGCATGCCCAGCTGCAGCAGACCGATCATCAGCGTGTCGGCGCGGCCGAACAGGACGGCGGTGGACTTGATGCCGACCTTGAGATCGTCATTGCGATCGACCATCGCATAGGCGGTGTCGTAGGCCACCGTCCACATCAGGTTGGCCGCGAACAGCCACCAGCCATAGGTCGGCACCTCCTCAAGCGTCGCCGCGAAGGCCATCGGAATCGCCCAGCCGAAGGCGGCACCCAGCACCACCTGCGGCAGATGATGGAAGCGCTTCATGAACGGATAGCTGGCCGCCAGCAGCACGGCGACGATCGACAGCAGCACCGTGGTCAGGTTGGTGAAGCACACCAGCACGAAGGCGGCCGCGACCAGCACACCGAACAGGGTCAGCGCCTCGCGCTCCGTGATGCGTCCTGAGGTCAGCGGGCGATCCCGGGTGCGTTCGACATGCTTGTCCCAGTGGCGATCCGCGTAGTCGTTGATCACGCAGCCGGCGGCACGCATCAGATAGACGCCAGCCACGAAGATCAGCAGCGTATCGCGGTCCGGTAGCCCATCGGCCGCCAGCCACAGGGCCCAGAGGGTCGGCCACATCAGCAGCCAGGTGCCGATGGGGCGGTCCAGACGAGTCAGGGCGAGGTAATCGGCCAGTTTGGACGGGCGGGAAGCGGATGACGCTGACATCAGGACTCCTGATCGAACGGCAGTGGGGAATCAGAGTTCCAGGGCGTGCTGGAACCGAGGGGTGAAACCTTCCTGGACCAGTACCCGGAAGCGACCGTGCGAGAACATCGAGCGGCGCATCCACAGGCTGGCGGTGCGTGCCAGCGGCTGCGTGCTGGCAAGCCTCAGTGGCGCCCGGCTGACATCGATGGCGCTGCGGGTCAGGTCAGGCTGGCGGAACAGCCAATGGCCCAGCGAGCCTTCGCCGAGCGTCGAAAGACGGTGGCCATGGGCCAGGTCCAGCGCCGCCAGCGAGCGCGCGATCACCCAGGGCTCATCGCCATGACACAGGGCCACTTCGCGCCGCCAGACATGGCGTCGTGGCGCGATACCCAGCATCCGCGCCTCATCCCGCCGGGCAGGGCCGGTGTCCTGCAGCAGCAGGCGCACGCGCAGCCCCTGACCATCGAGCATGCGCATGGCGTGATCGAGACGCTGGGTCAGCGAGTCGCTGGAGGACAGCCATGGCCACCAGCCGGCCGGCATGACGCCTTGCAGGCTCGCGGCGGGCTGCCAGTGGCGGCGGACCGCCGAGTCCATCGCTCTCTGGTGAGCGCAGGGAGTGCTGAGTTCCGAGCGAGACATGGCCCGGATAGCGATCTTGCCGGCAAACGCTGCCGAGTGGGAGTGACAGACCACGATGAATTCCCTGTCAGGATGACAAGTGGCGAGTCTAGCACGCCCGAACCGCAAGGCCTGCAGCGTGAGCATGCCCGCGCCAGTGGCAGGCTGGTATGCTGGGGCCCGACTACCCTCTTTTCCTCTCGGATCGATCTCAGGAGATGGCGCCATGCGCGACCCTCGTACCCTTGTCATCATCGGCACCGGCATGGCCGGCATTGGCCTGGCGCGTGCCCTGCGTGCGCGTGACAAGGACAGTCGACTGATCCTGGTCAGTCAGGACAGTGGCCACGATTACGCCAAGCCTCTGCTGTCCACCGCCTTTGCCAAGGGCATGAGCGCCCGGGCATTGGCACGGCAGACCTCCGTGGCCCTGGTGGATGAACTGGACGCCGAGCTGCGCACCCATCAGCGAGTGACGAGCATCGATACCCACGCGCGACAGGTCTGGCTGGGCGAGGAATGCCTGGCCTATGACGAGCTGGTGCTGGCACTCGGTGCCGCGCCACGGCGACCCTTCCCCATCGATGACTCGGTCGGCTCGCGCGTGATGAGCATCAATGATCTCGATGACTACGCCGCCTTCAGCGCCACGCTGACGGCAGCGCGTGAGGCGGGGGAGAGTGGCCGTGTCGTGATCGTCGGTGCCGGTCTGGTGGGGTGTGAATACGCCAATGACCTGAAAGCCGCAGGACATGAGGTCACCCTGGTCGCAGCGGAAGACACTCCGTTGGATGGCTTGCTTCCCCAGGCGCTCGGCCGGCGACTTGGCAAGGCCTTCGATGCCATCGGCGTGCGTCGGCTGCAAGGCGAGATGGTCGAGACCATCACCGCCGGCAAGGCAACGCAGGCGCCCGTCAGCGTGGTGCTGCAGAGTGGTCATGCGGTGGAGGGCTCGCTGGTGCTGCTGGCCACGGGGCTCGCGCCACGCATCAAGCTGGCACAGGGCGCGGGGTTGAGTGCTGGTGGGGACGGCATCCGCGTCGATCGTCACCTTGCCACCTCCCGGCCGCATGTCTGGGCGCTGGGAGACTGCGCCAGTGTCGAAGGGGTCAATGCCATGTACGTGCAGCCCCTGCAGGCCGCAGCCCGGGTGCTGGCCGCCAATCTGTGCGGCGAGGCGGTCGAGCTCGACTGGAAGGCCTGGCCCGTGCTGGTCAAGACACCGGCGCTGCCCATCGTGGCCTACCCGCCTCGGACGGCCGTGGCGCGCTGGGACATCACGGGCGAGGGAGATGATCTTGATGCACGCGCTCTCGATGCGAACGAACGCTTGATTGGATATGCGTTGACAGGCGCCTCCGTTCGCAGGAAAGTCGAGCTGGCGCGGCAGGCACCGCCGTTGCTAGGCTAGGCGATGCCATGGCCGATGGTCGCAGACCCCTTGAAGCCAGCGTAGTCAGGCACGATAGTGAAGTTTCCGTCACAGAGCGTCAGGCGAGAATCAGGGACGACGTGTTACCGGTGACGTTCACCCCGAGAAAGGGGGACCCGGTATCGCATCGCCCAAGCGCCATGCAATGCCAGCAAGTGCAGCAACATCCGTGCAAGAACAACATCCGTGCAAGAACAACAATGAATCGGCGGCTGAGCCGCCCGTGCAGAATGCCAAACCAGGAGGGCTTTTCATGCGCAAGCCAGAACTCGCTGCGGCCATCGCCGAGCGTGCGGATCTGTCCAAGGACAAGGCTAGTCAGGTGTTGAACGTGATTCTCGACGAGATCACCCACACGGTCGCCAAGGGCAACGATGTTTCATTGATTGGTTTTGGCTCCTTCACGGTGCGTCAGCGTGCAGCGCGTACCGGCAAGAACCCCCAGACAGGCAAACCCCTGACCATCCCGGCCAGCAAGACAGTGGCCTTCAAGCCGGGCAAGTCATTGAAGGATGCGGTGACCAAGTAAGTCTGGTCCACGCCGCCGCGCCCCTGCTGGCGTGGCGGCCCGCCATGCTTGCCCGATGTCAGTATCGATGCCACCGGCTCCGCCACTCGGGCCCGGTGGCATTTTGTCATGGACGGTATCGATGGCTGTTCGCGGCTGACCGCTTGACCGTGCCGCCTCTCAAGGAAGGAATGACGCCATGAAGCTCAAGTTGCTGTTGTGGGTACTGGGCCTGCTGCTCAAGCGTGCCTTCCGGCGCGACCCCGAATTTCGCGCTCAGCTCGAGACGCGTTCGCTGGATTGGGGCGTTGCCACGGAGGATCTGAGCATCGCGCGTCATTATCGGATGTCTCGGGAAGGTGTGACCTCCGGCACCGGTCTGCCGGTGGATACGGAGCTTGAGCTGCGCTTCGCGGATGCTGAGAGTGCGGTGGCCTTCCTGCTCAAGCCGTCTCCCAAGGCCTTCTTGAATGGCATGATGGAGCAGCGCGTGCGTCTGGTCGGGGATTCCGCCCAGCTCAATCGTCTGCAGTCATTGCTCAAGCGGATTCGCTGAACCGACGGCCATGCCGTAGTGACCGAAAAAAACGCCCCGCTGATCTGCTCAGCGGGGCGTTTTTCGTGAGGGCACGCAAGGTGTCACAGCAGATGCTTGAGGCCCGGGATGCCCTCGATGACCTGGTCGACCACACCATCGCCGGCTAGCTCGCGCGCATAGCTCAGCGTCTCATCGGCCACGCCACGTGCCTGATCCATGTTCAGGTCCAGTCCCATCAGCTTCTGGCCCAGCTCCAGTGCTCCCCCTCCGCTGCCTCCGGTGAATGCACTGACCGCCCCCATCAGGCCGCCCATGAGGCCACCGCCCCCGGACTCGGCGGCTTCCTCGCCAGCGCTGCCGATCAACCCTTCGGCGCCCGGAATGGCCCCCAGCAGTGATGCCGCCGGCCCATCCGGGCCCTGTTCACGCACGAACTTGAGAATGAGGCCGACCGCCTGTTCGGCAATCTCCGGTGACAGCCCGAGGGCGCCAGTGACACGTTCGATGAGTGGGTGCATCGGTGTTCTCCATGAAATCCGGGGTAGGCATGAGTGGGTAGCATGAGTGGGTAGAGTGGCACGGACGGAGAGTTTGGCGCCTGAAGCGCTTGCCAACGCTTGTGTGAGCCGGAGCTATCGGACACGGCAGAACAGGGTGGTATGCTAGCGGCATAAATCTAAAGTCTAATGCGCTGCTCGCGCCCTGGTCACGGAACACTTCATGACACGCTCCCTGCAACACTCGCTCATCCACTCTCTGCGTCGACTGTGGACGCTGGATGCCTTCAGCTATTCGCTGCGCATGCTCATCGCGCTGGGCGGTGTGATGGCGGTAGGGTTCTGGCTGGACGAGATGGCGCTGGTGATCCCGCTGTTTCTCGGCGTGATTGCCTCGGGACTGGCGGAAACGGATGACCATTGGCGCGGGCGACTGCGCGCGCTGGGCATGACGCTGGCCTGCTTCAGCATCGCCGCCGTCTCGGTGGAGCTGCTGTTCGGCATGCCGCTGCCCTTCGTGATCGGCCTGGCGCTGGCCACCTTCACTCTGCCGATGCTGGCGGCGATCGATGCCCGCTACGGGGCCATCGCCCGCGCCTCGCTGATTCTGGCCGTGTACACCATGATCAGTCTCGAGCAGCAGCATGGCGATGGGCAGATCGCGCTGCTGGAACGCAGCCTGCCCGAGTGGCTGCGTGAGCCGGGACTGGGCATCAATCTGGTCCAGCCGTTGCTGCTGGTGATCGGCGCGACCTGGTATGGCCTGCTGTCGGTACTGTGGTGCGCGCTGTTCTCGCGTCAGCCGCTCAAGCACAGCATGGCGACCCTCTACCGTGAACTGGGCCGCTATCTGATTCTCAAGGCTCAGCTGTTCGAGCCACTGCGCAACGTGGATCGCTCGGCGCGTCGTCTGGCGCTGGCGGAGCAGAATGGTCGCGTGGTCGTGGCGCTCAACCAGACCAAGGAGATGGTCTTCCGGCGTCTCGCCGGGCGGCGCGACACCAGCAAGCTGGATCGCTACCTGCGGCTCTACTTCATCGCCCAGGACCTTCATGAGCGGGCCAGTTCGAGCCATTACCCCTATGGCCAGCTCAGTGATGCCTTCTTCCACCACGATATCCTGTTCCGCTGTCAGCGCCTGCTGGAGCAGCAGGGCGGCGCCTGCAAGGGGCTGGGCCGGGCGCTGCTGATGCGTCAGCCCTTCGAGGCCAGTGACAGCCAGCAGGCGCTGGAAGACCTCAACGCCTCGCTCGAGTATCTCAAGCAGCAGCATCGGCCTGAATGGCGTCATCTGATGCAGGCGCTGGAGGCGCTGGCGGGCAACCTGCGGTTGATCGAAGGGCAGATCGAGCGACTCGGCGATCTGGAAGCCAGCAGCAGTGAAAGCGACAACAGCCTGCTGGATCGCTCGCCTCACGGCACGCGGGACATGCTCGAGCGCATTCGCAGCCATCTGACCCCGCGCTCGCCGATCTTCCGTCACTCGCTGCGCCTGACCGCGACCCTGGTGGCCGGCTATGGCGTGCTGCTGGCGGTCCACCCGACCCAGGGCTACTGGATTCTGCTGACGGGGCTGTTCGTCTGCCGGCCCAGCTTCGGCGATACCCGGCGCACCCTGGCTCAGCGCATCGTCGGTACCTTGATCGGCCTGCTGGCTGGCTGGGCGCTGATCAGCCTGTTCCCGGCCCCCACCCTCCAGGCCGGCATCGCCGTGGTCGCGGGGGTGCTGTTCTTCGCCACGCGCGGGTCACGCTACACCCTGGCGACGGCGGCCATCACCCTGATGGTGCTGGCCTGCTTCAACCAGGTCGGTGATGGCTTCGATCTCATCTGGCCGCGACTGTTCGATACGCTGGTCGGTGGCCTGCTGGCGGGGCTTTCCGTGGTGTTGATCCTGCCGGACTGGCAGGGCCGCAAGCTCTATCGTCAGGCCGGTGTCAGCCTCAAGACCAGCGGGCGCTATCTGGGGGAGGTGCTGTCCCAGTATCGTCACGGCAAGCGCGATGACCTGGCCTACCGCCTGGCGCGGCGCAATGCCCACAATGCCGACGCCGCCTTCTCGAGCCTGCTGGCGACGGCGCGCAAGGAGCCGGGCCATTTCCGGCGTGACGTGGAACCGGGCTTCGGCTTCCTGCTCCATGCCCATACCGCGCTGGGGTATCTGTCGGCATTGGCGGCGCATCGTGGCGAGCTGGAATCCACCTCGTCCGCCAGCAGCGGCATCGAGACGCTGTTGCGCCATGGCGAGCGCCTGAGCCAGCAGCTGACGGCATTGGGTGAGCAGCTGGAGGCGGGCGGCGAGATCACCCTCACGCTGGAAAGCGATCATGAGATCGCGGCGCTGGAGGCCGAGATCGAGCAGGTCGAGTCCACCACCGGGCGCCTGGCGCTGTCACAGCTGATTCTGGTGCTGCGGCTGTTGCAGCCGCTGGAAAGTGCCGGCACCCAGCTGATCAAGGCCAGCCGCGCCAGCTGAGGGCTGGCGCGGCTGGCAAGTGGCCAGGTGAACGAGTGGCCAGGTGAACGAGTGCGTTGGGGGACAGGTGGACAGGGCGCTCAGACGGCGCCGTATTGGCCAGCCGCCTCCCCCAGCCAGCGGCGGATCAGGGGCTCCGCGGCCTGGGGGGCCTCAGTGAGAATGGCGTCGGCCAGGGTGGTGGTCGGGGCGATCAGGTCGCTGTCGCGCTCGAGATCGGCGATCTTCATCCCCGCCAGCCCCGTCTGGCGCGTGCCCAGCACTTCGCCGGGCCCGCGCAGCTCCAGGTCCTTCTCGGCGATCTTGAAGCCGTCGGTGGTCTCGCGCATCACCGCCAGGCGTTGCCTGGAGTGCTGAGAGAGCGGCGGATGATAGAGCAGCACGCAGAAGCTCTCGGTGCTGCCACGCCCGACACGCCCGCGTAGCTGGTGCAGCTGCGACAGGCCGAGACGCTCGGGGTTGTCGATCACCATCAGGCTGGCATTCGGCACATCGACCCCGACCTCGATCACCGTGGTGGCCACCAGCAGGTCATGTTCGCCTTCCTTGAACGCCGCCATCACCTCGGCCTTCTCGGCCGCCTTCATGCGGCCGTGCACCAGACCGATGGACAGCTCCGGCAACGCCTCGGTCAGCTCGTCACGCGTCACCTCGGCGGCCTGACAGGTCATCACCTCGGATTCCTCGATCAGCGTGCATACCCAATAGGCCTGACGACCCTCGGCGCAGGCGGCGCGAATGCGCTCGACCACCTCGGGGCGCCGCGGGTCGGCCACTGCCACGGTCTGCACCGGGGTACGCCCCGGGGGAAGCTCGTCGATCACCGAGAGATCGAGATCCGCGTAGGCGCTCATCGCCAGAGTGCGCGGGATCGGCGTGGCGGTCATGATCAGCTGATGGGGGGTCAGGCCGCCGGCCTCGCCCTTCTCGCGCAAGGCGAGACGCTGATGCACGCCGAAGCGATGCTGCTCATCGACGATCGCCAGCCCCAGGCGCTGAAAGGTCACGTCGGCCTGGAACAGCGCGTGAGTCCCGACCACCATGCGTGCCCGGCCATCGGCGATGGCCGCCTTGGCATCCAGCCGCGCCTTGCCCTTGAGCTTGCCGGCCAGCCACGCGACCTCGATGCCCAGTGGCTCCAGCCATTCGCGGAAGTTGCGATAGTGCTGCTCGGCGAGGATCTCGGTGGGGGCCATCAAGGCGGCCTGACAGCCACCACCGATGGCGATCAGGGCCGCCATTGCCGCCACCACCGTCTTGCCCGAGCCCACGTCGCCCTGCACCAGGCGCAGCATCGGCACTTCGCGCGCCAGGTCACGGCGTACCTCATCCAGCACACGGCGCTGGGCGCCGGTCAGCGAGAAGGGCAACTGGGCAAGAAAGCGGGTGCTCAGGCCACCGCTGGCGCTCAACGAGGGGGCGCCATCCTGCTGGATGCGCGCTCGCACCTGCCGCAGGCTCAGCTGATGGGCGAGCAGTTCTTCCTGGGCGAGACGCCGCTGACTGGGATGCACGCCGTCGCTCATCTGATCGACGGGCGCATCCGGCGGCGGCTCATGCAGGAAACGCAGGCACTCGATCACCCCGGGCAGGCGAAAGCGTGCGCGCAGGGCCTCGGGGATCAGGTCCGGCAGCTCATGGGGCGTCTCCTCGAGCTGCTTGAGGGCCTGGCCGATCAAGCCGCGCAGGCGCGCCTGATTGAGTCCTTCGGTGGCCGGATAGATGGGGGTGAGGTGGTCTTCCACCGGGGCCGCGCCCTGACCGAGCAGACGGTATTCCGGATGATAGATCTCGAGACCGGTGGCCCCGGCACGCGCCTCACCGAAGCAGCGCACGCTGTGGCCACGCTGGAACTGCTGTTGCTGGGCGGGAGAGAAGTGGAAGAAGCGCAGACTGAGGATGCCGCTGCCATCGCGCAGGCGCACCAGCAGGCTGCGCCGGCGACCCTTGACGATGTCGCAGGCCGTCACCTCGCCTTCCACCACCGCCTCCATGCCGCTCTTGAGCGTGCCGATGGGGGTGACGCGAGTCCTGTCCTGATAACGCAGCGGCAGGTGGAAGAGCAGGTCCGCCACGCGCTCCAGTCCCAGCCGCGAGAGTTTCTCGCTCAGCGCGGGGCCGACCCCGCTCAGGCTGTCCAGCGGTTGCGCCAGCGCGCCGGTGGCAAAGACACCGGCGCTGGCGGGCCCGGCAGATGAGGCGTCCGTGCCCGCCCTGCTCATGCCGGTTCGTGGCTCTGGGAAGCGGAACCCTGCATGCCGTTCTCGTTGCTCTGGCGGGCGCGGGTCGAGCACTCGGCGATCGCCTGGCTGATCACGTCAATCGCCTTGGGGCGCGGGAAGCTGGCACGCCATGCCAGGGCCACGCTGCGGCTGGGGGCGGGGTCCTTGAAGGGACGTGTCTCGAGCACGCCGCTCTCGTAATGGCCGGTACCGGTGGCCGAGTAGGGCAGCACGGTGATACCGAGGCCTGAGGCGACCATGTGACGAATGGTCTCCAGCGAGCCCCCCTCGGCGATCAGGGTGTTCTCGGGATTGTTGATCTGATGGCCGATGGCCGGACACGCCTCGAGAATCTGATCACGGAAGCAGTGGCCCTCGCCCAGCATCAGCAGACGCTCATTGATCAATTGCTCCTTGGCGATGCTGTCCTGTTCGAGCAGCGCGTGACCCGACGGCAACAGCACCTCGAAGGGTTCTTCGTAGAGCGTCTTGGTCAGCACGTCGGTCTCGGTGAAGGGCAGCGCCACGATGATGATGTCCAGCTCACCGTTTCTGAGCTTGCGGCGCAGATCGCCGGTCATGCCTTCCTCGATGTAGAGCGGCATCTTCGGCGCACGCCGCGTCAGTTCCGGCACCAGATGCGGAAACAGGTAAGGTCCAATGGTATAGATGGCGCCGATGCGCAACGGGCTGGAGAGCTGATCCTTGCCGGCATTGGCCAGCTCCTTGATCACGCTGGACTGTTCCAGCACGCGCTGGGCCTGCTGAACGATCTTCTCGCCGAGCGGTGTGACCTGTACGGTGGACTTGGAACGCTCGAACAGTGCGACTCCCAGCTCCTCTTCCAGCTTCTTGACGGCCACCGACAGGGTCGGCTGCGAGACGAAGCAGCGCTCTGCGGCGCGTCCGAAATGACGCTCCTGGGCCAAGGTTACGATGTAGCGGAGTTCTGTTAGAGTCATGATTCCTGCCCGGAACTGGCATCCTGGGATGCGGTGGGTACCGATTCGTTTTACCAAGGAGCACGGCAAAGGTGAAGAAGACGAGTCTCATCCTCGGTTGTGGCGACGTTGGCAGCGCGCTGGCGCGCGAACTGCTCAAGGCCGGTCAGCACGTCATCGGTGTCAGGCGCGATGTGTCCAGGCTGGCGGATCTCGGCATCGAGACGCTGGCATTGGACATCACTGCCGAAGGTGCACTGGCCAGCTTGCCAGATGCCGACACGGTGGTACATGTGCTGAGCGCCGACCGTTTCGACGAAGAGGCCTATCGCGCCGCCTACGTCGATGGCATTCGGGCGCTGGTGACGGAGCTCGAGTCGCGCGCCAATCCGCCGACCCGCGTGCTGTTCGTGTCCTCGACCTCCGTCTACGCCCAGAAGGATGGCGAGGAAGTCGACGAGCAGTCGCCCACCGATGCCACCAGCTTCTCGGGCCAGTTGATGCGCGAAGGCGAGCAGGCACTGCTCGATTCCTCGCTCAACGGCACCGTGGTGCGCTTCTCCGGCATCTACGGGCCGGGCCGCGACATGCTGATCCGCCAGGCGCGCGATGGTCGCATCGCCGCCAGCAACCCGCCACTCTACTCCAACCGCATCCACCGTGACGACTGCGCGGGCGTGCTGGCGCACCTGATCGCGCTGAGCCTAGAGGGCAAGCCGGTCGAGCCGATCTATCTGGCCACCGACTGTGATGGTGCACCGCTGCACGAGGTGATGGCGTGGTTGGCACGTCAGCTCAAGGTCGAATCCACCGAGGTGATCCAGTCGCCGCTGCGGCGTCGCTCCAGCAAGCGCTGCGGCAATGCGCTGCTGCTCGAGAGTGGCTATCGCTTCCGTTACCCGACCTTCCGCGAGGGTTATGCCGAGGTGCTCAAGGAACATGGCGTGACGGTACCGGAGAGCGAGCTTTCCGGGCGCTGAGCGCCGCACGGCGATTGACTTGTCCACAGGAGGTCGCGCGTGACGCATCCTGACCGGCTGTGGACAAGTCGAGACGCCGGGAGGAGCTAGGGCTGCCTGGCCCGATAACTGACAGTGCCCGCCCCGAGTTTCCGGGGCGGGCACTGTCGTTTCAGCAGACCACGTTTCAGCAGGTCAGACGTTTCGGCAGATCAGGCGGCAAGATCCACCGTGATCAGTCGCCGATGACCATCACGCCTTCGGCTTCGAAGGCCACGCCCTTGGGCAGTGCCTTGACGCCGACGGCGGCACGCGCCGGGAAGGGCGCGCTGAAGAACTCTTCCATCACCGCGTTGACGCGAGCGAAGTCATCGAGGTCCGTCAGGTAGAGGTTGAGCTTGACGATGTCGCCCAGGCTGCCGGCGGCCTCTTCACACACGGCGCTCAGGTTGGTGAACACCTGACGCGCCTGCGCCTCGATACCGCCTTCGACGACTTCCATCGTCTGCGGGTCCAGCGGAATCTGGCCGGAGAGATAGACGGTGTTGCCCGCCTTGATGGCCTGGGAGTACGGCCCGATGGCAGCGGGTGCCTTGTCGGTGTTGATGATCGCGCGATTGCTCATGTTGTGCTCCTTGTGACTGTCTTTCCTACTGGTCTTGTGCCAGTTGCCTTGTGACAGTGAATTGCGATTGTGTTTGTGAGTGCGCTGCTCGCCTGTCTCGGCGAGGTGTCGGGCAAAGGCCCGTCGTGTCCATGGACGACCTTGCGGAAGTCCCAAAAACGAAAACCGCGCCGCCCGCCGGTGGCGAACGACGCGGCCTTGAATCCGATCAACTGATGACGCGGGTAATGCGCTCCACGTGCAACAGGTTGCGCATGCGCTTGATGATGCGTGCCAGATGAATGCGATCACGTACCGCCAGGGTCAGATTGACGATGGCCAGGTGAGCGTCGCGCTCCTCGATACCGATGCGTTCGATATTGGCTTCCGCGTCGGTGACGAGTTCGGCCAGCTCGGCGATCAGCCCGCGCTGGGTCTGGGCTTCGATGCGCAGGGCGACGGTGAAGTCGCCTTCGATCTGCTCGGCCCAGGTCAGCGGGAAGACACGCTCCGGATCGCTGGCCAGCTCGGTCAGATTGCTGCATTCCTGACGATGGACCACCAGGCCCTTGCCGGCTGACAGGTGGCCCATGATGGGCTCTCCCGGCAGCGGGTGGCAGCAGCGTGCATAGCTGGTAACCATGCTGTCGCCACCACTGACCTGCATCGGCCCGATGCCACTGTCCTCCGGCTGGACGTTGCCATCCTTGGCCGAGAACTTGGGCTGCTGTGCCGCGGGACTCATCCTGTCGTTCAGCAGGCTCTGCGCCACGCTGTAGGCGGCGCGGGTACCGAGACCGATGGACTCGAGCAGATCATCACGCCCGCCTTCCAGCTCAAGCTCCGCCGCCAGGGTATCCAGGCGCTGGGGCGGCAGCTGTTCGAGGGTGATGTCCAGGCCGGCGAGTGCCTTGATCAGCAGGCGCTGGCCCAATGCCACGGACTCGCTGCGCTGCTGATGCTTGAGGTAGTGGCGGATGGCGGAACGCGCCTTGGCGGTGGTGACGAAGTTGAGCCACGCCAGATTGGGCTTGGCGCCCGGTGCGGTGATGACCTCGACGGTCTGGCCGCTCTCCAGTGGCGAGGATAGCGGCGCCAGATGACGATCGATGCGACAGGCGATGCAGCTGTTGCCGACATCGGTGTGCACCGCATAGGCGAAATCGACCGCCGTTGCACCGCGCGGCAGCTCCATGATGTCGCCCTTGGGGGTGAACACGTAGGTATCATCGGGGAACAGGTCGTTCTTGACGTGCTCGATGAATTCCAGCGAGTTGCCGGCATGGCGTTGCATCTCGAGCAGGCCGCGTACCCACTCGCGGGCACGTGCGTGGCTGCCCGCGCCGATGGGACGGTCGGTCTGCCCGGCCTTGTACAGCCAGTGGGCCGCGATGCCGTTGTTGGCCATCGCTTCCATCTCGCGGGTGCGGATCTGTACCTCGATGGGCATGCCGTTCATGCCGAACAGCGTGGTGTGCAGACTCTGGTAGCCATTGGCCTTGGGGATCGCGATGTAATCCTTGAAGCGACCCGGTACCGGCTTGTAGAGATTGTGCACCACGCCGAGGATGCGATAGCAGCTGTCCACGTCATCAGTGATGATGCGGAAGCCGAACACGTCCATCAGTTCATTGAAGGGCTTCTGCTGGTCACGCATCTTGCGGTAGATGGACAGCAGATGCTTCTGACGGCCGATCACCGAGCCGGGCAGCTGATCGCGCTCCAGCGCGTTCTGCAGGCTGGCCTGGATCTCGCGCATCAGGGTACGACGATTGCCACGCGCGGCGGTGACGGCACGCTTGATGCGTTCGGAGCGCATCGGGTGCAGCGCCTGGAAGGACAGATCTTCCAGTTCGACACGGATGGTGTTGATACCGAGGCGGTTGGCGACGCGGGCGTAGATCTCGAGCGTCTCACGGGCGATGCGCCGCTTCTTCTCGGGGCGCAGGGCACCAAGGGTACGCATGTTGTGGAGACGGTCGGCCAGTTTGACGATGATGACGCGGATGTCCTGGGACATCGCCAGCACCATCTTCTGGAAGTTCTCGGCCTGAGCGACGGCCTTGTCCTCGAAGGTGATCTGGGTCAGCTTCGAGACGCCATCGACCAGCAAGGCCACCGGCTCGCCGAACTGGCCGGCCAGTGCCTCGAAGGTCACGCTGGTGTCTTCGATGACATCGTGCAGCATGGCCGCCATCAGGCTCTGATGGTCCATGTGCATGTTGGCGAGAATGTTCGCCACCGCCAGCGGGTGGGTCACATAGGGTTCACCGGAACGCCTGCGCTGGCCATCGTGGGCCTGCTCGGCGTAATAGAAGGCGCGCCTAACCTGACGGATCTCTTCCTCGGGAAGATAACCGCCCAGGCGGTCTGCCAGGTCATCGATCGTGAACATTCAGCGGCCTTGGCTCAAGGTGGTTCCGGGCCCGCACCCCGCGTGATGGCCATGATGGCGCGACGTTGGAGGTGCGGATCAGCACACGTACAGGAGAGGGAGAGCCGGGGCTCAGTCCTCGATCTGCGGCAGTACCGGCTTGCGCTGGATCGGAGCTTCGACCGGCTCATTCAGGATGTCGCGGTTGACCAGACCCGCCGCCACTTCGCGCAGGGCCAGCACGGTCGGCTTGTCGTTTTCCCACGGCAGTTGGGCGTTGCGGCTGCCACGTGACAGCTGACGGGCACGACGAGTGGAGATCATCACCAGCTGGAAGCGGTTGTCGACGTTCTCGAGGCAATCTTCTACGGTTACGCGGGCCATGGCAGTGCACCTTCAATAGCGGGATATTCGGGGGTTCGCTGTCGGCGTGTAATCAGCGCAGAGTGCCGCGACCGCTAGGGGCCGCATACCCTGATCATCTGACAGTATCTCGCACACGACGCAAGCACAATGCCGCTGCGCCAGCCCGCCAGGGGCGAGACAGCGCAGCGGCCAATGATTCTGAAAGGGAATCGAGTCTACTCGACGCCCTTGTGGCGTGACAAGTAGGGCGCTATCCGGTGGCGCGACATGGCGCGCTCTCGGCGGCGTAAGCGACCAGAGCGCGCATGATCAGCACCGTAGGCCGCAACAAGTCCTTGTCATGCCTGGACTTCGTGCACGGGCGTCATCCGGCGAGCAGGGAGTCCAGCAATGCGGCATGGCGCGCCTGGACGCGCGGGCGGCGTGCGCGCTCGGCGGTGATCAGACTGCACAGCTCGTCCAATGCCTGAGTAAAATCATCGTTGATGACGATCAGGTCGTATTCGTCGTAGTGGGACATCTCGCTGACGGCGTCACGCATGCGCCGGGCGATGACGTCTTCCCCATCGGTACCGCGGCCGGACAGACGCTCGAGCAGCGCTTCACGCGACGGCGGCAGGATGAAGATGGAGACGGCTTCCGGCACTTGGGCGCGTACCTGCTGGGCGCCTTGCCAGTCGATCTCGAGGATGACGTCCTCGCCCTTGCTCAGGCGAGCTTCGACCGCCGGACGCGAGGTGCCATAGAAGTTGTCGAAGACCTGGGCGTGCTCGAAGAAGTCGCCCTGCTCGATCATCGTCTTGAAGTGATCGACATCGACGAAGTGGTAGTTGACGGCATCCTGCTCGCCCGGGCGCTGGCCGCGGGTGGTGTGCGAGACGGATACGCCGATGCCGTCCATGCGCTCCAGCAATGCCTTGACCAGTGTGGTCTTGCCGGCGCCGGAGGGCGCGGAAATGATGTAGAGAGTGCCACGGGCGTTGCTGGCGGCAGTGGAGGGTGCTGATGATGTCGAAGACATGGAAGGGATCCGCTTGCTGTCGCTGAATCGGCGCATTATCGCACACTCACCCCTGCTTGGGCTGCAGGCAGACATGACGGTGTCATGTACCGATGTTGCACTTCCGGCACCACAGTTGTCGTGATGAATCGGTTGGGCCGGCGTGGCGTTATCTGCAACAATGGTCGTATATTTCATTGATCGCTCAAGCATCGGCCAGCCCGCGAGTCGGCTCGGGCCCATGAGGGATCGCACGGTTTGCTGACGCCTCGCCCAAGGCAACTTGAGGAGGGTTGCCGCAATACCGTTTGCCAGACGATAGAGCAGCGCCATGACGTGCAGCAGGCGTCCAAGAGAGACGCCACGCACGAGCGCATCACCTGTTACCTGTCCCGCGCGCCATTCATTCCCGCCTTCCTGGCAGATGATGAATGGCGCGCGGTCTTTTGCCTTGCGTAGCGCCAGCCATGCGCAGGCAATGCCATCCGTGGCCTGCACCTGTCAGCGGTGCTGCGGATGAGCACGGACACGGGTGATATCCCCTTTCAAGTTTCAGGAGACCCGGACATGTCTGCCTCCCCCGTTGCGCGCCATCCGCGCATCGCCGAACTGGCGCTGGCACTCGGTGCCTTTGCCATCGGCACTACCGAATTCGTGATCATGGGGCTGATGCCCAACATCGCCGCGGACTTTCAGGTGTCATCCCAGCAGGTCGGCTATGCCATCAGCGCCTATGCGATGGGGGTGGTGGTCGGTGCTCCGCTGATCTCGGCGCTTGGCGCACGCCTGCCGCGGCGTGGCTTGTTGATCGGCCTGATGCTGCTGTTCGCGCTCAGCAACGTGGCCAGCCTGATGGCCCCCTCACTGACCAGCTTCGCCGCGCTGCGCTTCATCGCGGGGCTGCCGCATGGCGTCTATCTGGGGGTGGCCGCACTGGTGGCGGCGGATGCTGCTCCCGCCGGCGAGCGTGGCCGTGCCGTCGGGCGCGTGATGATGGGGCTGACGGTGGCGATTCTCATCGGGGCGCCAGCGGCGACCTGGTTCGGCAGTCTGTTCGGTTGGCATTCCGCGTTCCTCCTCGTCGGCCTGCTGGCGCTGGCGACGGCCGTGCTGGTGCGTGGTTTCGTGCCCTATCAGGCAGGCAATCAGAACGCGACGCCGCTGACCGAGCTGGCCGCGCTGATCAAGCCGCGGGTGCTCTATACCCTCGGCATCGCCTGCATCGGTTTCGGCGGCATGTTCAGTGTCTACAGCTATGCGGTGGAGACGCTCAACGTCCAGGCCGGACTGTCCCAGAACCTGGTGCCGATGGTGCTGGCCGTCTTCGGGGTAGGCACCATCATCGGCAACCTGATCGGTAGCCGTGCTGCGGACATCGACCTGATGCGCACCATTCCTGCCGTGCTGATCTGGAGCGCGCTGGTACAGGGTGGCTTCTACTTCGCCGCCGACGGTGTCTGGAGCGGTATCCTGTTCGTCGGACTGGTCGGCACGGGCATCGGCCTGGCACCGGCGCTGCAGATGCGCCTGATGGATGTGGCGGAAGACGCCCAGACCATGGCGGCGACCCTCAATCATGCGGCCTTCAACATCGCCAATGCGCTGGGCGCCTGGTGTGGTGGCCTGGCCTTCGCGTATGGCCCGTCCCACTCCTCCATCGGCCTGGTCGGGGTGGCCATGGCCATCGCCGGCTTGATCGTCTTCCTGCTCGGGCAGCGCCATGAGCGCCGCGAGTTGCAGACGGCTTCCGCCTGATGTGTGCATGAAGCGAGGCCGTGAAAGCCCCGTGAGCACAAGACGTCGCAACGCAGAACGCCGCCCTTCGGGGCGGCGTTCTGCGTTTCTGGGGCTCATCAGTGGCAAGGGACTGTCAGCATCTCTGGCGAGCGCGCGTCGGTGACATGCCGAAGTAATCCCGAAAGCAGTGACTGAAATGTGTGGTGCTGACGAAGCCGCAGGCCACGGTGACATCGGTGATGCTGGCATTGCCCTGGGTCAGCAGCTGGCGGGCGCGTGTCAGGCGCATCTCCAGATAATGGCGAGATGGCGTGGTATCCAGATGTCGCGTGAAAAGCCGCTCTATCTGGCGCCGCGACAGGGAGACGCAGTGCGAGATGTCGGTCATGCTCAGCGGCTCCTCGAGGTTGCTGCTCATCAACTCCAGGATGGAGCGCAGTGCCTCGGGAAGGTGACTGTCCGGTGCGGGCAGCGTCTGCTCGACATGCCACGGACTGGGCGTGGCCGGGCGCTCGCAGGCCAGAATCTCCTCGACGCTGCGCGCCAGATCCTCTCCGTGACGCTGACGCATGCCTTCCAGCATCATGTCCAGCGCACTGGCGGCGCTGGCGCTGCTGAGACGCGCTTCCTCGACGACCAGCGGGGCTCGGGACAGCTCGAGCGCGGGGAAGGTCTCGCTGAACAGCGCCGCGTTCTCGGGGTGAATGGTGCAACGATGGCCCTCCATCACCCCGGCCGAGGCCAGGAAGTAGCTGCCGTTCCACAGACTGCCCAGGCGACAGCCCTGCTGGGCGGCACGGCGCAGCAGGTCGTTGAGCTTCGGGATCTCTTCCAGCATCACGCGATAGCCTCCGCACACGATCAGCAGATCGCACTGGGCGGGGTCCAGCTCGGCAAGCGTCAGGCCGGGCATGATGTCGATGCCCAGATCGCTGCGTACGCTGCCATCGTTCAGGCCACAGGTGTGCAGGCGATAGAAGGGATCGTCACGGAGCAGATTGGCAGTCACCAGCGCATCCAGCCCGGAGGTGAAGGCGGGGAGGGAGAAGTGCTCCAGCAGCACGAAGGCCACATCGAGCGGTGCGCTCCGGGAGCAGGTCACGTCCTGAAGCAGACGCTGGTTGCGCAGTTTCATCGAGGGGGTGAAATCACGGCGGCGAGGCGATGTCATGGTATCGAGGGAGCACTATCGCGGATGAAGGAGGGGGCGGGGCAGGCAATGCCTCACGTGTCAGCTTCATCCTCTCAGGAGTTGGCAGGCACGGCGAGTGGCAATCCGGTGTCCTTGTGTTGGGCAGAATGTAATGCCGCTGTGGGCTTGGTGATACTTCGCGTAACACAGCAGTAAAATCATGGACTTGTCACAGCGATGCCAAGGGTGTGGCTGATAGACTGCCCGGCTAATCAGACCATGCCCAGAGGCAGATAAATGACGGATACCACCCGGACCCTTTCGTCCGGCGCCGCAACTTCAGCAGCCCCTACCCCTGTTTCCCGCGCTTCCTCCCGGGGCCTCGACTGGCCCGTCTTCCTCCTCAGCGGTGGCGTGATGGCGGTGTTCGTGATCGCCGCACTGGTCAATCTCGAGGGCGTCTCGTCGCTCATCCAGCATGCCTTCGATCTCTCGACCGCCTACTTCGGTGCCTATTGGCAGGCGCTGATGATCGCCACCTTCCTTGTCGCCATCGGCATGACGTTCGGTCGCACGGGACGGGTGGTGCTGGGTGGCCTGGACACGCCGGACATTTCCACGCCGCGCTGGATGGCGACCATCCTGTGCACATTGCTGGCGGGGGGTGGCGTCTTCTGGGCAGCGGCGGAGCCGATCGCCCACTTCACCTCGCCGCCACCGGTGTTCGGCCCGAACGCCGCCGTGGGCAATCTCGATGCTGCCTACAACGCGCTGGCGCAGAGCTTCATGCACTGGGGATTTCTCGGCTGGGCGGTTCTGGGCAGCCTGACCGGCGTGGTCTTCATGCACCTCCACTATGAGAAGGGTCTGCCGCTCAAGCCGCGCACGCTGCTCTATCCGCTGTTCGGCGACCGGGTAATGCGAGGACCTGCGGGAGCGCTGGTGGATGCCTGCTGCGTGCTGGCGGTCATCGCGGGCACCGTGGGGCCAGTGGGCTTTCTCGGCATCCAGCTCAGCTTCGGGCTCAACGCGCTGTTCGGCATTCCCGACACCTACACGACGCAACTGGTGCTGTTGGCCATGTTGACCGCCGTCTACACCCTGTCAGCGGTGAGTGGTGTCATGCGCGGCATTCAATTCCTGAGCAGCGCCAATGTGCTGATCGGCGGCGCGATGTTGCTGTTCATCCTGATCATGGGACCGACGGAATTCCTCCTCAAGGCCTTCCCGCTGGGCATGGTGGACTACCTGAAACACATCGCGCCGATGGCGGTCTTTCGCGCGGACACTGGGTGGCTGAACAGCTGGACGCTGTTCTTCTGGGGCTGGTTCATCGGTTTCGGACCCCTGATGGCGATGCTGGTCGCGCGTATCTCGCGGGGCCGCACGCTGCGCCAGATGGTGTGGTTGATCACTCTCCTGTCGCCGCTGGCGACCTGCGTGTGGTTCACCATTCTCGGTGGCAGCGGTCTGGCCTTCGAGCTGGCCGATCCCGGCAGCGTGTCCGGCCCGTTCACCGGCTTCAACCTGTCGGCGGCCTTGATCGCCATCACCCAGCAGCTACCGTTCGGTTTCATCATGTCCGTGATGTTCCTGATTCTGTCGGCATTGTTCGTGGCCACCACTGGCGACTCGATGACGTATGCCATCTCGATGGTGATGAGTGGGCATGACGCCCCGCCACGCAGCGTGCGCGTGTTCTGGAGTCTGATCATGGGCGTGGTGGCAGCCTTGCTGATCTCGATGGGCGATGGTGGCATCAATGCGCTGCAATCCTTCATCGTCGTCACCGCCGTGCCGGTCTCGCTGATCCTGTTGCCGAGCCTGTGGAATGCGCCCGGCATCGCGCGCAGGATGGCCCGCGAGCAAGGACTCTGATTCATCCTCATGACTCATCCGACATGACTTTGGCTGACATGGTTCGCCCGACATGATTCGCCCGGCAGGATAGGCAGGGCCATGTCATCCGATGACGAGAAAGAAGACGCCGCCCTCCAGGGCGGCGTCTTCATGAGGAGAGGGACTGAGGGCACAAGCGGCGCGAAGGGGCACGACTCGAAGGATGCGTCATGTTACGGCGCGCCAAGAATGTAAAACGGCTGTAGGCTTGATGATACGTCGCGTTACATAGGTGTAAAAACAACCGCTTATCGCCTATTTCCTTCTGTCTCGACTGATACACTGCACCGTCACTCAGATCATGCCCAGAGGCTGACTAATGACGGATTCTTCCCGGACTGTTTCGTCCGGCTCCGCCACACCGGTAACTCCCCCCGCTGATTCCGCACACTCCCCGCAAGGTATCGACTGGCCTGTCTTCATCATCAGTGGTGGCGTGCTGGCGCTGTTCGCCATCGCCGCACTGGTCGATCTCGACGGTGTCTCCGCGCTCATCCAGAGTGCCTTCGGTGTCTCGACCCACTACTTCGGTGCCTACTGGCAAGCGCTGATGCTGGCGACCTTCGTCATCGCCATCGTGCTGACCATCGGCCGCACCGGACGGGTGCGCATGGGCGGACTCGCCGCGCCGGATATCTCGACGCTGCGCTGGATGGCCATCATCCTGTGCACGCTGCTGGCGGGCGGTGGTGTCTTCTGGGCAGCGGCCGAGCCGATCGCTCACTTCACCTCGCCGCCGCCGGTGTTCGGCGCCGATGCCCCGACGGGCAACGCCGATGCCGCCTACAACGCGCTGGCGCAGAGCTTCATGCACTGGGGCTTCCTGGCCTGGGCGATGCTCGGCAGCCTGACCGGCATCATCTTCATGTACCTGCACTACGAGAAGGGCCTGCCGCTCAAGCCGCGCACGCTGCTCTACCCGCTGTTCGGCGACCGCGTCATGCGTGGCCCCGTCGGCGCACTGGTGGATGCCTGCTGCGTGCTGGCGGTGGTCGCCGGTACCGTCGGCCCCATCGGCTTCCTCGGCCTGCAGGTCAGCTATGGCCTCAATGCGCTGTTCGGCATCCCCGATACCTACGCGACCCAGCTCACCCTGCTGCTCGTGCTGACCGTCATCTACACCCTGTCAGCGGTGAGCGGCGTGACCCGTGGCATCCAGTTCCTGAGCAGCACCAACGTCCTGCTCGGCGGCGCGCTGTTGCTGTTCATCCTGATCATGGGCCCGACCGGCTTCCTGCTGGATGCCTTCCCGCAAGGGCTGGTGCGCTACGTCGGCGACTTCGTCTCCATGTCCACCTTCCGTGCTGACGATGGCTGGCTGAATGGCTGGACGCTGTTCTTCTGGGGCTGGTTCATCGGCTATGGTCCGCTGATGGCGATGTTCGTCGCGCGCATCTCGCGTGGCCGTACCCTGCGTCAGATGGTGCTGTTGATCGCGGTCATCTCGCCGCTGGTCACCTGCCTGTGGTTCACCATCATCGGTGGCAGCGGTCTCGCCTTCGAGCTGAGCAACCCGGGCAGCGTCTCCGGCCCGTTCACCGGCTTCAACCTGCCGGCAGCGCTGATCGCCATCACCCAGCAACTGCCGTTCGGCTTCACCATCTCGGTGCTGTTCCTGGTGCTGACCACGCTGTTCGTCGCCACCACCGGTGACTCGATGACCTACGCCGTCTCGATGGTGATGAGCGGTCACGACAATCCGCCGCGTGGCGTGCGCGTGTTCTGGAGCCTGATGATGGGCGTGGTCGCGGCGCTGCTGATCTCGATGGGCGATGGCGGCATCAATGCACTGCAATCCTTCATCGTCGTCACCGCCGTGCCAGTGTCGCTGATTCTGCTGCCCAGCCTGTGGAACGCTCCGCTGATTGCCCGCCGCATGGCGCGTGAGCAGGGCGTCTGATCGGCTCGCACGCTCGAGAGCAATGAGCGTGTCGCACCATCAAAAACGCCGCCCCGAGGGGCGGTGTTTTCGTGTCTGGCTATCAGTCGTCAGTCATCAGACGCTGACGTTCAGCGTCACATCGATGTTGCCACGCGTCGCATTGGAGTAAGGGCACACCTGGTGCGCCTTCTCGACCAGCGCATCCGCCTCGGACTTGTCCATGCCCGGCAGGCTGATATCCAGCGCCACCTCGATACCGAAACCGGCCGGAATCTGGCCGATACCCACCTTGCCGGTGATCTCCAGGCCTTCCGGCAGCGTCACGCCGTCAGTGCTGGCCACGTGCTTCATGGCACCGATGAAGCAGGCAGAGTAACCCGCCGCGAACAGCTGCTCCGGGTTGGTGCCTTCACCGCCACCACCGCCCAGCTCCTTCGGCGTGCTCAGGGTGACATCCAGCGCTCCATCGGAAGAACGCGACTTGCCCTCACGCCCCCCAGTGGTAGTGGCTTCTGCACGGTACAGCACTTGTTCGATAGACATGCCTGACTCCTTGAGCGGAAAAGCCCTCAGCTGAGGGATGCAAACAAGATTGTGGCTGTGGGGCTGAGTTTCAATTGCTAGGACACGGGAGCCAGCCATTCACAGTAGATGTGCGCGATAGCTTTGCGGATTGAGCGTCAATTGCGGGTAAAGATCCCCCCTCAAGCAGTACATGTTGGGTTGGGTTAAGAAGCTAAAGATGCGGAAAAGATGGTAGTGCTCAGGATTGGCTTGCGAGCATTTGAGTTCATTTGGCGTGATGAAAAAAGCGCACTCTTTGGCGAATGCCGTCGTCTTCACCTCGATCCAGCGCTCTCGTCCATCCGCATCAAAGGATAGGACGTCATAGCCCAAGCCATCGCCCTGGGTTTCCGCCACATGCTCGACCTTCTCGGCTAGCGATGTCAGGCCTTCTTTTCTAAGGCGCATCTTTTCAAAGGCCACCACAAAGCGCTCGCCAGCACTCCCTAGTGCATGGTTGCGGGCTTCTCGTGCCAAGTAGTCGCGCTTAACCGGCGTGGGCGTCGTGTAACGCTGTTTGGCTTCCTGCACGCTGGTCTGAGGTGTTTTAGATTCCGGCGGTGTGACAATGATGGAAATATCTCTTGGGGCCGGCGCATCAATGACTGGCCGGTCTGCTGCATTGCGTGCTGCCTGATCGAATAGCTCAGTACGAAGTAGGTGGCGCTCAACAACATCGACCAGCATGCCCTGATAATTGCTCATCGGCTTGTAGCCATTGATATAGGGGCAGTCAGCATCTCGTAGCACGGCACTGATGTTTTGATGCTTAAATTCGATAGAAGCCTTTGAGCGATTATTTAATTTCTCGGCTAGCTCACGATTGTGGTCTGTTTTCACGTAATGCTGGCCACACAGTTCTGCAACCAGCATCTTCTTGTACGTTTCGACAATCGCTGTGACTTCTTCACCACTCCATGGTTCGGGTCTGCTCATCCGGCTAACTCCTTTGGCGGGATATCACTCGATATTCTGAATCTGCTCGCGCATCTGTTCGATCAGCACCTTGAGCTCGACGGCGCAGCGGGTGGTGTCGGCGACGACGGATTTGGAGGAGAGGGTGTTGGCTTCGCGGTTGAGTTCCTGCATCAGGAAGTCGAGGCGGCGGCCGATGGGGCCCTTCTGGGTGAGCTGACGACGGACTTCGCTGACGTGGGTGTCGAGGCGGTCGAGTTCTTCATCGACATCGGCCTTCTGGGCCATCAGGGTCAGTTCGGCTTCCAGGCGTTGCGGGTCGAGGGTGGCGCGGACTTCCTCGAGGCGGGCGAGCAGGGTTTCACGCTGTCGGGCGAGGATGTCCGGCATCAGGCGGCGGACTTCGGCGACGTGGCTGTCGACGCTGTCGAGGCGAGCGGTGATGAGTTCGGCGAGGCGTTCGCCTTCGCGGGCGCGGCCTTCGATGTGCTCGTCCAGCGCGTGCTTGAACAGACTCAAGGCATCGGCCTTGATGCGCTCCTGATCAGCGCCTTCGCGTACCAGTACGCCGGGATAGTCGAGCAGGGCGAGGCGTGAGGGCTGAGGGGCGTCCGGGCAGTGCTGGCCGACTTCGGCGAGCACGCGACTGAGTTCGCCCAGGCGTCTGGCATCGACGGCGAGGCTGTCGGCACCGGCTTCGGCGTCAAAGCGCAGCGAGAGTTCGACCTTGCCGCGATTGAGGCGCTTGCGCAGGCCTTCACGGAAGGCGCTTTCGAGTTCGCGCAGGCTGTCGGGCAGGCGGAAGTGCGGTTCCAGATAACGCTGATTCACCGAGCGCAGTTCCAGTGTCAGGGTGCCGTAGTCGGCTTCATGGGTCTGGCGGCTGAAGGCGGTCATGCTGTGGACCATGACGTGCTCCTTGTCGGTTGGCAGTCGGGAAGAAGGGGCGGAGCATGAAGCGTCCGTGATGATTGTCTTGAAGTGTACGCTCGCCGCTCTTGAGCGCCCAGTGCTCTCGGGCGGGCGGCCCGGTGTGCGGTGAAGGTCGTCGCCCGTGGGCGTGGCGTGTAGACTCTGGCCTCCCGAAGACTGCAACAAAGGAATCCCCATGAGCGAAGCCAACGTGATCCGCCCTAGTGGCCGCACCCCGGAGCAGCCGCGCGAGATCCGCCTGACCCGTGAGTTCACTCGTCACGCCGAGGGCTCGGTGCTGGTGGAGTTCGGGGATACCCGCGTACTGTGCACCGCCTCTGTCGTGGCGGGCGTGCCGCGCTGGCTGCGCGGTTCCGGCAAGGGCTGGCTGACCGCCGAGTATGGCATGCTGCCGCGCGCGACCCACACCCGCAGTGATCGTGAGGCGGCGCGTGGCAAGCAGGGTGGTCGTACGGTGGAGATCCAGCGTCTGATCGGCCGTGCGCTGCGCGCTGCGGTGGACCTCAAGAAGCTGGGCGAATACACCATCACCATCGACTGCGATGTGCTGCAGGCCGATGGCGGTACGCGTACCGCGGCGATCACCGGTGGCTGTGTGGCGCTGGTCGATGCGCTGCAGGGCCTGCAGCGTGAGCGCAAGATCAAGACGGACCCGCTGGTGAGTCTGGTCAGCGCCGTGTCCGTCGGTATCTACAAGGGCGTGCCGGTCACGGATCTCGACTATCCGGAAGACAGCAAGGCCGATACCGACATGAACGTGGTGATGGCGGAAGGCAAGGGGCTGATCGAGGTGCAGGGCACGGCCGAAGGCGCAGCCTTTGATCGCGCCGAGCTCAACGCGCTGCTGGATCTCGCCGAGCGGACCGGAGCGGAGCTGTTCGCCGCGCAGCGTGCGGCGCTGGGCATGCCCGCCGAGGCCTGAGTCCTTTTTCGGGACCCGACGGAAAACGCCCCCATCGCTTGCGCGGTGGGGGCGTTTTCGTCAGTGCCGGATGGCACATCATGCGACTGGCAGGGTGGCCCGAGGCCGAGCGCTCAAGGCGAGACGCGACGGATCACAGTTCGAGGTCGTACTCGACGATCACCGGTGCGAATTCGCTGAAGGTCGCGTCGGTATCGATCCATGCGTCCTTGATGTGACGACGCAGGTTCGGGTCGATGACCTGATAGTCCAGGCGCCAGCCTTCCTGACGGGCGCGCGGCTGGTCACTGTCCAGCGCCGGCCACCAGGAGTACTGGTGAGCCTCGCGATTGACCTCACGGAAGGCATCGATGAAGCCGATCGGGCCGAAGACCTGATCCATCCAGGCGCGCTCTTCCGGCTTGAAGCCGGGCGTCATCTGGTTGTCGGACCAGTTGGCGAGATCGACGGTCTTGTGGGCCACATGCCAGGTGCCGCAGATCATGTAATCACGACGCTTGCGGCGCAGCTTGCTGAGGTATTCCTGATACTGCTCCATGAAGGCGCCCTTGGCGTCCGGATCACTGCCGTCAGGCATCAGGAAGGAGCAGATGCTGAAGCGGTCGTAATCGGCCTGCAGGTAGCGGCCTTCGTTGTCGCACTGCTCGAAGCCCAGTCCATACATGATGGCCTTGGGAATCTGGCGGCAGTAGAGGCCTACGCCCGAGAAGCCGTCTTTCTCGGCGTCAAGGAAGTAGCCTTCATACCCTTCCGGGTAGAGGATGCTGTCGTCGAGCTCGAAGCTCTTGGCCTTGAGGTTCTGGATGCAGACGACGTCGGCGTCCTGACTGGCAAGCCAGTCGAGGAAGCCGCGGCTGACCGCTTCTCGAATACCATTGACGTTAACTGTAGCGATTTTCATACGTGGTCCCTGGTTCGTCGCGCCTGTATGATACCCGAGCTTTAGACGATTTGGTAAATGGCTAACGAATTCAAAGGTGATATCGGATGCAGGACTACCAGCGGGAGTTCATTGAGTTTGCCATCGAGCAGGACGTGCTGCGGTTTGGCGAGTTTACGCTCAAGTCCGGGCGGGTGAGCCCCTACTTCTTCAATGCTGGCCTGTTCCGCTCCGGTCAGGCGTTGGCGCGCCTGGGCCGTTTCTACGCCCGCGCCATCGTCGACTCGGGCCTGGAGGCCGACGTGCTGTTCGGCCCTGCCTACAAGGGCATCCCGCTGGGTGCCGTGACGGCCGTCGCGCTGGCCGACCACCATCAGCGCGACATGCCGTTTACCTTCAATCGCAAGGAAGCCAAGACGCATGGTGAAGGCGGCTCGCTGGTCGGCGCGCCCCTCAAAGGCCGCGTGATGATCATCGATGACGTCATCACCGCCGGTACCGCCATCGGCGAAGTGATGGAGATCATCCACGCCGAGCGTGCCAAGGCGGCGGGGGTCGTGATCGCTCTGGACCGTCAGGAGCGTGCTCCGGATGGACAGGGTGGCCTGAAAGCGAACAGTGCCATCCAGGAAGTGGAAGCACGTTTCTCCATGCCCGTGGTCAGTATCGTGACGCTCGACCAGGTGCTGGAGTATCTTGAGCAATACGCACAGCAGGAACTGTCTGGGTACGCGGCAGCTATCCGCGACTATCGTGCGCAGTACGGTCTCCAGAGCGCCTGAGAGCGCTCATGACCCGCGCACACCACATTTCCCAGTCACGTAGAGAGACATGCACATGACAGCTTACCGTAACATTCTCGGCCTTTCGGCAGCTATCCTTGCCGCGAGCCTGTCCGCCCCGGCACTCGCCGGCAACGCCGATCTCAACCTCAACAGTGAAGCCGTCCAGGGCGAGCTGAACGGCGAGATCAGCAACGGCGTCCAGCTCGGCGGCGGTATCCTGTCCAGCGATGACCACGATGATGTCACCGCCGGTCACGTCCAGCTGCTGGGCACCGAGCGCACCAGCGAATACGACGTGGGCCTCGGCGCACGCTGGAGCCAGTACGACACCGACCACGGTGACGGCGGCGGTCTGGGCCTGGGCGGCTATGGCTACTACTACCTGCCGGGCGCGCCGCGCGTCTCGCTGGGTGGCTATGGCTACGTCACCCCGGACGTCGTGACCAGCGACGAGCTGGAGCACAGCTACGAGTACGGTCTGCGCGCCCGCTACCAGGTCATCGACAACGTCGAAGGCTATGTCGGCTACCGCAAGGTGAAGGCGGACTTCGACAACCGTGACGAGCGCACGCTGGATTCCGGCCCGCTGGTCGGCATGCGTCTGCAGTTCTGATTCCCGCCCTGCGCGACGGATGCGCATTGCGGTAAGATGGCGGGCCCTTCGGGGCCCGCTTTGCGTTGTCCTGGCGGGCGGTGCTGCCATGAGGGGAATGCTGGCCTGCCAACGCCCTGTTTCGTCATCTGCCGCGAGTTCGCTCATGCTCGATATCGTGCTCTATCAGCCCGAGATTCCGCCCAATACCGGCAACATCATCCGCCTGTGCGCCAATACCGGCTTTCGCCTGCATCTGATCGAGCCGCTCGGGTTCGAGCTGGAGGACAAGCGCCTGCGGCGTGCCGGACTCGATTATCATGAGTGGGCACGTGTGCAGCGCCATGCCAGCTTCGATGACTTCGTCGCAACCGTGAAGCCTGCGCGCATCTTCGCGCTCTCTACGCGGGGTCGCACCGCGCCGCATGAGGCCAGCTTCCAGGCCGGTGATGCGCTGGTGTTCGGCCCCGAGACGCGCGGCCTGCCACAGGCGATGCTCGACAGTCTCCCCCGCGAGCAGGTATTGCGCCTGCCGATGCTGGCCGACAGCCGCAGCATGAATCTGTCGAATGCCGTCGCCGTCGTCGTCTACGAAAGCTGGCGTCAGCTCGACTTTGCCGGGGCCGTGCAGCTTGATTGAGTGCGCTGCCCGTTCATGCCCGGCACCACCAGAGATGTTTCTTCGATTGATTTCCTCGCCCAGCAGGACACCGTGATGACCGAGATCCGTGATCGCCTCGCCAAGCTCAACCCCCGCCAGCAGGAAGCCGTGCGCGCCATCGATGGCCCCTGTCTGGTACTGGCAGGGGCCGGTTCCGGCAAGACCAGCGTGATCACGACCAAGATCGCCTATCTGGTGCAGGAATGCGGCATGAAGGCACGCAACATCGCCGCCGTGACCTTCACCAACAAGGCGGCGCGCGAGATGAAGGAGCGAGTCGGCAAGATGCTCAAGGGCCGCGAGGGCCACGGGCTGATCGTCTCGACCTTCCACACCCTCGGCCTGACCATCATCCGCGGCGAGCTGAAGACACTGGGCTACAAGCCGGGCTTCTCGCTGTTCGACACCGATGACGCCAAGGTGTTGATCAAGGAGCTGATGCACAAGGAAGCCGACACCGACGCCGAGCAGATCAATGCGGTGCAGAGTCAGATTTCCACCTGGAAGAATGACCTCATCCTGCCCGGGGCGGCGCTGTCGCATGCCGAGGATGAAGACGCCCAGTACGCCGCGGTGATCTACGAGGCCTACAACCGGCATCTCAAGGCCTACAACGCGGTGGACTTCGATGACCTGATCCTGCTGCCAGTGGTGCTGTTCCGTGACCATCCCGAGGTGCTGGCACGCTGGCAACGGCGCATCCACTACATGCTGGTCGATGAGTATCAGGACACCAACATCAGTCAGTACCTGCTGGTGAAGATGCTGATGCAGGAGCGTCAGACCTTCACCGTGGTGGGGGACGATGATCAGTCCATCTACGCCTGGCGCGGCGCGCGCCCCGAGAACCTCGTCACCCTCGGCGAGGATTTCCCGCGGCTGAATCTGATCAAGCTGGAGCAGAACTATCGCTCCACCGGCATCATCCTGCGCGCGGCGAACACCCTGATCGCCAACAACCCGCACGTCTACGACAAGACGCTGTGGTCGCAGATGGGCGATGGCGACCCGATCCGCATCATCATGAATCGCAACGAAGAGGCCGAGGCTGAGCGCGTGGCGGGGGAGATCCTGACGCGGCGCATCAAGGAAGGCGCCGAGTGGCGTGATTTCGCGGTGCTCTATCGTGGTAACTTCCAGGCGCGTCTGCTGGAGCTGAAGCTGCAGCACTATCAGATTCCCTACAAGCTCTCCGGCGGTACCTCCTTCTTCGGGCGCAACGAGATCAAGGACGCGATGGCCTATCTGCGTCTGCTGATCAACCCGGCGGACGACAATGCCTTCCTGCGCATCGTCAACGTGCCGCGGCGCGAAGTCGGGCCGGGCACGCTGGAGAAGCTGGCCAACTACGCCACCGGGCGTGGCGTGTCACTCTACGCCGCCTGCAGCGAGATGGGCCTGCGTGAGCAGCTCAGCGAGCGCGCCCTGGACAGGCTGGGTCGCTTCACCCACACGCTGGACCGCGTGCGTCGCGAGATGGACGCCGGTCAGTCGATCAGCGCGATCCGCGAGCTGTTTCATGAGGTGGATTACGAGGGCTGGCTGTATCAGAACGCCAGTGCCCCCAAGATCGCCGAGCGGCGCATGGCCAACGTCTGGATCCTGATCGACCAGCTGGAGAAGTCGATCAGCGGCAATCCCCAGGAGGAGGTGGAAGAGCTTGAGGGCAGCGAGGCGATGGTCGGTGACACCGAGACCGGTGATGTCGCGGCGGCCATCTCACGTCTGGTGCTGCGCGACATTCTCGAGCAGCAGGCCGAGGAGGACGATTCGGACCGTGTGCAGCTTTTGACGCTGCATGCCTCCAAGGGCCTGGAATTCCCGCACGTCTACGTGATGGGGCTGGAGGAAGACCTGTTGCCGCACCGCAACTCCATCGAGATGGAGACGGTGGAGGAGGAGCGTCGCCTCGCCTATGTCGGCATCACGCGGGCACGGCGCACGCTGGTGCTGACACTGGCCCGGCAGCGCAAGACCTATGGCGAGATGATGGACTGCGTGCCGAGTCGCTTCCTGGATGAGCTGCCCCCCGAGGATCTCGAGTGGGAAGGGCGTGCCGACAAGCCGCAGGATCAGGAGAAGAAGGTGGCCCGCGGACGGGATGCCATCGCGGGCCTGCGTTCCCTGCTCGGTTAGTCGCGCTTGAGGGTCAGCGCACGGAGTCGAGCAGATAGTCCACGGCGGCCTTCACTTCCTCATCGGACAGCGCCGGGTTGCCGCCCTTGGCCGGCATGGCATTGAAGCCTTCGATGGCATGGGTGTAGAGCGTCTCGTCGCCCTTGGCGAGACGCGCTTCCCAGTCGCCGGCCTCACCCAGACGCGGTGCGCCGGCCGCGCCCGTGGTATGGCAGGCCATGCAGATACCGCCGTAGACCTTCTCGCCGTCGATCGCGCTGGCAGCGCTGGCGGAGTCGGTCTCCGCCGCCGCAGACGGCTGTTGGCCCGCTCCGGCCATGTCACCTGCGCAATTCTCACCTTTCAGGCATAGCTCACCCACCGGCTTGAGGCGCTCGGCGATGGCGTCATGCGAATTGTCCGCGGCGAGCGCCTGTGAACTGACAAGCACGCTGAACAGCATCGCGCTCAGGGAAACCGGCAGGGATGAGCGCGTGAGGAATGACGCGGATAGCTGGCGAGCTTGCATGAGGTGCACCTTTTGAAGGCTGTGTATCGAGCCAGTATAGCGCTGGCCGAGGGGGCGGCAACCGTGTGACGGGCGTGATATCTCGACAACGTAGAATCAAGACGTTACCATAAGCGCGCCTTGGTTCTCCGCAATCATGGCATGCGCGCCCATAGCTCAGCTGGATAGAGTACTGCCCTCCGAAGGCAGGGGTCGCAGGTTCAAATCCTGCTGGGCGCGCCAACGAATTCCGTCATCGGCCGATCGGCAAGATGACATCCGAGAAGCCCTCGCACCTCACGGTGCGGGGGCTTCTTGCATTCTGGCTTGCGTGGACTGTCGTGCAGACTTTCTTTGACGCCATCAAACGAGTGTTCTAAAACGGAGTGAGCCACGACGACGTCTGTCATTCTCGACAGCTCCCACCGGATACGCTCATGACGCCTGCTTCCCCTGAAGACCCCCGTGCTGTTGACGACCTCCCTGCCACCTCCGACGCTGCGACTGCCTCATCAGACCACGAGGGAGAGGCCGAGATGGCTCGCATGCGTGAGTTGCTGGACGCTCAGCGAGCAGCCTTCGCCCACGCGCCGATGCCGAGTGCCGAGGAGCGGCGTGGCTGGCTGGCAGCGCTGCGTGATGCGCTCAAGGTGCACGAGGAGGCCTTGGTCGCGGCCATCAGCCGAGATTTCGGTCATCGCAGTGCTCACGAGACACGCCTGGCGGAACTGGTACCGAGCTACGAGGGCATTCGCCATGCACGCCGTCACCTGAAGGGCTGGATGAAGCCCTCGAAGCGCCACGTCAGCGCCGCCTTCCAGCCAGCCAGTGCAAGTGTCGTCTACCAGCCACTTGGTGTGGTCGGCATCATCGTGCCGTGGAACTATCCGCTGTATCTGGCGATCGGCCCCTTGATCAGCGCGCTGAGCGCCGGCAATCGGGTGATGATCAAGATGAGCGAATTCACGCCGGAAACCGCCGAGGCGCTGCGCGGCATGCTCGCGGATGCCTTCGAGGAAGTGCAGGTCGCGGGGGTGACCGGCGAGGCCGAGGTCGCGGCGGCCTTCTCGGCACTGCCCTTCGACCACCTGCTGTTCACCGGCAGCACGGCGGTGGGCCGGCATGTGATGCGCGCCGCGGCGGAGAATCTGACCCCCGTCACGCTGGAGCTGGGCGGCAAGTCGCCGGTGATCATGTCGCGCCAATTGATGGCGGACGACGCGCAGCGCCGCAAGGCGGCCTCACGTCTTGCCTTCGGCAAGGGCATGAATGCCGGCCAGACCTGTGTCGCTCCGGATTACGTGCTGTGTGCGGAAGATCAGATCGAGTCGCTGGTTCAGGCGTTGGGGGAGTGCTTCCAGCGCTTCTATCCGCGCTTCGCCGAGACGCAGGATTACTCGCGCATCATCAATCAGCGTCAATACCAGCGCGTGAGGGAAGTGCTCGAGGATGCACTGGCCAAGGGTGCGACGCTCAGGCCACTGCTCGACAGCCCTGACTGGGATGACCCGGCGCTGGTCGAGAAGCGTCTGATGCCGCCGCTGGCACTGCTTGAGGTGACGGATGAGATGCGGGTGATGCAGGAGGAGATCTTCGGGCCGCTGCTGCCGATTGTCGCGCTGCCGGACGCGGCGGTGGATGAGCTGTCCGCTGCGATGGCCTACGTGAATGCGCGCCCACGCCCGCTGGCGCTTTACTACTTCGGCCACGACAAGCACGAACAGCAGCGGGTCACCGAGGGCACGCATGCAGGTGGAATGTGTCTGAACGACACCTTGCTGCATGTGGCGCAGGATGACATGCCGTTCGGCGGCATCGGGCCATCCGGCATGGGGCATTACCACGGGCGGGAAGGATTCCAGACGCTGAGCAAGGCCAAGGGCGTCTTTGCCAAGGGGCGCATGAATGGCGCGAAGCTGATGTATCCGCCCTATGCCGACGGGCCGGCAGCACGCGCCATCCATGGTCTGATCCGCCGCCTGCTGATGCGCTAGGCGCTGTCAGCGGTGCAGATCGCCCGCGCTTTCCGGCTGGTAGTGGAGCGCCTCGATGCGTACCTCGTGCAGGCTGCCATCCGGCAGCTGCCACTCGATGAGGCTACCGACCCGCAGCCCCAGCAGAGCGGCTCCCAGAGGCGCCAGTACTGACAGGCCATCCTGCTGGTCTGACAGGGCGTGCGGATAGACCAGCGTGCGTATCAGGGTCTGCTGGCGGGTCAGATCCGTGAACTCCACGCGGCTGTTCATGCTGACGATATCGGCGGGCACCTCGTGAGGCTCGACGATATCGCCGCGCTCCAGTTCGTCCTCAAGCTGTTCCGCCACCTGGCGGTCGGCAGCCGAGACGCGATCGATCAGGCGCTCGAGGCGTTCGGCATCCAGACGATTGATGATGATCGAGGGAAGTGTGGCCATGTGACCTCCTGTCAGGTGTGGTATCCGCGCCTTGCTGACAAGGCCTGGCGAGTTACCAAAAAAACAGCCCTCCGCCGGGTAGGCGAAGGACTGTGTGCAGAAGTCATCATATAAACTTCACTCAGCGCTGGATAGTCCTGCAAGCCATCGTTTCAGGCGCTGGAGCTGACGAACAACCAGTCGCTGATCTCGGCATGATTCAACACCACCAATTGCTGCGCACGGGGCGACTCATCCAGATAATCCGGATTGATGCCCAGCTCACGCAGCACATACTGGACGAGGGCGCCGCGAGTCGGGAGGTGAAGCTCGCCGTCGACCATGCCGTGGTCCTGTTCGATCAGGCCACGCTCATCTGGCGTCAGGCGAGGGTCTGCCCCCAGGCGCAGGGTGACCCGGGTTTCCCAGCCGTCATCGAATTCACGTTGACTGCCTTCAAGTGCCTCGCCGAACAGCTCAGGGACATCGCGGAATCGAGACAGCACGAAGTCGCGAAAAGCCCGGTTCTTCTCACAGAAGGCCCGCACATGCCAGCGACCTGCGGCATAGACCAGCGTATGTGGACACAGGATACGCTCTTCCCCCTGAGGGGAGTTCAAAGAGGCGTAGGTGACCTCCAGGCGTGCTCCCTGGCTGGCCGCTTCAATCAATGTCCGGACCACGGGCGGGCTGGCGCTGCGGGACGGCAAGCGGAGCGCCTCGGTGTTGGCCTGACCGAGTCCGAGTCCGGTGAAGTGGGGATTCAGATTGTCATGATTGCCGAGCAGCTGCAGATATTCATCCACCTCACCCCGCGTCAGCATCGGGTGAAAATTGGCGGAGGGGCGGTAGCCCTTGATCACGGGATCATATTCAAGATTGTGTTCGGCGACGGTCTCGCGATAGGTCTTCATGACGCGTGACGCCTGCTGGCGTGCTATCCCGAAGGCGTTGCCCAGATGACGTGACGTGACGCGGCCTTCCCACAGGGCGATGATCTCGATCAGACGGTAGCGTGCCAGCGTGTCCCAGGGCAGGGTTTCCAGGCGTTCCTTGATGCTCATTGATGAATCCTTTCATACGGGTCTTCTATGGCGCCGAAATGCGAGATTGCTGGAGAGGGCCCTGGCAATGGCAACGCGTGGCAGGCGTCATTGATGATCGGGAAGATGACCCGGTTCCGGGCTTCCTGTGATGGCTGAGGACTTCTTAAATGCTGGGTAGGCATGAAAAAAGCTCCGGCAGAAGATACCTGTTCGGATGCGTTGACCCCAGTGTCCGCGAAAGGCGCGACTTCATTGCGTCGCATGAAAGTGACGCATTGAAATAATCTGTTGCCATATAAACAGGTTCCAGTTTTCTATTGCGGCTTCTGGCCGTTGCGGGCAACAAGTTGGCGCATCCGAAAACCACTATCGCCGGGTGGAAGAGAGCAGCACTGCGATATGCGCAACAACAGAAGCTTGATATGACTCACATTTAAGAGGTTAGAACGCGTTAGGCCAAGGAACGGACGTTTGAGGGGGGAAACTGCCGGCCCTAATGGCGACGCACTATCTGCAATGACATGCTCGAGTATTAGGGAAGTGGCGTTGTTAACGCCTGAAACGCAAAAGACCCGCCGGGAGGCGGGTCTTTTGCGTTTCAGGCTTGCCCTCCACATGGGGTGGAGGGCTGCACGGGCAGCGTCTTACTTGCTGGCGCGCTTGCGCTCGTTCTCTTTCAGGTACTTCTTGCGGATACGGATGTGCAGCGGAGTGACTTCCACCAGCTCATCGGAATCCAGGAACTCGATCGCCTGTTCCAGAGTGAAGCGGATCGGCGGCGTCAGCACGATGTTCTCGTCGTTGCCGGTGGAGCGCATGTTATCCAGCTTCTTGGCCTTGGTCGGGTTGACGACCAGGTCGTTGGCACGGTTGTGGATACCCACCAGCATGCCTTCATAGACTTCGGTACCGTGACCGATGATCAGCTTGCCGCGCTCCTGCAGAGTGTACAGGGCGTAGGACAGTGCCTTGCCCGGCACCATGGAGATCATGACACCGTTGCGACGCTCGACGCCTGCGCCTTCCTTCAGGTCACCGTAGTGATCGAAGCGGCTGGTCAGGATGCCGGTACCGGAGGTCAGGGTCAGGAACTGGCCACGGAAGCCGATCAAACCACGTGACGGGATGATGAAGTCCAGACGCACACGACCCTTGCCATCCGGGTTCATGTTGGTCAGCTCACCCTTGCGGTAGCCCAGCTCTTCCATGATGGAGCCCTGGTGCTGCTCTTCACAGTCGATGATGACTTCTTCGTACGGCTCCTGCTTCTTGCCGTCGATTTCCTTGATGATGACTTCCGGGCGGCCCACGGCCAGCTCGAAGCCTTCACGACGCATGGATTCGATCAGCACGGAGAGGTGCAGCTCACCACGGCCGGAAACGACGAATTTCTCCGGCGTCTCACCCTGTTCGACGCGCAGGGCGACGTTGTGGATCAGTTCCTGGTCCAGACGCTCACGGATGTTGCGGCTGGTGACGAACTTGCCGTCCTGACCGGCGAACGGAGAGTCATTGACCTGGAAGGTCATGGAGACGGTCGGCTCATCGACGGTCAGCGGCGGCAGCGCTTCGACGGTCGCGGTGTCGCAGATGGTGTCGGAGATCGCGAGGTTCTCGATACCGGTGATGCAGACGATGTCGCCGGCGGTCGCCTTGTCGGTCTGCACGCGGTCCAGACCCATGTGGGTCATGACCTGGCCGATCTTGCCCTTGCGGACAGCGCCTTCCTTGGTGACGATGGAAACCTGCTGACCCGGGCTGACAGAACCGCGCTTGATGCGGCCCAGACCGATGACGCCGACGTAGCTGTTGTAGTCCAGTGCGGAGATCTGCATCTGGAACGGACCGTCCAGCTCGACCTTCGGCGGCTCGACGATGTCGACGATGGACTGGAACATCGGGTCCATGGTGTCTTGCAGGTCTTCCGGATCCATGCCGGCAATGCCGTTGAGGGCAGAGCAGTAGATGATCGGGAAGTCGAGCTGCTCGTCGGTCGCGCCCAGGTTGTCGAACAGATCGAAGATCTGGTCGACGACCCAGTCAGGACGAGAGCCCGGACGGTCGATCTTGTTGACGACGACGATCGGCTTCAGACCCTGGGCGAAAGCCTTCTGGGTCACGAAGCGAGTCTGCGGCATCGGGCCATCGACAGCATCGACCAGCAGCAGCACGGAATCGACCATGGACATCACGCGCTCGACTTCGCCACCGAAGTCAGCGTGCCCAGGGGTATCCACGATGTTGATGTGGTAATCGTTCCACTGGATCGCGGTGTTCTTCGCGAGAATGGTGATGCCGCGCTCTTTTTCCTGGTCGTTGGAATCCATGATGCGTTCCTGACCCTCGGCCTTGCGGTCCAGGGTGCCAGACTGACTCAGGAGCTTGTCGACCAGGGTAGTTTTACCGTGGTCAACGTGGGCGATGATGGCTATGTTGCGAAGTTTCTCGATCACGACGGGAACCTGTGCGGAAAATGGGCGCTCGCGTACCGGGCGCTTGTGATTTGGGGCGCATTATAGGGGGCATGGCATGCCTCCTGCCAGCATCGTGCATTCACGAGGCGGGTCAGTGAGGGCCATGGATTGGCTTGAAGTGCCCAAATGATTGTCTCTCAAGTCTTTTCCGCGCGCTTGTGACAGATGAAAAAAAACTTGTGGCCAGGGGCTGCCATGACGATCACGAGCGAAAAAGACCGTCATCGACAGCGAGTTCTCTCGAATTGACGCGGCCAGCGTGAGGCTGATGTGACCGGTCAGATCGGCCTGATGGCTCGCTGTGCACCATATTGGTGCCAAGGCATTTTTTGATGCACCAATATGATAATTCGTGCCTGCGCAATCCTCTTTTCTGCACCTTGTGGGGTCATGTTTCTCGCTGCAAAATCCAGTATGTCATCTTTGGGTGCATGTATTTCTTCATTGTTTTCAGTTAGTTATTGTTGTTGATGTTCTGGTGTGCTTCATTCTGGCACGCTCGATGCATTATCAGGTCATCCTCTTCATGGCTGGCATCCATTGGCTGACCATGAGAAAAAAGACAGACAACGAAAGACCTGAACAGACAACGCTGACACCAACTGCAACCGAGCCGCCGGCTCCATCGGAGAATTACCATGGCTGAGAAGACACTTGCCCTGATTGAAGAACACGAAGTCAAGTGGGTTGATCTGCGCTTCACCGACACCAAGGGCAAGGAGCAGCACGTCTCCATCCCGGCGCGCACGGTTGACGAAGAATTCTTCGAGAATGGTCAGATGTTCGATGGTTCTTCTATCGAAGGCTGGAAGGGCATCAACGAGTCCGACATGATCCTGATGCCGGACGATGGCACTGCCTTCCTTGACCCGTTCACCGAAGACACCACTCTGGTGCTGCGCTGTGACGTCATCGAGCCGGCCACCATGCAGGGCTATGAGCGCGACCCGCGTTCCGTCGCCAAGCGTGCCGAGGAATATCTGAAGTCCACCGGTCTGGGCGATACTGCCTTCTTCGGTCCGGAGCCGGAATTCTTCATCTTCGATGAAGTGCACTGGAAGAACGAGATGAACGGCGCGATGTTCAAGATCTCTTCCGAAGAAGGTGCATGGGCGACCGATTCCACGCCGGAAGGCGGCAACCTGGGTCACCGTCCGCGTCTGAAGGGCGGCTACTTCCCGGTCCCGCCGATCGACAGCTTCCACGATATCCGTGCTGCCATGTGCAACACCCTGGAAGCCATCGGTCAGGAAGTCGAAGTTCACCACCACGAAGTGGCGAACGCCGGCCAGAACGAGATCGGTGTCAAGTTCAACACCCTGGTCAAGAAGGCCGATGAGGTTCAGGAACTCAAGTACGTGATCCACAACGTGGCGCACGCTTACGGCAAGTCCGCGACCTTCATGCCCAAGCCGCTGGTCGGTGACAACGGTTCCGGCATGCACGTTCACCAGTCCTTCTGGAAGGATGGCGACAACCAGTTCGCCGGTGACGAGTACGCGGGTCTGTCCGAAATGGCCCTCTACTACATTGGCGGCATCATCAAGCACGCTCGTGCGCTGAACGCCTTCACCAATGCGTCCACCAACTCCTACAAGCGTCTGGTGCCGGGCTTCGAAGCCCCGGTCATGCTGGCCTACTCTGCCCGCAACCGTTCCGCTTCCATCCGTATCCCGTACACCGCCAGCCCGAAAGGCAAGCGTGTCGAGGCTCGCTTCCCGGATCCGACGGCCAACCCGTACCTGGCGTTCTCCGCGATGCTGATGGCCGGTATCGACGGCATCAAGAACAAGATCCACCCGGGCGATGCCATGGACAAGAACCTCTACGACCTGCCGGCCGAAGAAGCCAAGTCCATCCCGACCGTGGCCGAGAGCCTCGAACAGGCACTGACCGCGCTGGACGGCGATCGTGAGTTCCTGACCCAGGGTGGCGTCTTCACCGACGACATGATCGATGCCTACCTCGAGCTGAAGGGCGAAGACATCCAGCGCCTGCGCATGGCGACTCACCCGCTCGAATTCGACATGTACTACAGCGTCTGATCTACCGACGGCGCATGTCGCTCACGGCCCCGCCCGGAGCAGTCTGAGCGCGGGGCATGCGTGAGGCGAGACACACAGGGTCATACCGACAGGTATGGCCCTGTTCTCGTTTCTGAGACATGTGCTCCAAGAGCTGACTCCCGGCTGTCCAGGACCCGCGACCCGTCGCGGAAAGTCGCGTCGCAACAAGCAGGGCTGGTATCAACGCGGGAAGCTTTGTAACTTGGCAGCAGGATATGTCACTTCTGGCACGCTGGTAGCGTCCGAGTGAGTGACACGACTGGCAGGAGCGGATGCGCGCTTCTGGCTTCCCATGACTTCTTCAGGAATTCCCGGATGTGGCCCTTCACTTCTTCTTCGCGTGGCATCGGTTCAGTGGGTGACAGCAGGTCCTTGCCGGTCAAGGGAATGCGGCGGATGGCTCGCCTGTCCGGCATGACGACGCTCGGTCTCTGCCTGTCAGCGGTGCTGGCCCTGGGCAGCGTCTCGGCGGAGCTCGAGGCGGCTCAGGTCTACCGGCACGTGGATGCCAACGGCAACGTGGTGTTCAGTGATCAGCCGGCGGGTGGCAGCAAGGTCAAGCTGACGCCGCTGAGTGTGGTGCCTTCCACCGAGTCTGCTCCCTCGCGCGCGCCTGCTTCGCGTGGCGTGTCATCTTCCCCGTCCGAGACCGCTTCCCGTAGCCGACCCTCCGCGCCTGCCGTGGATGTCAGCTTCCGTGGCTATACCCGCTTCTTCATCCAGAGCCCGAGCAATGAAGAGACGCTGCCCACGGGGCAGGCCGGCAACCTGGCGGTGCGCCTGGCCATCGAGCCGCAGCTGCGTCCCGAGCACAAGGTACGCGTGACCGTGGATGGCGCGCCGTCGCAATCGGCCATGAACAGCAGTGTCTTCATGGTGCCGGGGCTCGAGCGTGGCAAGCACGTCATCCAGGCGGAGCTGCTGGATGCCTCCGGACGAGTGCGCCAGACCACCGAGCCCCGAGTGGTCTACGTGCAACGCGCCAGCGTCAATCTCCCGCGCAATCCCAACAACCCGGCCAATGCCGGGGGTGGCTGAGAGACGGGGGTGACAGTCCTTCTGGCTTGCGAACGACACGTGACTCGCGCGCCAGGTCATCAGGCCACCTTCGGGTGGCCTTTTTTGTCGCCAGGTCTGGCAACGGTATCGCCCGCGATGCAGCAGCACGCCCGGTGATGAGCAGGTCTGCTTCATCGGGTTGGCAGTGCGATCCTTTGGTGCACCATAATGGTGCTTCAAATCGACGCCCGAAAGAGGTGCATCGGCGCGGGTGCCATGCACGCGGCATTTGCACCAGACTGGCGCGGTTATTGCAGAACAGGGAGACGTACTGCGAATGGCGGATAAAGGCATGCATCAACGACTGCTCGAACACCTGAATACTGCCGTGGTGGTGCTGGATGCACAGCTGCGCGTGGTATGGCTGAACCCGGCGGCCGAGACGCTATTGGCGGTCAGCCTGGTGCGCGTCAAGGGCAGCTCCCCTGAACATCTGACCGGGCTGGATGAAGAGCCCATCAAGGTGCTGCGCAAGGCGCTGGAAGAACAGCATCCCTACACCCAGCGTGAGGCCGAGATCGTCAATGCGGCCAACGAGCCGCTGACGGTGGACTTCACCGCGACCCCGGTCAGCGCCAATGAGCTGCTGGTGGAAATCGAGCCGCGTGATCGTCTGATGCAGATCTCCCGCGAGGAGGCGCTGATCGCTCGGCAGGAAGCCGTCAAGGTGCTGACACGCGGGCTGGCGCATGAAGTGAAGAACCCGCTTGGCGGTATCCGGGGCGCGGCCCAGTTGCTGGAGCGCGATCTGCCGGAACCGCAGATGGTGGAGTTCACGCGCATCATCATCGAGGAGGTGGATCGCCTGCGCGATCTGGTCGATCGCATGCTGGGGCCGAATCGGCCACCGCTGCAGTCGCCGGTCAATATCCACTCGGTGACCGAGCGGGTGCGCTCCCTGCTGGCGGCGGAAGGGCATCACATCAAGCTGACGGCCGACTATGACCCGAGCCTTCCTGAAGTCATCGGCGATGAAGGCCAGTTGATCCAGGCGGTGCTCAACATCGCGCGCAACGCGACCCAGGCCCTCAACGAGCAGCCGCAGCCCGAATCAGCCGATGGCAATGAGGCGCCCTGGGAGATCACCCTGCGCACGCGGGCCCGGCGGCAGTTCACGCTGGGTCATGAGCGCCATCGTCTGGTCTGCGAGCTGGCGATCAGCGACAACGGCCCGGGCATTCCCGAGGCGCTGCGCGAGACGCTGTTCTACCCGATGGTCTCGGGGCGCGCCGAAGGCTCAGGGCTCGGGCTTTCCATCGCCCAGGGCATCCTGCACCAGCATCAGGGGTTGATCGAGTGTGACTCGCGCCCCGGCCATACCGAATTCCGATTATTAATCCCGCTTGCCGGCACTTCTGGAGATCCCTCATGAGCGAGACTGCACGCGTCTGTATCGTCGATGATGACCGCGCCATCCGCTGGGTACTGGAGCGCGCTCTGGCCCAGCCTGACCTCGAGGTGGAAAGCTTCGAGCGCCCGGATCAGGCAGAAGCCAGCATCATGCGCCAGTGCCCGGATGTGCTGATCACCGACATCCGCATGCCCGGTATCGATGGCCTCGATCTGATGGCACGAGTCCGCGAGCGTTATCCGGACCTGCCGGTGATCGTGATGACGGCCCATTCCGACCTCGACAGTGCCGTGGCCTCCTATCAGGGCGGTGCCTTCGAGTATCTGCCCAAGCCCTTCGATGTCGATGAGGCGCTGGCGCTGGTGCGGCGCGCTGTGGCGCACGCGCGGGAATCCAAGGCCCCCGCGGTGGTGCCGGAAGGATTGACCAAGGAGATCATCGGGGAAGCGCCAGCGATGCAGGAGGTCTTTCGAGCCATCGGTCGCCTGTCCCAGTCGCACATCACCGTACTGATCAACGGCGAATCCGGGACCGGCAAGGAGCGTGTCGCCCAGGCGCTGCATCAGCATTCGCCCCGCAAGGCCAAGCCGTTCATCGCGTTGAACATGGCGGCGATCCCCAAGGACCTGATGGAGTCAGAGCTCTTCGGCCACGAGAAGGGCGCCTTCACCGGTGCCACCGCTCTGCGTCGCGGACGCTTCGAGCAGGCCGATGGTGGCACCCTGTTCCTGGACGAGATCGGCGACATGCCGGCGGAAACCCAGACACGCCTGTTGCGGGTGCTGGCGGATGGCGAGTTCTACCGCGTGGGGGGCATCACGCCGGTCAAGGTGGATGTGCGTATCATCGCCGCGACCCACCAGCACCTGGAGGCGTTGGTGGAGGATGGTCGTTTCCGCGAGGATCTCTTCCACCGCCTCAACGTGATCCGCGTCCACCTGCCGCGGCTGTCAGAGCGCCGTGAGGACATCCCGCGCCTGATGCAGCACTTCCTCGCCGAAGCCGCACGCGAGCTGGCCACGGACCCCAAGGTGCTCACCGAGGCGGCCGAGAAGCACCTCACGCGCTTCGACTGGCCGGGCAACGTGCGCCAGCTGGAGAACACCTGTCGCTGGCTGACGGTGATGGCCTCGGGCCGCGAGGTGATGGTCGAGGATCTGCCGCCGGAACTGCGTGACGTCAGTGGCACCGAGGCCGCGTCCGGGGACTGGCGTGGTGCCTTCCGTGAGTGGGCGGACCGCGCGCTCGCCGCCGGCCATACCCATCTGCTGGAAGAGGCGGTGCCCGACTTCGAGCGCATCCTGATCGAGACGGCGCTCAAGCATACCGGCGGTCGCAAGGGCGAAGCCGCCGAGTTGCTGGGCTGGGGACGCAACACGCTGACGCGCAAGCTCAAGGTGCTGTTGCCGGCACTGGCCGAGGATTGAGCCGCCCCGGCGCCAGGCAGTGTCGAGCACCCTTCTCAGACTGAGCGGGTGATGAACCGCCTGAGCGGGTAGAGAAACCGTCTGGGCGGACAGGAGAACCGCCCAGCGGTCTGGAGAGAAAGAGAACAGGGTGCCACAATCCCTGTTCTCTTTTTTTCTGCCCGTCATTCACCGTTGTCTGCTCGCCGGCGTCGTTTCTCGGGCGCCTGCCAAGGAGTTGCCTGATGTCATCAATGAACTGGGAACGACTGCTGGAGCCGAGTCGCCTGCATGACGCACCGGGCACCGTATCGCGTGAGATGGGCCGTACGCCCTTTCACAAGGATCACGACCGGATCGTGTTCGCGGGCTCCTTCCGACGGCTGGGTCGCAAGACCCAGGTGCACCCGCTGACCGACAACGACCACATCCACACGCGTCTGACCCACTCCCTGGAGGTCGGCTGCGTCGGGCGTTCGCTGGGCATGATGGTCGGCGAGAAGTTGAAGGACCATCTGCCCGAGTGGGTCACGCCCGCCGACCTCGGCGTCATCGTCCAGACCGGCTGTCTGGGACACGACATCGGCAACCCACCCTTCGGGCATGCCGGAGAATATGCCATCCGTGACTGGTTTGCCGCAGAGGCCGCCAGTGACCACGGGCGTCTGTCAGGCCTGAGCGAGGCCGAGCGCGAAGACCTGCTCACCTATGAAGGCAACGCTCAGGGCTTTCGTATCGTCACCCAGATCGAATACAACCAGTTTCATGGCGGCATGCGCCTGACGGCGGCGACGTTGGGCACCCTGCTCAAGTATCCCTGGACGGTGAAGCACGCCACGGCAGGCGGCAAGTTCGGTTGCTACCAGAGTGAGCGTGAACTGCTGGATCAGGTGGCCGAGCGCTGCGGGCTGCTGGCGCGTGACGATGGCCGCTGGTGTCGCCACCCGTTGGCATGGCTGGTCGAGGCCGCCGATGACATCTGCTATGCGCTGCTCGATCTCGAGGATGGCCTCGAGATGGGCATACTGCAGTTCGAGGAGGTCTACGAGATTCTGACCGGCATCAGTGGTGGCGCGCCGCGGGAGTATGACGACATGGTCGCGCGTGGCACGTCACAGCGGCGCAAGGTGGCGGCCCTCAGGGGCGCGGCGATGGAGCGGGCGGTCAATGACGTGGCCCAGGCCTTCGTGCAGCATGAGGCGGAATTGCTGGCGGGCACCCTCAGTGAGGACCTGCTGGATCTGTGTCATCCCGATCTCGGCTGGGGCGTGCGGGAAGCCAAGAATCTGGCGCGCCAGAAGATCTTTCGCAACGAGCGCAAGGCCAAGCTGGAAATCGGCGCCTACACCACGCTGGGCATCCTGCTTGAAGCCTTCATCGGGGCTGCCCATGAGCTGCACACCACGGGGCGCTCCAGCTTCAAGCATCAGCGCGTGCTGGCGCTGATCGGCGAGAACACCCCGACGCGTGACTGGGATCTCTACCGCAGTTACCGGCGCATGCTCGATTTCATCGGCGGCATGACCGATCACTTCGCCGTGGACCTCGCTCAGGAGATGGGTGGCCGCCTGCGCGGCGACTGAGCCATCCGCTCGAGCATGACGACTGTCCGGCAAGCCGTGCCGGGCAGTCGTGGTCTGCCGTGTCATTTCCGCGTTGCCTTGCCGGCCTCCTGCCGGTCACGCGGCCCATCTGTTCCGGCAACTCCTTTCCCGCTTTCCCTCCGTCCCTCTTTTCCTCGATGTCTCCGTTGACGTCATCCTGGCCGGCTGCTGTCTCGCGTGACGTCCTTGCGCTGACAAGCGGTAAATTTTCTTTACGTAGCCTATCGAGTTGTTGTACTAGCTTTGTACGAAGTGTGAACGCGCAGGTCACTTTTCATTCATGATAAGCTATTATCATGCAGGGCAATAACGATAAATGAGGCTTATTTATGAGCAAGAAAACCCCCGGAGGAACCGCTGCCAACGCGGAGAACAAGCCAGAGAAGGCCTTCGACATGATCGACAAGCCGACCTTCTTCGGCTCGATCTTTCTGCTGCTGGCAGTGACGTTGCCATTGGTCATCTTCCCCGAGCAGGGTGCGATGTGGGTATCGGCGGCCAAGAATTTCGTCACCAGCAAGCTGGGTGTGCTCTACCTGATGCTGGGTGTCGGAGCCGGTGGCTTCATGATCTACATCATCTTCAGTGATATCGGGCAGATCAAGCTGGGCGACGCCGAAGAGAAGCCCGAGTTCTCGATCGTGTCGTGGGCGGCCATGCTGTTCTGCGCCGGTATCGGGGCCTCCATCCTCTACTGGTCGATGATCGAGTGGGTCTACTACTACCAGTCGCCGCCGTTCCATGTGGAAGGCCAGACACCGGAGGCCGCGGAATGGGCCGCCGCCTACGGTATCTTCCACTGGGGGCCGCTGGCGTGGGCGATCTATCTGATTCCCGCCGTGCCGATCGCCTACTTCTACTACGTGCGTCACCACAGTGTCCTGAAGATTTCCGAGGCGCTGATGCCGGTGCTCGGCGAAAAGCTGGCGCGTGGCTGGCTGGGCAAGCTGGTCGACATCAGCTTCGTCTTCGGCATGCTGGGTGGCGGGGCGACCACGCTCGGTCTGGCAGCTCCGATGATCAACGAGGGGGTGCATGAGCTGTTCGGCGTACCCAAGTCGCTGATGACCCAGGTCGTCGTGCTGCTGGTGTGTACCGCGCTGTTCGGCTACAGCGCCTACGTTGGGCTCAAGAAGGGCATCAAGCTGCTGTCGGATATCAACTTCTGGCTGGCGGTCGGGTTGCTGCTGTTCATCTTCATCGCAGGTCCGACCCTGTTCATGGCCAATACCGGTCTGGACGCGCTGGGGCGCGTGATGAGCAATCTGATCCACATGGCGACCTGGCTTGAGCCGTTCGCCGAGTTCAAGGGCTTCGAGAACACCCACTTCCCGCAGGACTGGACCATCTTCTACTGGGCCTGGTGGCTGGTGTTCGCGCCCAGCGTGGGGCTGTTCATCGCGCGCATCTCGCGGGGTCGCACCATTCGCGCGATGGTGGCGGGCTCGATGTTCTTCGGCACCATGGGCTGCTTCCTGTTCTTCATGGTGATGGGCAACTACGGCCTGTACCTGCAGCTGTCAGGTGAGCTGGACGTGGTGACCATACTCAATGAGCAGAGCCCGACCGCTGCCATCTTCGCCATGCTGCATACCCTGCCGCTGGACTATGTGGTGATCTTTGCCTTCACGCTGCTGGCACTGATCTTCACGGCCACCACCTTCGACTCCATCTCCTATATCCTGGCGGCCGTGGTCCAGAAGGAAGTGGATGAGGAGCCGATGCGCTGGAACCGTCTCTTCTGGGCCTTCGCGCTGTCGTTCATGCCGATCGTGCTGATGTTCGTCGGCGGGCTGGAAACCCTGCAGACGGCCTCGATCATCGGTGGCGTGCCGTTGCTGGCGGTGGCGTTGCTGCTGTGCATCTCCATCGTGCGCGCCGCGCACTATGACCTGCGCTACCAGCCGGATTACACGGTCAAGGAGATCAATATCGAGGAATTCCCGGAAGACGACCCCTGGACGGAAGAGGGCACCTGGGAGATTCCGGACGAGGACGTGCCTGCGGCGGGCAAGCCGCAGCAGGATACGCCCAAGGATCATGTCGAAGGCGACCCGCACAGCCGTCCTTCCCGACTGTGATCCGGCCGGCCTGAAGGATCAGGCCGCCGACAGCAGAAAGCCGCCCCTCGGGGCGGCTTTCTGCTGTCTGGATGACGGGCTGGTGAGTCTCAGGGGCGATGATTCAGGCGGTTTCCTGCAGTGTCTCGCTGCGGGCGCGGCGCGGTGTCAGCACCGGCGGCGTCGGGTCCTTGTCGTCATTGTCGAGGGCCAGATAGCGACTGATGGCGGCACCGATACGCCGTGAACTGTCCTGAATGCCCTGGTTGCCGAACAGACGATTGAACTCGAAGACCATCGGATGGCCATCGACCATCGCGATATCGAAACCGGCGTGGTCGACACTCAGCGCCTCGGCCAGCTGCAGCGCCAGCTCGATGGCGGGCGCCGGGATGTTGTCATAGGCCGTCTCGCCGCCCTGACTGACATTGGAGCGATAGCCGCCCAGCGGCGTGACGCGCCAGTAGGCAGTGATGACTTCGCCACCGACCACCACGATGCGCAGGTCGCGATCGATATCCAGCCGCGGCTGGGCATACAGCACCGGGTGCTCGGCTGCGTGGGCTTCCAGCTCGCCACGTGACTGGATCAGCTTCACCCCGGCCCCCATGGAGCTCTTCACTTCCTTGACGATCAGCGGATAGCCGAAGCGTGCCTCGATGTCGTCGATTGCCTGACGGCTGGCACCCCGAATCTCGGTGGGCGGCACATTGTCCGGGCAGATGGCCTGAAAGACGCGCGTCTGCTCGACCTTGTCGTGGCCGATGGCGTAGCTGGGCAGGCTCGGGAAGATGCGTTTTCCCAGGCCGTAGACCAGGGTGGTGATCTGCCAGTATTCGGGAAACAGCAGGATGTCGGCGGCGCGGATCTCGTCGAGGTGATCCAGCATGCGTTCCGGCTTGATGTAGCGAACGCCGGCGATACCGAGGGTGCGAAATGCGTCGAAGGTGATGAGTTTCATGGGGGATATGTCGCCAGAAGCGCCATCATTGCGACGGCGCGATCAAGGAGCCAGGGCTGGACCGGCGCGTATTTAACGTCGCGCCGGCCCGCTTGGCAAGTCCTTGTGACGGGCGGATGGGAGACCGCCAGTCGCTGGCCTAGGGCGTTTCCATGCGTTCGGCCTGTACCCGCAGCAGAATCGCCTCGTTGATGCGCTGCTTGAGTGCCTCATCCAGCGCCGGGCAGCCATCCTCCGGGGTCATGCAATGGGTGCTGAGCCACTCGGCCAGCCCTTCGCCATTGACGACGTCCGGGTCGCCCTTGCGCTGTTCACCACGCCGGATGATCTGCCAGCCCGGCAGCGCCAGAATGCCGTGTACCGGTACCTCGACACCACACTCGCGCTTGAGCCAGGCGGCAGTCCAGTCACGCGCGACGCGTGTCTCGCGCAGCGGCTTGCGCTCGCGCCCGCCGGGGAAGTACAGACGGCCATCCTCCAGCTTGACCTCGTTCTTGATCGCTCCCAGAGCATCCAGCGGACGCGAGCGCGCCTTGGTGCGGATGGCATAGGCACCGAGCGGCGTGAGCACCAGATGGTCGATATGGAAGCCGTCGGCGGGGACGTCATGATAGACCACGCTGCTCAACTGCTCCGGGCGAATGAGCTGATCCAGCTCCTGGCCGATGGACAGCTCGCAGGCCAGCCCCAGCTTCAACTTGCGGATGCGCTGGAAGTGGCGGGTGAGGCGCAGCGCGAAGATCAGCACGAACAGCGCGCAGGCCAGTCCATAGCCCGCCCACTCCAGCCAGTTCTGCTCTTCGCCGAACACCATGCGTCCCATGCCATAGATCAGCGGGCTCAGTGTGATGAGCGGTCCCAGTGCGCCATCGAGAAACAATGACTGGAAGGCGTCATCGAGGCGGTCTCGCAGGCTCTGGCCCGGCTCGCGCAGCTGGCGGCGGGTCAGGGGTGACTGGATGCGGCGCTCATGCAGGCCGCGCATGCCCAGCACCACCAGCGCGATGGCGCCCAGCGGGGTGAGAAAGAAGACAGGTAACAGGTATTCCAGCCAATCCATCGGGATGTCCTATCTACAGGAGAGGGGAGCGTATTCAGTGGCCCAGCGCACGTGGCAGCGGCACGATCGGCACCTCGACCTCACCCTGCGCTGCGTTGTGGGTAGTGTCCAGTACCGGCACCACACTGTCATTGATCCAGTACAGCTTGCCGTCACTGCGCACGTCGGCCTGCAGTGCATAGCGATGGCCATCCTCGATGGCATTGCGATCATATTGCAGGCTGACCGGGAAAGGCCCCTGGCGCAGACCGCCGAAGCGGGTGCTGGCGATCAGGTTGGCCGGTGCATCGGCTCTGGAGATATCCACCAGGCGGACCTCCAGCAGCGCATCACCCGGTGCCTGGAAGGCCTGCTGTGGTACCACGCGTGCCTCCAGCTGAGCGAAGTCAGGGCCGGTCATGCAGCCCGCCAGCCCCAGCGTGCCGAGCAGCAGTGCGCCGATGGCCAGAGAGCGGGAAGGATGAGGCATGGAGAGTTTCAGCATGGAGGTCCCTTGTGCGGTCGGCGATACGCCGCCAACCGAGATGTCTGATGAGACGGATGCCGGGGCGTGCAGGTTCAGCCGCCGGCCAGCTTGACGGTATAGCCGCGTCGCGTCAGCTCGGTCTTGAGCGTCTCGCGGTGATCGCCCTGGATCTCCACGATACCGTCCTTGAGGCTGCCGCCGGTGCCACACCGCTGCTTGAGAGTCTTGGCAAGCGCCTTGAGTTCCTTCTCCGCCAGCGGAATCCCGCTCACGGTGGTCACGCCCTTGCCCTTGCGGCCGCTGGTCTCGCGGCGGATACGCACCACGCCATCGAGGCTGTCGAGCCGTTCGCGCTCGGCGAGGTCCGCGCACTCGCAGTCGGCTTCGGCGCGGCGGCATTCGGGGCAGGTGGCGCCGTGTTCAGTGGAATAGACAAGCCCGGAAAGTTGATCCTTGAGCGAGGCCATGATGTCTCCTGCGGTACCAGAAAAATGATGCGTTGTCGGCGGTGTCTGAGGAAAGGATACCCGTGCGCGTCGGCAGCGGCACCCTGATGCGTCAAAAAAAGGCGGCCCCTGCGGGCCGCCTTTCGTTCATGCCGTCGTGCGCATGGCCGTCAGATCAGTTGATCTTCGGGTCCAGCTCGCCACGGTGGTAACGCTCGAACATCGCTTCGAGGTTGATCGGGTCGATCTTGCTGCCGTGGCCGGCAGCACCGAAGGCTTCGTAGCGTGCGATGCAGATGTCGCGCATCGCCTTCACGGATTCCTTCAGGTACTTGCGCGGGTCGAATTCAGACGGGTTCTGGGCCATGAAACGACGGATGGAGCCGGTGGAGGCGAGGCGCAGATCGGTATCGACGTTGATCTTGCGCACGCCGTGCTTGATGCCTTCGACGATCTCGTCGACCGGAACCCCGTAGGTTTCCGGAATCTTGCCACCGTATTCGTTGATGATTTCCAGCCAGTCCTGCGGCACGGAGGAAGAGCCGTGCATCACCAGGTGAGTCTCGGGGATGCGGGCGTGGATTTCCTTGATGCGCTGGATGGACAGGGTGTCACCCGTCGGCGGCTTGGTGAACTTGTAGGCGCCGTGGGAGGTGCCGATGGCGATGGCCAGGGCATCGACGTGGGTCTTCTTGACGAAGTCGGCGGCCTCTTCCGGGTCGGTCAGCATCTGGTCGTGATCCAGCTTGCCTTCCGCACCGATGCCATCTTCTTCACCGGCCATGCCGGTTTCCAGCGAGCCGAGGCAACCCAGTTCGCCTTCGACGGACACGCCACAGGCATGCGCCATCTCGACGGTGCGACGGGTCACATCGACGTTGTATTCGTAGCTTGTCGGGGTCTTGCCATCTTCCCCCAGCGAACCGTCCATCATCACCGAGCTGAAGCCCAGCTGGATGGAGCGCTGGCAGACGGCTGGCGAGGTGCCGTGATCCTGGTGCATGACCACCGGGATATGCGGGAATTCCTCGATCGCGGCCAGAATCAGGTGGCGAAGGAACGGCGCGCCGGCGTATTTGCGAGCGCCTGCAGAGGCCTGGACGATCACCGGAGAGTCGGTGTGGTCGGCGGCTTCCATGATGGCGCGCATCTGCTCGAGGTTGTTGACGTTGAACGCGGGAATGCCGTATCCGTACTCGGCTGCGTGGTCCAACATCTGGCGCATGCTGATCAATGCCATGACATCACCTGTCTTCTTGGGGAATGGAAAAGGGAGTAGCGTCTGGCCACCCTGTGCCGCAGGCAGAGGATGGCCCTGTTACCGTGACCCAGTTACCGGGTACCCCGGGCATGTGGCTGGCTCAGGGTACCGGGACAGTCGATGAGGACCTTGTCGCTGCGCCATTCGAGCGCAGCCCGGGTCAGCTTGCAGCGGCTTCCAATGCCGCCACGGCCGGTAGCGTCTTGCCTTCCACGTACTCGAGGAAGGCACCGCCACCGGTAGAAATGTAGGACACGCGGGACTCGACAGCGTATTTGTCGATGGCCGCCAGGGTGTCCCCGCCGCCAGCGATGGAGAAGGCGTCGCTCTCGGCGATGGCCATGGCCAGCTTCTCGGTGCCGTTGGCGAACTGGTCGATCTCGAACACGCCCACCGGGCCGTTCCACAGAATGGTGCCGGCATCCTTGAGCAGCGCCCCGAAGCGGGAGGCGGTGTCCGGGCCGATATCCAGAATCATCTCGTCATCACGCACGTCGGCAACGTCACGCACGATGGCCTCGGCCTTGTCGGAGAACTCGGTGGCCACGACGACGTCGGTGGGCAGCGGGATCTCGACCTTGTCCATCAGCGCGCGAGCGGTCTCCAGCAGGTCAGCCTCGTAGAGCGACTTGCCGACGTTGTAACCGGCGGCGGCGATGAAGGTGTTGGCGATGCCGCCACCGACGATCAGCTGATGGCACTTGTCGGACAGCGCCTTGAGCACGTCCAGCTTGGTGGAGACCTTGGAGCCGCCGACGATGGCGACCATCGGCGCGCGCGGCGCGGCGAGTGCCTTCTCGAGGGCTTCCAGCTCGGCGGCCAGCAGCGGGCCGGCGCAGGCGTCCGGGGCGAAGCGTGCCACGCCATGGGTGGAGGCCTGGGCGCGGTGCGCAGTGCCGAAGGCGTCCATCACGTAGATGTCGCACAGGGCGGCGTAGGCGCGAGACAGCGCTTCATCGTCCTTCTTCTCGCCGGCATTGAAGCGCACGTTTTCCAGCAGCACGACCTCGCCCTCGGCGACGTCCGGTGCCGTGTCGAGATAGTCGGTGATCAGACGCACCGGGCTGCCCAGCAGCTCGCCCAGGTGTGCCGCGACCGGTGCCAGAGAGAACTGCTCTTCCGGCTGCCCTTCGGTGGGACGGCCCAGATGGCTCATCAGCATGACGCGCGCTCCCGCATCGCGGGCCGCCGTGATGGTCGGCAGGCTGGCGCGGATACGCGCGTCGCTGGTCACCTGACCATTGCGAACCGGCACGTTGAGATCTTCGCGGATCAGCACGCGTTTGCCTGACAGGTCGAGGGCGGTCATCGTTTGCACGTTCATGACGGGTTCCTTGGTCGTGAATCGGTGGAGAGAGCTCCCGTCGCCAGAGGCGTTGTCATCTCGCAGGCGTGCCAATGGGTGGCGACGTCCAGCATGCGATTGGCAAAGCCCCATTCGTTGTCGAACCAGCACAGCATCTTGATCAGCCGGCCGCCGGCAACACGGGTCTGGGTCGCATCCACGATACCCGAGCGCGGATCGTGGTTGAAGTCGATGGACGCCGTCGGCTCCTCGCTCAACCCCATCAGGCCCTGCAGGCGTCGTGCGCAGGCCTCGCGCAGCAGGTCATTGACCTCGTCCGCGCTCACGTCGCGCTTCACCTCGATGGACATGTCCATGCAGGACACGTTGATGGTCGGCACACGCAGGTGCAGACACTCGAAGCGTCCTTCCAGATGCGGCATCAGGCGGTTGATGCCCTTGGCCAGCCCCGTATCCACCGGCACGATCGAACTCATCGCGGAGCGCGTCAGGCGCAGGTCCGTCTGGTGGTAGGCGTCGATCACCGGCTGGTCGTTCATCGCCGAATGCACCGTGGTGGTGACGCCACGCTCCAGCCCGAAGGCCTGCTCCAGCACCGTGAGGATCGGGATCAGGCAATTGGTCGTACACGACGCCGCCGAGACGATGCGCATGCCGCCAGCGTCCTGCCCTGTCCCGGCGGGGGCCAGCACCGACTGGTTGATGCCGCACACGATGGTGGCATCGACATCGGCGTCGGTATCGCCGGGCTGGGAGAACAGCAGCCGTCCCGCGCCTGCCGACAGATGGCGCTCGGCGGTGGCGCGGTCCTTGAAGCTGCCGGAGCACTCCAGGACCAGGTCAATCCCCAGTGCCCGCCAGGGCAGGCAGTCTGGATTGGCCTCGGACAGGATGCTGATCGCATGGCCGTTGACGACCAGCTGGCCGTCGCGCTGCTCCACCGTGCCGGGGAAGCGGCCATGGGTGGTGTCGTAGCGTGTCAGATAGGTGATGGTGTCCAGGTCTGACAGCTCGTTGATCGCCACCACTTCCAGTGGCAGCGTCTCGCCACGTGCTTCACGTTCCACCAGTGCTCTCAGCACACACTGACCGATGCGTCCGTAGCCATTGATGGCCACTCGCAAGGGGGCGTTCCCCTGGCGAAGGCGCATGCTGGCCTCTTGGGAGGCGTCGGAGGTGGGCAGAGGGGACTGATGGCTCAATGAGGTCTCGTTCCGGGTGTTTTTCAGGGGGTCCATGGTAGCGCATCGCTTTGCTGGGCGGAGGGAGCGAAAGGCGCGCAAGCGCCTGATTTCTGGTTTTTTTCGTCTAAGAACACGTAGTCACACTACCCAACTGGAGGGGTTGTGTAGTCGCCATCCACGCTGTCTGTCGAGGGCTGGATCGCCGGAGAATGACCGTTCATGCAGGATGAATCGTGTCATCAAGCTGTGACTGACATGGAGCGCGTCGACTACAGGCGACAGCCGGTGACGGTGGAGGGCTTCTCGAGTGTCGCACAGACGAAAACGCCGCCGCTCCCAGCGGGAGGCGGCGGCGTCGATCTGCATCCCACTCCGTCATCGACGGGGTGAGTCAGGCGGTGATCAGCCCAGCAGCGTGTTGGCGCGTTCGACCACGTTCTCGACCGTGAAGCCGAAGTGCTTGAACAGGTCGCCAGCCGGCGCGGATTCCCCGAAGGTCTCCATGCCGATGATGTCGCCGTTCAGGCCGACATACTTGAACCAGTAGTCACGATGACCGGCTTCGATCGCCACGCGCGCGGTGACGGAGGACGGCAGCACGGATTCGCGGTATTCCGCGTCCTGGGCATCGAACAGGTCGGTGGCCGGCATGGACACGACACGCACGGCGCGACCGGCGGCTTCCAGCTCGGCGGCGGCATCCATCGCCAGACCGACTTCGGAGCCGGTGGCGATCAGGATCAGTTCCGGCTGGCCGTTGGCGGCGTCCTTCAGCACGTAACCGCCACGGCTGATGTTGGCCAGCTGGGCCTTGTCGCGGTTCTGGTGCGGCAGGTTCTGACGCGACAGGATCAGCGCGGTCGGGCCGGAGTGACGCTTGATGGCCGCATCCCAGGCGGCTGCGGTCTCCACGGCATCCGCCGGACGCCAGGTGGACAGGTTCGGCGTGGTGCGCAGGCTGGTCAGCTGCTCGATCGGCTGGTGCGTCGGGCCATCTTCGCCCAGACCGATGGAGTCGTGGGTGAAGACGTAGACGGCCTGCTGACCCATCAGGGCGGCCATGCGAACGGCGTTGCGCATGTACTCCATGAAGATCAGGAAGGTCGCGCCGTACGGGATGAAGCCGCCGTGCAGACCGGCGCCGTTCATGATCGCCCCCATGCCGAACTCACGCACACCGTAGTGCAGGTAGTTGCCGCTGAAGTCTTCGCGGGTGATCGCCTGGGCGCCCTTCCAGAAGGTCAGGTTGGACGGGGCGAGGTCGGCGCTGCCGCCGAGCAGTTCCGGCAGCTGCGGGCCGAGCTGGTTCAGGCACTCGAAGGAGGCCTTGCGCGACGCCGGGCTGTCGCCGGCGGCCTGAGCGTCCTCGATCATCTTCTCGCTGCTCAGGGCGTGCGGCAGCTTGCCTTCCAGACGACGGGTGAACTCGGCGGCCAGTTCCGGGTGCGCGTCGGCGTAACGGGCGAAGCGCGCATCCCAGTCACTCTCGAGCTTGGCGCCGCGCTCGCTGGCATCCCAGCCCTGATAGATGTCTTCCGGGATGTGGAAGGGTGCGTGGGTCCAGCCCAGCTTCTCGCGGGTCGCCGCGACTTCGTCGTCACCCAGCGGAGCGCCGTGGCAGGACTCGGTGCCTTCCTTGTTCGGGGAGCCGAAGCCGATGACGGTCTTGCAGATGATCAGGCTCGGCTTGTCGTCGTGGCTCTTGGCCAGGGCGATGGCGGCGTTGATCTCTTCCGGCTTGTGGCCGTCGACGTTGGCCACGACGTGCCAGCCATAGGCTTCGAAGCGCTTGGCGGTGTCATCGGTGAACCAGCCTTCGACTTCCCCATCGATGGAGATGCCGTTGTCGTCATACAGGGCGATCAGCTTGCCCAGACCCAGGGTGCCGGCCAGCGAGCCGACCTCGTGGGAGATGCCTTCCATCAGGCAGCCATCGCCCAGGAAGCACCAGGTGGTGTGGTCGACGACGGTGTGGCCCGGACGGTTGAACTGCGCCGCCAGTGTCTTCTCGGCGATCGCCATGCCCACGGCATTGGCCAGCCCCTGGCCCAGCGGGCCGGTGGTGGTCTCGATACCCGGCGCATAACCGTATTCCGGGTGACCGGCGGTCTTGGAATGCAGTTGGCGGAAGTTCTGCAGATCTTCAAGGCTCAGCTGGTAGCCCGTGAGGTGCAGCAGGGAGTAGAGCAGCATGGAGCCGTGGCCGTTGGACAGCACGAAGCGGTCACGGTCGGCCCAGTTCGGGTTGGCCGGGTTGTGCTTGAGGTGGTCGTTCCAGAGCACTTCAGCGATGTCGGCCATGCCCATGGGGGCGCCGGGGTGGCCAGACTTGGCCTTCTGAACGGCGTCCATGGAAAGTGCACGGATGGCGTTGGCCAGGTCAAAACGGGAAGGCATGCAATAGCTCCTCGCCTGCGGGGCGTCAAGAGTGTGGCAATGAATCACGGCGTTCTGCCTGTGGTGCGCAGCGCGCCGGAAAGGACAGTGCGTCGCGTGAACCTTGTGCGTACGAAGCTTCGCCCGTACGCGATCTCCGGGCCAGTATTGTCACCGAGATGACGGGGCGCGGCAAATCGCATCCGGGCCCCGCAGCCGTCCATGCGTCTTGCTGACTTATGCCGGTTGGTGTCCTTCTTGTGGCAAAAAGGTCTCGAAACGGCCGTCGTGCAGTCCGCATGGCGCTAGGCACTCACATAAGTGGCGTGTAAACTCGCCCCCCCGAGGCCGGGCCGTCTGTGTCAGTCCTCAACGTGCGCCGCAAGCGTGTTTCTACTCGGTCTCAAGCAGCCATCTGCCGTCAGTGGCCGAATCATCCCCGCATCCGAAAAGAGGGTCGAGGACCAATGAGCGAATACTCACTCTTCACATCCGAGTCCGTGTCCGAAGGGCACCCGGACAAGATTGCCGACCAGATTTCCGATGCCGTGCTCGATGCCATCATCGCGCGCGACAAGCAGGCACGCGTGGCGTGCGAAACGCTCGTCAAGACAGGCGTGGCCATCGTGGCCGGTGAGATCTCCACCAGCGCGTGGGTCGATCTCGAGGAGCTGGTACGTCGTGTCATCACGGATATCGGCTACACCTCTTCCGATGTCGGTTTCGACGGCGAGACCTGTGGTGTCCTGAACCTGATCGGCAAGCAGAGCGTCGATATCGCCCAGGGCGTCGATCGCACCAAGCCGGAAGATCAGGGCGCGGGCGACCAGGGCCTGATGTTCGGCTATGCCACCAACGAGACCGACTCCTTCATGCCGGCGCCGATCCACTACGCTCACCGTCTGGTGGAGCGTCAGGCGGAACTGCGCAAGAACGGCATGCTGCCGTGGCTGCGTCCGGATGCGAAGAGTCAGGTCACCTTCCGCTACGACGAAGCCGGCAAGCCGGTCGCCGTCGAAGCCGTCGTGCTGTCCACCCAGCATGACCCGGAAGTGTCCCAGGAAGACCTGCGCGCGATGGTCAAGCGCGAGATCATCGAGCAGGTCCTGCCGGCCGAGTGGCTGTCCGAGACCACCGAATACCACATCAACCCGACCGGCAACTTCGTCATCGGTGGCCCGGTGGGTGACTGTGGTCTGACGGGCCGCAAGATCATCGTCGACACCTACGGCGGCATGGCCCGTCACGGTGGTGGTGCCTTCTCCGGCAAGGACCCGTCCAAGGTCGATCGCAGCGCCGCCTATGCCGGTCGTTACGTGGCCAAGAACGTCGTCGCCAGCGGTCTGGCCGACAAGTGCGAGATCCAGGTCTCCTACGCCATCGGTGTCGCCGAGCCGACCTCCGTCTCGATCAACACCTTCGGCACCGGCAAGATCAGCGATGCCAAGATCGTCGAGCTGGTGCGCGAGCACTTCGACCTGCGTCCGTATGCCATCACCACCATGCTGGATCTGGCGCACCCGATGTATCAGCTGACCGCTGCCTACGGCCACTTCGGTCGTGAGCCGTTCGAGCACAGCTACAGCTGGACCGACGTGACCGGCGAGAAGAAGACCGAAACCTTCACCGCCTTCCCGTGGGAAAAGACCGACCGTGCCGCTGGCCTCAAGGCTGCTGCCGGCCTGTAAGGTCGTCAGCTCGACAGGCCTGGCAGGGGAGGGGCATCTCGCCCCCACCGGCTCAGTGTCATGACAGGAAAACCCGCTTCGGCGGGTTTTCCTGTCTCTGGTGGAGCGTTAGCGGCGCGAGCCCGACTGACACGCAGGTCTGACCCTTTGTGGGACAGCAACAGGAGAGAGGCCCAGTGGCTGATCTACGCTATCTCAAGGGCTACGGCCCCGAGATCCAACAGCAGGCGAGTGAACTGCTGGCGTCGGGCAAGACGGCAGCCTTCTTTCTCGCTAGATATCCCGAGCCACATCAGCTGCAGGGGGCCCGTGCGCTGCATGACTACACCATGGCGCTGAAGAATCAGTACCTGCGCAGCTCGGCGCCGATCAGCAAGGTGGTCTATGACGACCGGATTCACGTCATCGACAACGCCCTGGGGCTGCACACCTTCGTGTCGCGGGTGCAGGGCAACAAGCTCAAGGCCAAGCACGAGATCCGCATCTCGTCGCTGTTTCGGCGCCTGCCGGAGCCGCTGCTGAACATGATCGTGGTCCATGAGCTGGCGCATCTGCGCGAGAAGGCCCACGACAAGGCGTTCTATCGACTCTGCTGTCACATGCAGCCGGAGTATCATCAACGTGAGTTCGAGCTGCGTCTCTATCTCTGTCACCGTGAACGTCACGGTGATCTCTGGTAGTCACGGCCAGTGCTGGGAATCACGGCCAGTGCTGGCAGTCACGACCCGTTCTGGCAGTCACGACCCGTTATGGCAGTCACGATCAGCGCTGCTGGCCACGCGAGTGGCTCACCACACCAGCTCGTATGAAAGACGAATGACAAGGACGTCATGCCCGCCAGGGTATCGGCGCCACTGCAAAGGACCGTTTTCGGATGCTCAATCTCGCTGCACTGTTCATTACCATCACTGCCGTGTGCATGTGGTTCAACCACCGGGTCCTGCGCCTGCCCCCGACCATCGGCGTGATGGCCATCGGTCTGGTGCTGTCACTCGGCGTGATCGGACTGGATCACTTCGCGGTGACCACCGTCGTGGCCGACATCGCGGAAGACTGGCTGGGGCGCATCAACTTCAACAGCCTGCTGATGGACGGCATGCTGTCCTTCCTGCTGTTCGCCGGTGCGCTGCACGTGGATCTCTCGCGTCTGAAGGCCTATCGCCGCTCCATCGGCCTGCTGGCCACGCTGGGCGTGCTGGTCTCGACCCTGGTGATCGGCTCCGCCGCCTGGTGGCTGTTCCAGTGGGCCGGCATCGAGGTGCCGTACCTGTATTGCCTGGTGTTCGGTGCGCTGATCTCGCCCACCGACCCGATCGCCGTGCTCGGCATCATGCGCAGCGCCGGGGCGCCTGCCGACATGGAGATCCGCATCGTCGGCGAGTCACTGTTCAATGATGGCGTGGCGGTGGTGCTGTTCACCGCGCTGTTGAGCGCGGCCTCGGCGGGCAGCGGTGAGGTCGAGCTCGGCCACATGGGGCTCCTGTTCCTCGAGGAAGCCGGCGGCGGGATTCTGCTCGGTCTGGCACTGGGTGCGCTGGTCTATCAGCTGATGCGCAGCATCGACCAGTATCAGGTCGAGGTGATGCTGAGCCTGGCGCTGGTGTTGGGCGGCTACGCGCTGGCCTCGGCGCTGCACGTCTCCGGCCCCATCGCGATGGTGGTGGCGGGGCTGATCATCGGCAACATGGCGCGTGATGGCGCCATGTCCGACAACACCCGCCGCTATCTGGACGGTTTCTGGGAGCTGGTCGACGAGATCCTCAACGCGGTGCTGTTCGTGCTGATCGGCCTCGAGCTGGTACTGATGCCGATCACCCTGACCTCGATCGGCATCGCCCTGGCGCTGGTGGCGGTCATCCTGCTCTCGCGTCTGGCGCTGATCGGCATTCCGCTGAGCCTCTTGCGGCGCTGGTATACCTTCCGGGCCGGCACCACGCGCGTGCTCACCTGGGGTGGCCTGCGCGGCGGCATCTCGGTGGCACTGGCCCTGGCGATTCCCGAAGGTGACTTCCGCGAGCCGCTGGTGGTCACCACCTACATCATCGTGCTGTTCTCGATCCTCGTGCAGGGCCTGAGCATCGGCAAGCTGGTGACCGCAGTCGTCGGGGATCGCTCTCGCTCGGAGGCGCCGCACGACCAGCATTGAGTCAGAGCCTGCCAAGAGGAACGCCCCCTTACTGACAGCAGTGAGGGGGCGTTTTCGTTGCTGTCGAGAGAGGCAAGCCAAGGGCATCGCAATGGCAGGTCAGAGGGCGGCCAGCCCCCGGGCAAAGACGCCGCTGAGCGGCTTGGCCTCGCCGCCCGGTGCCGCGCGGGTGACGGCGGGCTGGCGCATCAATGTCAGCAGCAGATCCCGTCCCGCCAGCAGCGGGTCGACCACCGGCAGACCGATATCCCGAGCGATGGCGTCGCGCAGCGGGCCCATCGCGGCGCAGCCCAGCACGATGCTGCCGGCACCGCTCGCCCTGGCCTGCTCACAGCTCTCAAGCAGCGCCTGCGGGGGAGTGCGCGCCTCGGACAGCGCCAGTACCGGGACGTCACAGGCCAGCAGTGCCTTGCACAGCGGACGCATCGCATAGCGCTCCAGCAGCTGCTCGGACATCGGCAGCGTGCTGGTCATGCTGGTGACGATGGCAAAGGAGGGAGCCGCCAGCGTGGCCATGTGCATGGCGGCCTGGGCGATGCCGATCACCGGCACGGGGCTCAGTTCGCGGGCGGCCTCAAGGCCGGGGTCACCGAAGCAGGCCAGCAGATAGCCATCGGCGGGGGGCGTGTCCAGCAGGCCTTCCCTGTCCCGGGCGATCAGACTCAGCAGCGCGACCACCGCCATGGCTTCCTCGACGGCCGTCTCGATGCTGGGGGCGCCATGCTCGGCGGTCAGTACCTCGAGTCGGACGTCGTCCGCGAGCTGTCGTTGCAGCGAGTGCGCCATCTGCTGGCTCATCGCCTGGCTGGTGTTGGGATTGATGACCTTGAGACGCAACATGGCGCGTGTCTCCTGTGATGAGGTTCGGCTCGCGGGGATGGGTGAGACGTTCGAGCAGGATGGTCAATACGTGAGCAGCATTCGTGCCAGACGGGCAATCACCGCTTCAGCAACGTTCGTTTCATCGTTGGTGCGCCCTGGTGGTGCATATGGCGAATTCAGGGGGAATCGATGGTGCTTGAGGGGGCAGCGATTTCGGCTTGAGAGGCACTACTGGCAGGAGGTGCAGGCAGAGCGGGGGTTGGGGGAAACGCTGGGAGATTGAAAAGCCGCAACATATGTTTCATTGGCATGCTTGTTGATAGGGGGATAGGCATGGCGAGGCGTGATGCCTCGTGACCGGCCCACGGACGGAACGTCCACTCGGGCACCAAGCCCCCTCTGGAGACAACAATGACACCCCAGACTCCCCCTGACCTGAGCAACGCCAGCAAGCGGCTCATCAACGACGACCTCGCGCCCTGCGAGCAGAACTGGAACTGGTACAACATCTTCTCGTTCTGGATGTCCGACGTGCACAGCGTCGGTGGCTATGTCTTCGCCGCCAGTCTGTTCACCCTGGGTCTGGCCAGCTGGCAGATTCTGGTCTCGATGCTGGTGGGGATTCTGGTGGTGCAGGTGTTCGCCAATCTGATCTCGCGGCCCAGCCAGCAGACGGGGGTACCGTTTCCGGTGGTCTGCCGCCAGTCCTTCGGCATCTATGGCGCCAATATCCCGGCGATCATCCGCGGGCTGATCGCGGTGGTGTGGTACGGCATCCAGACGTATCTGGCGGCACATGCCTTGATGCTGGTGCTGCTGCGTTACGTGCCGTCGCTGGAGGGGCTGACCGAGGTCCAGTACCTCGGCCTCTCGCAGCTTGGCTGGTACTGCTTCCTGTTCATGTGGGTGCTACAGGCGCTGGTGTTCTGGTGGGGCATGAACGCGGTGCGCCGTTTCATCGATTTCGCCGGGCCGGCGGTCTATGTGGTGATGTTCGCGCTGGCGGGCTGGATCGTCTGGCAGGCCGGCTGGGACAACATCAGCTTCACGCTGGGCAGCAAGACACTCTCCGGCAGTGATGCCCTGTGGCAGATGGTGATCGCCGCGGCCCTGGTGGCGGGCTACTTCGCGGGTCCGACGCTCAACTTCGGTGACTTCTCGCGTTACTGCGCCACGCCTGGTGACGTGAAGCGTGGCAACTTCTGGGGCCTGCCGGTCAACTTCCTGCTGTTTGCCGTCATCACCGTGGTAGTAGTGTCCGGCACGCAGCCCATCTTCGGCGAGATGCTGCATGACCCGATGGAGACTGTCGCGCGCATCGACAACGGTGTCGCGGCGGCGCTGGGCATCCTGACCCTGGTGCTGGCGACCATCGGCATCAACATCGTGGCCAACTTCGTGTCACCGGCGTTCGACTTCTCCAATGTGGCGCCGTCGCGCATCAGCTGGCGGATGGGCGGCATGCTCGCCGCCGTCGGCTCCATCTTCATCACGCCGTGGAATCTGTTCAACAATCCGGAAATCATCCAGTACACCGTGGGCATTCTCGCCGCGGCCATCGGCCCGGTGTATGGCGTGATCCTGTTCGATCACTACTTGATCCACAAGGGCGGCATCAACACCCGGGCATTGTTCACCGACAGCGCGCAGGGAGAGTATTTCTTCGAGAAGGGCGTCAATGTCGCGGCGGTCAAGGCGTTGCTGGCCTCCTCGGCGGTGACGCTGGTCATCAGCTTCCTGCCGCTGGGTGACATCACCCACTTCACGCTGTTCATCGGCGGCCTGATGGCGGCAGGGCTGTATGGCATCTTCTCGGGATATTGGCTGGGAGATGCTGCCTCCGCGCGCATCTATGTGCCTGCTGGTTCACGCGGCAAGGTCGTCTGACCGCAGGCGAAAGGCGCGAGTCACGTCGAGACGCTCAGGGCCCGTACCTTCCCGGTATCGGGCCCTGAGTGCATCTCGCCGCCAGGACTCGTGGCAGTAGCGTTGGCGGGACGCGAGCCGTCGGGATAGGGGGAGGCTGGCGGCAGGTGTAGCATGAGGCCATGCCCCAGCTTTCCGAGAGGACGTGCCGTGTCGTTCCATGATCACCTCATGCCATGCAGTGAGATGGAGGATGAGGAGTCTCGCCATTATCGGGCGCGACTCAATCATACCTTCGTGCTGTTCGCGATGGCGGGTCTGGCGTGCTTTCTGCTGTTCGATTACTTCCAGGTCCCTGACGCCTGGCCGACCTTGTGGCTCGGGCGCTTTCTGCTTCTCGGTGTCTGTGTGCTGTGTGTGACGCTACTGCGTCGCCAGCCACGTCGGCCCGACGATATCGCATTGCTCGGCGCCGTCTGCGCCAATCTGTATTTCTGCTTCGGCGCGACGATGATCCAGGATGCCATCACGCTATCGCTGTGGAACCTGAGCTTCTCGACCTCCATGCTGATCGCCATGCCGGCGTGGCTGGTGTGGGGCTGGCGGTACCAGCTGGTCAGCAGTCTGCCGTTGATACTGGGCTATCTGCCGCTCTTTCTATGGCTGAGCCCGCTCTCGCTCAAGGACCTTGCCGGCGCGGGAGGTGCCTACATGATCGCGACGATGATCATGGCGCCGGCGCTGGCGCACGCTCGCAGCTCCACCTTCCTGCGTACCGTCAAGCTGCGCCGGGCACTGGAGGTGCGCAACGCCGAGCTCAGCCACATGAATCAGCAGCTGCTCACGCAGCAGCATGAGCTGGAATACCGTGCCAACCATGACCTGCTGACCAGTCTGCCCAACCGCCGCTGTGGTCTCGAGTTTCTCGACAGGACGTTGGCCGCCAGCCTGCGAGAACGCCGGTGTCTATCCATCCTGTTCGTGGATGTCGATCGCTTGAAGTACGTCAACGACACCTTTGGCCATCCCCAGGGGGACCGGCTGATCCAGTTGGTCGCCGCAGGCGCGGCACAGGCCGCGGGAGAGGAAGGGATGGCCTGCCGTCTGGGCGGAGACGAGTTTCTGGTCGTGCTGCCCGGGGCCTGCGACATGGCCAGTCAGCAGGCGGCGAATCAGCTGATGCATCACCTGGAGGCGCAACGTCTCGAGGAGCAGATCGCCTTTCCGGTCGAGGTGAGCATCGGGCGGGTCACGCATGACTCGGTACTGCAGGGCGAGATCAGCGTGCAGGATCTCATCCACATCGCGGATGATCGCATGTACCGCCAGAAGCGCGCCGGCCGGCATGCGGTGGTAAAGGGGAGCAATCAGCAGGCGTGAGCGGCGGGTTGTCATCGCCCGGTCATGGTCCTGTTATGGAGGCGTCATCGCACGCGGTCACTCTGGTCCGGCAATCCGGGGCGTAGCCATGTCTGTCTGCGCTCGCCGATCCCGAGGTGATTGATCAGAGGTAACTGACATGCCCGTGCCGCACTTCGCTCCCCCGTCTTCTCCGGCGTCTTCTGCAGAGGCGGCGCCACGGCATGCGTCACTCGGCCAGGTGCGGACATTGTTCATCTCGGACGTGCATCTGGGCACGCCGGACTGTCAGGCGGCGCTGCTCGCGAAGCTGCTGCGGCGCGTGCGCCCTGAGCGTCTGTATCTGGTCGGCGATATCGTGGATCTGCTGGCGATGCGCAAGCGTGCGGTGCTCGACAAGGATCAGCAGGCGCTGGTGGCGCGGGTACTGCGCCTGGCACGCAGTGGCTGCGAGGTCATCTACATTCCCGGCAATCACGATGCCGCCTTCCGTCGGCTCTGCGGCCTCAAGCTCCACAACGTGAGCATCGAGCGGCGCGTGATCCATACCACCGGCAGCGGGCGCCGCCTGCTGGTCTCTCACGGCGATGAATTCGATACCCATGTGCGCATCGCACCGTGGCTGCTCACGCTGGGGGATGGCATGCACGGCTTCATCCTGTCGCTCAATCGCTGGTGCAACCGCGCGCGTGGCATGTTCGGTCTGCCTTACTGGTCGCTGGCCAGCGCGCTCAAGCGCCGCAGTGGCGTCGCCCAGCGCTACGTGGCCCAGTTCGAGGAGGCGGCCATGCGCCAGGCCCGTCTCGAGGGCCTGGATGGCTATGTCGGTGGGCATATCCACCAGGCGGGCTTTCGGGTCGAGGATGGCGTGCTCTACTGCAACGACGGCGACTGGGTAGAGCACTGCACTGCGCTGGCGGAAGATGGCGACGGCGCACTGCATCTGATCGACTGGCAGGGGCAGATTCTCGAAAGCGCCCCGCGTCATGTGATGCCGCGTCAGGCCGTGCCACCCGCCACCGAGGCCGTCACCCCCGAGATGGCCGGGGCCTGAGCCTCACCCCAGCCCGCTGATCGTCAGCATCCATGACAGGTAGAGTGGGATGATCAGCGGGGCCGCCAGGGTAGTCAGCATCACCGCGATCGCGCCCTTGGCCGGCTGGATGTTCAGCTCGATGGCCAGCACGACCACATTGGCGGCCATCGGCACCACCCCCAGCAGCAGCAGGACCTGCGCCAGTACCGGGTCGAGTGCGAACAGGCTGCCCAGCAGCATCACGCTGCCCAGACTCAGCAGCGGCCACATCACGAAACGCAGGGCGGTCGCGGCCAGGATGAAGCGCGGGTCGACCTCGCGCAGGCTGATGCCCCCCAGCGTCATGCCGATGATCATCATGCCCAGCACCGTGTAGCTGTACTTGAAGTAGTCGAGCCCCTCCATGACCGCCCCCGGCACCTGAAGCCCCAGCGTGCCGACCAGCAGTGCGGCCATGAAGGCGTAGATCAGCGGCAGCCGCGCGATCTTCACCAGACTTTGCTGCATCGAGAACTGCCCGCGCGCACTGACGTAGAAGCCCAGCGTGAACTCATACAGGGTGATGCCGAGCAGGCAGAACAGGTACTGGGTCACGCCTTCCGGCGGCAGCAACAGCATCGCGACCGGCAGGCCGAAGTAGCCGGTGTTGCCGGTGCCGGAAGAGAAGGCGAGCAAGGCGGCCTCCTGCGGCGGGAAGAACTTCGCGGCCAGTGGACGCACCAGCAGACAGATGAGGCTCGACAGCGTGAACAGGCCCAGTGTCAGACCCAGATCGCTCAAGGAGGGCTCGCCCAGCACCAGTCCGCGGAAGAAGGTCAGCGGCGCGATCACGTAGATCAGCAAGGTGGCGATGGGGCGTGGGTCGATGGCCAGCTTGCGGGCGCAAAGTGCGCCGATGGCAACGAAGGTGATCAGCATCCAGAGCGGTTGCTGCAGATCCAGGTGATCCATCACGGTTCCTTGTGAAGCGGGGCGGGGGCGTGCGAGCCATCATGCCGTGAGTCATGTGCCGACGTCATCTCGAAAACGGCGCCCGCTCGGGCTGCAGGGAGGGTGTCGCGCAGCAGGTGAGCCGGGTAAGGCGTTGTGGTTATAAGAAAGCAGTTTCTTATATGAATGATATTGATGTTGAGGCGAAAACCTTTCATTGGCCGTGGATCGAGGCGCAGGTCATGATGCATGACATGCACCGTGCGCGTGCTTGTGTCATCAGCGCAGCGCCACACGGCAGCACGCACACCGCGACGTGTGCGGCACAAGAACATCAATGCCGGACACGACCGACCAGGAGGCCGCCCCATGAGCGCCAGCGAACACCCCTCAGGCATCAGTTTCGAGTTCTTTCCACCGAATACCGAGGTGGGACGTGAAAAGCTGATGGGTGTCCGTGACCGCCTGGCCGCGCTGGACCCGGCATTCTTCTCGGTCACCTATGGCGCTGGTGGCTCCACGCGTGAGCGCACCTTCAATACCGTGCAGTCCGTGCGCAGCAGCGGTATCTGCACGGCGCCGCATCTGTCATGTGTCGGCAGCGACCGTGGTGAGCTGCGCGAGATTCTCGGCGAGTATCGCGAGCAGGGCATCAAGCGCCTGGTGGCGCTGCGCGGTGATCTGCCGTCCGGGATGGGCGCGCGCAGTGAACTGCGCCATGCCAATGAGCTGGTGGAGTTCGTGCGTGACGAGACCGGCGATCATTTCGAGATCGCGGTGGCCGCCTACCCGGAGTGTCACCCGCAGGCTGACAACTACCGTATGGATCTGGAGAACTTCGCACGCAAGATGAATGCCGGGGCCGACATCGCCATCACCCAGTACTTCTTCAATGCCGATGCCTACTTCCACTTCGTGGAGCGAGCACGTGATCTGGGCATCCAGCAGCCGATCATCCCGGGCATCATGCCGATCACCAATTACACCAAGCTGGCGCGTTTCTCCGACTCCTGCGGTGCCGAGATTCCGCGCTGGATTCGCAGGCAGCTCGAGAGCTACGCCGATGACAGCGAGAGCCTCCAGGCCTTCGGTACCGAGGTGATCTCGCGGATGAGTCAGCGTCTGCTGGATGGCGGCGCGCCGGGTCTGCATTTCTATACCCTCAACCAGGCCGGGCCGTGTCTCAAGGTGCTGGAAAACCTGGGGATCTCTTCTCGCTGAGGTGTGCTCGCCCGGCGTGCGCGGCAAGTCATTGGCAGAATTGCATTGAATGTGACGTCTCTCGCCCTGAGGTCTGAGGGGTAGCCGCTTGCGACAGCGGCCCGCAAGCCACTCAAGGCGTCGGCAGTGAAGCCGGCCTCAGTGAAGGAGAGATTGCTCATGAATCACGAAACACGGCATACGGCATCCTTTGCGACATCTACCAGAAAGCCCTTCAAGAGCGCCGCTGCGGTGGCGCTCGGTGCCTGGTTGTTCGGCGGTGTCGCCCAGGCGGCCACCGAGGTGGAAATGCATCGTGTCAGCAGTGACGGGGTGGGCGAGACCGTCGGTAGCATCATGGCCGAGGACACTGCTGATGGTCTGCTGCTGACGCCGAAGATCGAAGGACTCGAAAGCGGCATCCATGGCTTCCACCTGCATGCCAATGCCAGCTGCGAACCCGCCGAGAAGGACGGTGAGGCCGTGGCCGGTGCCGCGGCAGGTGGCCACTTCGACCCAGAGGAGACCGGCACCCACCAGGGCCCGTATGGCGATGGCCACCTGGGCGATCTTCCGGCGCTGAGCGTCGATGCCGATGGCAAGATCTCGCTGCCGGTGTTGGCTCCGCGCCTCAAGGAGAGCGATCTCGGCGGTCATGCGCTGATGATCCACTCTGGCGGTGACAACTACACCGATACGCCCAAGCTGGGCGGTGGCGGCTCGCGCGTTGCCTGCGGCGTGGTCAAATGAAAGCCGTGGGCCAGTCGAGCTGACAGTCCGTCGAGCTGATACGCAAAAGCCCCGCCATCTGGCGGGGCTTTTTCATGCAGCAAGCATGGATGCCACGGGGGGCTCGCGATATCACATGCGGTCAATGCAGCTTGCCGGGGTCCAGGATACGCACCGGCTGGACCTCATCACTCGCGGGCTCGTCGCGTGGCGCGTTCACGCGCGTGGACAGCTCCTCGAGGGTGGGCGGTTCCTCGATGGCCTGTTGCTCGAAGAAGTCACAGGACACGCAGTCACGGTAGCGTGTCTCGTTCTGCTCCCAGGTGCGCAGGCGGTCCATTGCTCCGCAGCGTGGGCAGACGGCACCCGCGATGAAGCGCTTGATGGTAGACATGGTGCCTCCAGTCAGGATCTGGTTGTGTCAGGCCGCTCGGCATCGGGCAATGCGAGCGTCAGGCGGACGATGCGCCATATGATACGCCCCCGACCGGCAAAGGTCAGGGGCGCAGGGTCAGCAGTGTGTGATCAGGCTTGCGCCGTCATCAAGACCGGCGTCTGGGCGAGGCTCAGGCCGCCTGGGCACCGATACCGGAGTGACGCAGCAGGGCACCGACCTGCGGGTCACGGCCTCGGAAGGCGCGGAACAGCTCGGCGGCATCACGCGAGCCACCCTTGGCCAGTACCTCTTCCCGGAAGCGCTGACCGGTGGCGGTGTCGAAGACCGCGCTTTCCTCGAAGGCGCTGAAGGCATCCGCCGACAGCACTTCGGCCCACTTGTAGCTGTAGTAACCCGCGGCGTAACCGCCGGCGAAGATGTGGCTGAAGCCATTCTGGAAGCGGTTGAACTCGACCGCCGGGACCACGGCGACCTTGCTGCGTACCTCGTCGAGCAGCGTCTGGACATCGCCGGCGGACGGCGTGTCGAGCTCGTGATGCAGGCGGAAGTCGAACAGCGAGAATTCCAGCTGGCGGACCATGGTCATCGCCGCCTGGAAGTTGCGGGCTGCCTGCAGGCGCTCGAGCATGTCGTCGGGCAGACGCTCGCCGGTATCCACGTGACGCGCGATCAGATCCAGCCCTTCACGCTCGTAGCAGAAGTTCTCCATGAACTGGCTGGGCAGCTCGACGGCGTCCCACGCCACGCCATTGATGCCGGAGACTTCGGCGACTTCCTGACGGGTCAGCATGTGATGCAGACCGTGACCGAACTCGTGGAACAGCGTAACCACTTCATCGTGGGTCAGCAGCGCCGGGCGGCCACCCACCGGGCGGGTGAAGTTGCAGGTCAGATAGGCGACCGGCAACTGCAGGCTGCCATCCTCGCGGCGACGACGCACGCGGCACTCGTCCATCCAGGCGCCGCCACGCTTGCCTTCGCGGGCATAGAGATCGAGATAGAAGCCGGCGATCGGCGTGTCATTCTCGATCACCTCGTAGTAGCTGACGTCGTCGTGCCACACCGGCACTTCACGCTGCTGGAAGGTGATGCCGTAGAGGCGATTGACCACCTCGAACAGTCCGTCGATGGCCTGCGGCGCCGGGAAGTAGGGGCGCAGCTGTTCCTGATTGATCGCGTAGCGTGATTCGCGCAGCTTCTCGCTGGCGTAGCCGACATCCCACGGTTGCAGGTCATCGATGCCGAGGCTTTCGGTGGCGTAGGCCGCCAGCTCGTTGAACTCTTCACGCGCCTGGGGCACTGCACGGGTCGCGAGGTCCTCGAGGAAGCTGATGACCTGTGCCGGCGAGTCGGCCATCTTGGTTGCCAGTGACAGTGAGGCGTAATCGTCGAAACCGATCAGCCTGGCCAGTTCCTGACGCAGGGCCAGAATCTCCTCGATCACCGGACCGTTGTCGAAATCACCGGCGTTGGGACCCTTTTCCGAGGCGCGGGTGACGAAGGCGGTGTAGACCTCCTCGCGCAGCTCGCGGTTGTCGGCGTAGCCGAGCACCGGGAAGAAGCTCGGGAAGTCCAGGGTGATGCGATAGCCTTCCAGCCCCTTGGCCTCGGCGTTGGCCTTGAGCGCCGCGAGGCCGCTTTCCGGCACGCCCGCCAGCGCCTCTTCCTCGACATCCTTGTGCCAGGCCTGGGTGGCATCCAGCACATGGTTGGAGAAGGTGTTGGAGAGTTCGGACAGGCGCGCCTGGATCTCGCCATAACGCTGCTTCTTGTCCTGGGGCAGATCGACACCGGCGAGACGGAAATCGCGCAGACTGTTGGTGATCGCCTTCTGCTGGGCTTCATCAAGGCTTGCGAATTCGTCGCTGTCCGCAAGGCGCTGATAGGCCGCGGCCAGATCGCTGTTCTGACCCACCCAGGTGGAGTAGGCCGACAGCTTGGCCAGACAGGCCTGATAGGCCTCGCGCAGCTTGGGGGAATTCATGGTCGAGTTGAGGTGCGAGACCGGTGACCAGGCCTGGCTCAGGCGGTCGCCAAGCGCTTCCAGCGGCGCGGCGAAGTTGTCCCAGCGCGTGTCGTCGCGGGTGGCCTCGATCAGGCGCTCGATCTCCTGCTGGTTGTGCTCCAGCAGTTCGCTGATCGCGTCTTCGACATGCTCGGCCTTGAGGGTGTCGAAGGGAGGCAGAGTGTTGCGTTCCAGCAGGGGATTGATCGACATCGTGTACCTCGCGTCATTCGGATGGGCGGCAGCGGTGAACGGTAAAGGAAGACTGGCGCATCGGAGGCGCCACGAGAACGGTGTCACCGTCGCCGCGGGGATACCTAGAATGTGAGGCCTTGGCGCGTGTTATTCAATCTATCGACCCGATAGGAGGCGGCTCGGACCTCTCCGCGTGGGACGCCCGAGCCGAGCCCGCATTGGCCCTGAACGACGCGGCTGCTATCTTGCAGCCCCTGATGAGCCTTCATTGACTATCGATTCTTCACCACGAGAGCAGACATGAGCGAAACCACCGAACGCTGGGGCAGTCGCCGCGCCTTCATCCTGGCCGTCACCGGCGCTGCCGTCGGGTTGGGCAACATCTGGCGCTTCCCGTACATGACGGGCGAGAACGGCGGTTCGGCCTTTCTGCTGCTGTACATCGGCTTCGTGCTGCTGCTGGGCCTGCCGGTGATGATGGCCGAGATCATGATCGGTCGCGCCGGTCGGCGCGGGCCGATGCAGGCGCTCGCCCATCTGGCGACCAGCGCTGGCCGTACGCCGAACTGGCGCTGGCTGGGCTTCTTCGGTGCCATCACCATGTTCTTCATCCTGTCGTTCTATTCGGTGGTGTCGGGCTGGTCGATCGAGTATCTGGTCGATTCACTGAAGGGGGACTTCAGCGGCATGAGCCCGCCGGAGATCGGCGCCTCCTTCGGTGCCTTCCTGGAAGACCCGGTCACCATGACCTTCAACCACACCGTCTTCATGCTGATGACCATGAGCGTGGTGGCCGCCGGCATCTCCTCGGGGCTCGAGCGTCTCAACAACCTGATGATGCCGCTGCTCTACGTGCTGTTGCTGGCATTGGCCGGTTACAGCATCAGCACTCCGGGCTTCGGTCCCGCCATCAGCTGGCTGTTCATGCCCAATCCCGACGCCATCACGCTGGACGTGGTGCTCAATGCCATGGGGCATGCCTTCTTCACGCTGGCGGTCGGCGCCTGTGCGCTGATGGCCTATGGCGCCTACATGCCGGAGCGCCAGAGTCTGCCGACGGCCGCGATTGCCGTGGCGGCGCTGGACATCGGGGTGGCATTGCTGGCGGGGATCGCCATCTTCGCGGCGGTGTTCAGTCAGGGGCTGGACCCGGCTTCCGGGCCCGGACTGATGTTCGTCAGCCTGCCCATCGCCTTTGCCAATCTGCCGGGCGGCAGCCTGCTGCTGGCGCTGTTCTTCCTGTTGCTGCTGCTGGCGACCTGGACCAGCTCGATCAACATCGCCGAACCCATCGTCGAGGTGCTGCAGGGCTGGGGAATGACACGTCGGCGTGCCGCGCTGGCGGTGGGTATCGCGGTCTGGGCGATGGGCCTGTTGTCGGTGCTGTCCTTCTCGAGCCTCAAGGAGGTGCACCTGCTGGGAGAGATGAACGCCTTCGATGTGGTGACGACGATTCCGCCGGACTTCTTCCTGCCGATCGGCGGCCTGCTGATCGCCATCTTCGCGGGCTGGATCATGCCGCAGAATCTGGCATTGGCGGGGCTGGGGACGTCGCGTCGTTTCTTCCGTCGCTGGCGTTGGGTGCTGCGCTGGATCTCGATTCCGCTGGTGCTGGTCGTGCTGGGGTGGAGCTTCTTCAAGTAGGCCGCCAAGGGTTACGTGAGCAGGGCGTTTAGTCCTCGGGAGGGGCGGTGCCGCAAGGCGGGGAAATGAGCGTCGTCGAGCAAACCGCAACGCGATTCAGGCTGCCGCGCTATTGGCATCATGACGATGGGAGCAGTAGGCTGGTGGCCTAATTCAGGAGGCAAGGCATGAGCATTCGATCCTTCAAGGGCCTGACGCCGCGGCTGGGCGAACGGGTTTTCATCGACCCCAGCAGTGTCGTACTGGGCGATGTCGCCCTCGGTGATGACAGCTCGGTATGGCCACTGGCCGTGATCCGCGGCGACATGCACCGTATCCGTATCGGCGCGCGTACCAGCGTGCAGGACGGGGCAGTGCTGCACATCACTCACGCCAGCGACTTCAATCCGGGCGGCCATCCGCTGGAAATCGGTGACGACGTCACCATCGGCCACAAGGCCGTGCTGCACGGCTGCACCATCCATGACCGCGTGCTGGTCGGCATGGGAGCCATCGTGATGGACGGTGTGGTGGTGGAGGATGAGGTCATCATCGCGGCGGGCGCACTGGTGCCGCCTGGCAAGCGTCTCGAAGGCGGGCATGTGTATGCGGGCAATCCCGCGCGTGCGCTGCGTCCCATCAAGGACAGCGAGCGTGAGTTCTTCACCTATTCGGCGGTGAACTACGTCAAGCTGAAGGATCAGCATCTGGCTGAGGATTACGCCGGCTGAACCTCCTTCAAGGAGTTCCCCGAGCGCAGCAAAGAGCACTCCCCCGTCGGCCCAGGCTGGCGGGGGAGTGCGCGTTTCGGGGGCTGCATTTCCCGAGCGTTGACGGTGGAGGCAGCATCTGCACTCACAAACCCGGACAAGCCATTGTTTTTCATGAAATGCTTGCGTCATAATCTGGACATATATCCAGTGCCAGCGTGTGGTGACTGGTCCAGTGACATCGTCGAGGGCTCGCGACCCGTATCTCATGGCCAATTTTCGTACCCATATCACCGTGGCAGCCTTTGCCGGCGGTATCGTGGCGGCGGCCGGCTGGCAAGGCGGCCTGTGGTCGCTGGCGGAGGGTGTGCCGCTGGCGAGCCTGACGACCTTCGGTGGCATCCTGCCGGACATCGACTCAGACAACTCGCGCGCCATCCGTATCCTGTTCACGCTGTTTGCGGTGCTGGCGACCATGGCCTGCGTGCTGCTGCTGCAGGACCGCCTGCTGGCGGGGCCGCTGATGATGGCGGGCGGCGCGACCTATCTGGGCGTGCGCTATGTGGCCAGCGCCATCTTCAAGCGTTTCACCGTCCATCGCGGCATCTGGCATTCCCTGCTGGCCTCATTGTTGTGCTCGCTGGGCGTGACGGCCGCCAGTCTGCATCTGCTCGGCCAGAGTGAGGAGCAGGCCTGGTGGCAGGGCGCCGCCCTGTTGTTCGGCGCCATGATCCATCTGTTGCTGGATGAGATGTACAGCGTCGACATGGTCGGGGCGCGTCTCAAGAAGAGTTTCGGCACCGCCTTCAAGCTGTTCGATTACCGCGAGCCGGGCAACTCGCTGGCGATGGTGGCGGTGATCGCCGCGATGACTCCCTGGCTACCGCCGCTGGCGGTGCTGGTGGACATCATGCACCTGCAGGGACCGCTGTCCGTCTTCGGCGCCAGCCTGTCTCGCCTGATGGCCGGTGTCTGACACGACGGCTACCTCTCCCGCAGCCCGCCATGCGCTTCAGCGCCGGTAGGGTTCGGCACTCAGGCCATGCTTCTTGAGCTTGTCGTAAAGTGTCTTGCGCGGCAGTCCCAGTCGTTCGCAGGCCATCACGACCTGTCCGCGGCACGCGGCCAGCGCGTCACGGATGAGCGCGGCCTCGAAGGCCTCCATGCGTGTCGGCAGTGCCTGACCTTCGGTTGCCTGGCTGACGCTCTCTTCCAGTGACATCTCCGCCTGCAGGCTGCGTTGTTCGGCGGAACCTCCCGGCGGCTGCCCCTCCGCCATGCTGTCGCCGATATTGCCCTCCAGCCCCCCCAGCAGCACATGACGCTCCGCACAGTTTCTCAGCTCACGCACATTGCCCGGCCAGTCATGGTCGAGCAGCGCCTGCAGCGTACGCGAATCCAGCGGCGGAACCTCCAGACTGGTGCGCTCGCTGGCCAGAATGGCGAAGTGTCGAAACAGCTGCAGGATATCCTCGCGATGCTCACGCAGTGGCGGCAGATACAGCGTGACGACGTTCAGGCGGTAGTAGAGGTCTTCACGAAAGTCGCCGGCGCTGGCCGCTTCACGCAGGTCACGCTTGGTGGCCGCGATGACGCGGATGTCGATGGGGCGCGGTGTATTGCTGCCCAGTCGCTCGATACTGCGCTCCTGGAGGACACGCAACAGCTTGATCTGCAACGACATCGGCATGGACTCGATCTCATCGAGAAACAGGGTGCCGCCGTCGGCGTGTTCCAGCTTGCCGATACGGCGCTCGCTGGCGCCGGTAAAGGCCCCCTTCTCGTGGCCGAACAGCTCCGACTCGATCAGCGTCTCCGGCATGCCGCCACAATTGAGTGCCACGAAGGGCTTGCTGGCACGGAGACTGCGCTCGTGCAGACAGCGGGCGACACGGTCCTTGCCGGCTCCGGTCTCGCCGTACAGCAGGGTATCGGCATCCACCGCCGCCAGCCGTGAGACCTGGGCATCCAGGCGCTGAATCACCTCGCTGCTGCCGACGAGGCGCGGCCCGGCGCTGTTGCGCTGGGTATCCAGCTGCTCGCGCAGTGAGCGGTTCTCCAGCGCCAGACGTCTGGCGGCCACCGCACGCCGCACCCCGTCCAGCAGCCGCTCACGATCGAAGGGTTTCTCGATGAAGTCCCAGGCGCCGCCCTGCATGGCGGAGACGGCGGTATCGACATCGCCATGCCCTGTCATCACGATCACCGGCAGCTCGTCATCCAGCTCACGGGCGGCGCGCAGCAGGCTCAGACCATCCATGCCCGGCATGCGGATGTCGGTGATCACCACGCCCTCGAAGGGGGCTTCGGTGTTCAGGATCTCAAGCGCTTCCTCGGCACTGGCCAGCGGCCGGGTGAGGTAATCGGCCAGCATCAGGCTCTGGCTCAGGCTGTCGCGTAGATGAGGTTCGTCATCCACGACCAGCACCTGCATGTCAGCATTCGTGACATCACTCATGACGGCTCCTGTGAATTGGCGGCGGCGGATGGGGAACAGGGCTGTGAGGGCGTGCCCGACGCCGGCAGCGTCAGTCGGAACAGTGCGCCCCCCAGCGGTGAGGGATGCGCCTCGAGGGTGCCGCCGAGATCCGCCACGATACGCGCGCTGATCGACAGTCCCAGTCCCAGTCCCTTGCCATCGGCGCGCTGGGTATAGAAGGGTTCGAAGACCCGCGTCAGCTGGGCTGGCGCAAGTCCCGGGCCGTTGTCATGCACTTCCAGCACCACTTGCGTGCCTTCACTGCCGGCTCGTTCATGCAGGTTCAGCTGGAGGCAGGCTGGCGCTGACGGCCTGTCGGCCAGCGCATCCAGTGCATTGCTGAGCAGATTGACCAGTACCTGCTCGAGGCGTACCGGTTCGGCACGCACCCTGGGCAGGGCGGTGCTCTGCTCACGCGTGATGTCGACTGCCTGGGCATCACGGCGTGGCTGCAGCAGGCGCAGGGCATAGTCGAGACTGGTGGCGAGGTCGACCGCTTCCAGGCGGTCACCACTCTTGCGCGAGAACTGGCGCAGCTGGGCGCTGATCTCGCCCATGCGCTGGGTAAGCTCGGTGATCTGGCGCAGGTTGCTCTCGACCTGAGGTGTCTGGGCACGGGCGAGGAAGGCGCTGGCATTCTCGGCATAGGCGCGGATGGCGGCCAGCGGCTGGTTGAGCTCGTGGTTGATGCCGGCGGCCAGCTCGCCAAGCACTGCCAGCTTGGCGGTCTGGATCAGTTCATCGCGGGTCGCGCGCAGCTCACGCTCGGCGCGGGTACGCTCCTCGACCTCCGCGCTCAGGCGCGCATTGCTGGCAGCGAGGTCACGGGTGCGCTCGACCACGCGTTGCTCGAAGGCATCGCGTGCCTGGGCGAGGGCCTCGGCCTGGGCGCGCCGCTCGCTGACATCGAAGACCGTCACCAGCCAGCGCGGGCCATTGGGGCTCGGTAGCGGGGCGCAGGACAGCTCCAGCGGCACGGCCACTCCGCTGCGCAGGCCATGCACTTCCAGCGGCCCGATCGGGCGGGGGCGGGTCAGGTGGTCCAGCAGCGCACGCTCGGCCGGCAGGAACAGTTCGCGCAGGTCACGCCCTTCGCGTGCGCTGGGCTGCCGGGGGCTGTCGTCCCGTGAGGCATCGGCGCTCAAGGGCGAACCGAACAGCGCCACGGCGGTAGGATTGAGGTACACCAGGTGAGCACGTTCATCGAGGATGCACAGCCCCGCCTGAGTGCGGTCGATGATGCCCCGCACCCGTTGCTGACTGGCGGCGAGCGACTGTCGTTCACGTTCGGCGAACAGACGCCGCTCGCGCAGGATGCGCAGCCGTTGCCAGCCCAGCCCCGCCAGCAGGCACAGCAGTACGTAGCCACCGGCGGCCAGTCCGGCGGCTTGCCAGATACTGCCGCGCAGCGGGGCCAGTGGCTTGAGCACATGCAGGCGCCAGCCGATGTCCGGCAGCGGGCGTGACAGGCTCAACCAGGCGTGCTGCCAGAGATCGCCCGGCGTCAGTTGCAGCAGCTCGACCGTGGTGACAGCGTCGAGACGCAAGGGCGGCTCGGGCGTCGACAGATCGGACAAGGCTTCACGGTGATAGAGCCGCAGGGGGCGCAGGCGTTGATTGGCATAGCGCTGGGTGTCGAGCAGCCGGTTGCGGGTCTCGTCACTGAGGGGGTCCAGCGTGCGCAGTACCCGGTCGGGCTGACTGGCGATGAAGATCACGCCGTGGGGGTCGGTGACCATGATGTCGGCATTCTGATCCAGCCATGCCGCTTCCAGCGCGGCGATCTGCACCTTGGCCACCACCACGCCGCGCCGCCCGCGGGGACTCACCACGCTGGCGCTGAAGAAGTAGCCACGCTCGCCGGAACTGGTCCCCAGCCCGTAGAAGCGTGCTTCGCCGCCATCGATGGCGTCCTTCCAGTAGGGGCGGAAGCGATAGTTCTGGCCGATGAAGGTGGATGCCGAGCGCCAGTTGCTGGCGGCGATGGTGGTGCCGACGTCGTTGACCAGGTAGAGGTCGGACACCTTCGCGAGCGCGCGCATGCGATCCAGCCGTTGATTGAGTGCCATCTCGGCGCTGGGGTCATCGGGGGCATCAAGGAAAGCGCGCAGTTGATCGTTCTCGGCGACCAGCCGTGGCAGGTAGGCATGCTGACTCAGTTGACCACGCAGGCTGGCGGCGGTCAGGCGCAACTCGTTGTCTGCTTCATGGGTCAGGCGCTCGAGTGACTGGCTGCGCGCGACGGCCACCGCCTGCCAGACGCACAGCATCAGACCGATCGGTAGCACGATCGCCAGCAGCAGACGCCAGTGGTGAGGCAGACGCGTGTCCTTCATCGGCAGGCCTTCCTGGGCAAGGGCTCAAGGGGAAGGGGGGGAGCGGCCACCCTCACTGATCCATCAGCGTTGCACCCTCAGCGCTCCGGCATGGCCTGGGCACGGCGCAGGGCACGCTGTGCACGGGTTTCGGCGCGCTCCAGCTCCAGCAGTGAATCCTCGACGAACACCAGGTGCTCGTGGGCCGCGTTGCGGGCGTCTTCGGCGCGTCCTTCCATGATCGCCTCGAACAGGGTGCGGTGCTGCTGGATCAGGCGCGGACGCGATTCGGGCTTCTCGAACAGGTGGCGCAGGTTGGCCACGATGCTCTTCTCCAGCAACTGGAACAGGCTGCGCATCGAGTGCAGCAGCACCACGTTGTGTGCGGCCTCGGCGATGGCGAGGTGGAAGGCGGCATCCGCGCCGGCTTCCAGTTCCGGATCACGTCCCTCGAAACTCTTCTCCAGCGTCTCGAAGCATTGACGCAGCATCTCCTTGTCGGCCGGGGTGGAGCGCATGGCAGCGTAATAGGCGCTGATGCCTTCCAGGGCGTCGCGAAACTCCAGCAGGTCGAGATTGAACTCGGAGTGCCGACCCAGCAGCGCACTGAGCGGGTCGGACCAGGCGCGCGCCAACTCTTCGGACACGTAGGTGCCGCCACCCTGACGTGAGGTCAAAAGCCCGCGCGCCGCCAGCTTCTGGATGGCTTCCCGTACGGACGGTCGCGAGACCTCGAACTGCTCGGCGAGGGTGCGCTCCGGAGGAAGCCGCTCACCGGGCTTCAGACTGCCCTCGAGAATCATGCTCTCGAGGCGTTCGGTGAGCACATCGGCGATACGGGGTTGGCGGACGGGGGCGTAACGCATGGAAGTGTCCTTGCGGCAGGAGTGAAAGGTGGCGCCGAGTGCTGCAAGCCGGTGTGCGGCATGCAGAAGAGGCGCGACCGAGGATCAGTGTGGCGTGTGGCGACTTCGCGCTACAGCCGACATTGGTCTTACCAATATGTATGACAACCACGCCTCGCGTGGCTGATTGAGATTGCCAACAATTGGTAATACCAATTTTAAAGGGCGATGGTGCTTTGACCAATGTCTAGATATCAGGCAGCTCATGATGTTTGACCGCCATGAGGGCGACGCCTAGATTATGCCGAGGTGCAGCAAGGTAAATTGGTATGACCAATTTATGTGAAGACCTGACCAGAGGGTGCGCCAACCCCGAGTGCTTCACTGCTGTGCCCGACAACAATCACAACAATTCGCCTGCGGAGTTTCCGTCATGTCCGAGCCCCTCCTGGCCTTGCTGGCCTTTGCCCCCATTCTGCTGGCGGGCATCCTGCTCGTCGGCCTGCAATGGCCCGCGCGCCGCGCCATGCCATTGGTCTTCCTCGTCACCGCTGCCATCGGCTATTTCGTGTGGCAGATGTCGCTGACGCGCATTCTGGCCTCCACGCTGCAGGGACTGATGGTCACCGTCTCGGTGCTGTGGATCATCTTCGGCGCCATCTTCCTGCTCAACACCCTCAAGCATTCCGGGGCGATCGCGGTGATCCGTGGTGCCTTCACCACCATCAGTCCCGACCGGCGCGTACAGGCGATCATCATCGCCTGGCTGTTCGGCAGCTTCATCGAGGGCGCTTCCGGCTTCGGGACGCCTGCGGCCATCGCGGCGCCGCTGCTGGTCGCCATCGGCTTCCCGGCGCTGGGGGCGGTGATGGTGGGCATGATGATCCAGTCGACGCCGGTATCGTTCGGTGCGGTGGGCACGCCGATCGTGATCGGCGTGAACGCGGGCCTCGACAAGGCCAGCCTCAGCGAGCAGCTGCTGGCGAATCATTCCAGCTGGGAGGCCTTCCTGCAGCTGATCACCTCGGAAGTCGCCATCGTGCATGGCATCGTCGGCCTGCTGATGCCGCTGTTCATGACCGTGATGATGACGCGCTTCTTCGGCGCGAAGAAACGCTGGAGTGAAGGGCTGTCGATCGCACCGTTCGCGCTGTTCGCCGGGCTGTGCTTCACGCTGCCCTACGTGGCGGCGGGAGTCTTCCTCGGCCCGGAATTCCCGTCACTGATCGGTGCCCTGGTCGGCCTGATCATCGTGGTGCCGGCGGCGCGTGTCGGTTTTCTGCTGCCGAAGGACAGCTGGGATTTTCCGCCCGAGGCCGAATGGCCCAGGCATTGGCTGGGCGACCTGACGCTGGAGCGTGATGAGGTCGAGATGGCTGCCGCCGGCAGACGCCCGCTACCACTGTGGCTGGCATGGCTGCCCTATGGCCTGATCGCGCTGCTGCTGGTCGCCTCGCGCGTGTCGGGCGACGTCAAGGCGTGGCTGGTCAGCGTGCAGTTCAGTGCCACGGACCTGCTGGGGGCCAGCGGTGTGTCGGGGTCGATACAACCGCTCTACCTGCCGGGCGGCATCATGGTCTTCGTGGCACTGATCACCCTGATGCTGCATCGCATGCAGACGCGTCAGCTGGTGGCGGCGGCCAGTGAATCCTGGCGCACGCTGGTCGGGGCCGGATTCGTGCTGGTGTTCACCATTCCCATGGTGCGCATCCTGATCAACTCCGGCGTCAATCTGAACGACCTGGCCTCGATGCCGGTAGTGATGGCGGACGTGGTGGCTGACAGTCTCGGTCAGGCGTATCCACTGTTCGCGTCCGGCATCGGCGCGCTGGGGGCCTTCATCGCCGGCTCCAACACGGTCTCGAACATGATGCTGTCCCAGTTCCAGTTCAATGTCGCTGCCCAGCTCGGGCTGTCGGGAGCGCTGATGGTGGCGCTGCAGGCGGTCGGGGCGGCGGCCGGCAACATGATCGCCATCCACAATGTGGTGGCGGCCTCGGCGACCGTCGGCCTGCTGGGGCGTGAGGGACGCACCCTGCGCATGACGGCGATTCCGACGGCTTACTATCTATTGGCTTCTGGCGTGCTTGGCTTGCTGGCGTTCCACTTGCTTGGCCTGAGTGACCCATTGCTCAAGTGACAGAGCCTTTTCGTGATGCTGCCCTGACTGACATCCACACCGTTTTTTCAAAAAGAGATTGGCCATGACTGCTCCTGACGCCATTGCACGAGATGCCTTGAGCGAGACCCCATCGGCGACTGAGCGTGCTGCTGCCTATCTGGCATTGCGCGAGGCGCTGGCATTGCACCTTCCCGCTGAGCGCTTGATTCATGACGCGTTGCGGACGCTGGCCTACGGCACGGATGCCAGCTTCTATCGTCTGGTGCCGCAGCTGGTGGTGCGCGTGCATGACGAGCAGGAGCTGGGGCATGTGCTGCGCGAGTGTCGGGCGCGCAAGCTGCCGGTAACCTTCCGGGCGGCCGGGACGTCGCTGTCCGGTCAGGCGCTGACGGATTCGGTGCTCATCCAGCTGGGCGGTGAGTGGCGTGGGGCGCAGGTGCTGGAACAGGGCAGTCGTATCCGCCTGCAGCCGGGGGTGATCGGCGCGCGTGCCAATCAATTGCTGGCCCCCTTCGGGCGCAAGATCGGCCCGGACCCGGCCTCCATCAACAGCTGCATGATCGGTGGTATCGCGGCCAACAACGCCTCCGGCATGTGCTGCGGCACGGCACACAACAGTTATCGCACCGTGGAGGACATTCGCGTCATTCTCGCCGATGGCACCTGCCTGGATACGGCGGTGCCGAAGAGCGTACAGGCCTTCCGGGCACGCCACGCTGGCCTGCTGGCAGCGTTGGAAAGGATGGCCTGCGATGTGCGGGCGGACCCTGAACTGGCGGAGCGCATTCGCCACAAGTACCGCCTCAAGAACACGACCGGCTACAGCCTCAATGCGCTGGTCGACTATGCCGATGGTCTCGAGATCCTCAAGCATCTGATGATCGGCTCGGAAGGCACGCTGGGCTTCATCGCCTCGATCACCTATCGCACGGTGATCGAGGAGTCACACAAGGCGGCGGCGCTGGTCTACTACCCGAACATCGATGCGGCCTGTCGCGCCACCATGCTGCTCAAGACGGCGCCGGTCGCGGCGGTGGAGCTGATGGACCGCGCGGCGCTGCGCTCCGTCGAGGATGCGCCGGGCATGCCGGAGGTGCTGCGCACCCTGCCGGAAGCGGCGGTCGCGCTGCTGGTGGATGTGCGCGGCGCGCATCAGCAGGAGCTGGAGACGCGCATGGCGGAGGTCGCCCGCGTGCTGGAAGGCATCGAGACCTGTGAAGCGTGGGCCTTCACTCAGGATGCGCAGCGCTATGCGTTGTACTGGAAGATCCGCAAGGGGCTGTTTCCGGCGGTCGGTGCGGTACGGGACCTGGGGACCACCGTGATCATCGAGGATGTCGCCTTCCCCATCGAGCGGCTGGCGGAAGGGGTTGGGGCGCTGACGGAGGTCTTCCTGCGTCATGGCTACTCTCAGGCGATCCTGTTCGGCCACGCGCTGGAAGGCAACCTGCATTTCGTCTTCCCGCAGGGCTTCGAGCGTGAAGGCGAGGTGGAGCGCTATCAGGCATTGATGGATGATGTCGCACGGCTGGTGGGGCAGGAGTACGGTGGTTCGCTCAAGGCCGAGCATGGCACCGGTCGCAACATGGCACCTTATGTAGAGCTTGAGTGGGGCAAGGAGGCCTACGCCCTGATGTGGCGTATCAAGGAGGCTTTCGACCCGGACAATCTGCTCAATCCGGAAGTCATCCTGACGCGCAATTCCCGTCTGCATCTGGAGAACCTCAAGCCTCTCCCGGCAGCAGACCCGCTGGTGGATCGCTGCATCGAGTGCGGATTCTGCGAGTCGGTCTGTCCGTCGAAGAATCTCAGCCTCACTCCACGTCAGCGCATCGTCATCCGGCGTGAGATCGCACGACTCGCCGCCCTCGATATGCCGACGGACGAGCAGCGCGCTCAGCTGGCGGCGCTCAAGAAGGATTACGCCTATCAAGGCATGGAGACCTGCGCGGGAGATGGTCTGTGTGCGACCCAGTGTCCGGTCGGCATCAATACCGGGGATCTGATCCGCGGTCTGCGCCACGAGGAGAACGCCGGTGCCGATCATCCGGGCAAGGTGAAGGTGGCGCACTGGGCCGGCGAGCACTTCACCTATGTCACCAGTGGCATGCGCGGTGTCTTGCGCTTGGCAGATGGGCTGCATGGTGTGGTCGGTACGCGCAACATGCGACGGCTGACTCAGGCCGCCCGCAAGGTCTCCGGCGACAGGGTGCAGCAATGGACCCCCAGCATGCCGGCCGCCGCTCCGCGTCCCTATCTCAAACGTCTGGCGCAGCCATTGGGGCGCAACGAGACGCCCAATGGGCATGTCGTCTATTTTCCGTCCTGTGCCACGCGTGTCTTCGGGGTCGCCACTGACGATATCGATCCGCGCAGCGCCACCGAGATGGCGCTGGCCCTGATGGACAAGGCGGGATTCGAAGTCGTTCTGCCCAAGGGAGTAGATGCTCTGTGCTGCGGAATGGCCTTCCAGTCCAAGGGCCAGTTCGAGGCCGGGGATGCCAAGGCCGCCGAGTTGGCAGCCGCGCTGGTGGAAGCGAGCGATGGCGGGCGTCTGCCGATCTTCTGTGATACCAGCCCGTGTCTCGCCCAGGCACAGGCCTACGCACGTGAACATCTCGAGGTATCACTCACGCTGGTCGAGCCGGTGCAGCTGGTGCTCGACTATCTATTGCCACACCTCTCGATCACACCGCTCAAGGCAAGAGTCGCGGTGCATGTCACCTGCTCCAGTGTTCGCATGGGCTTGGCGGAGCGTTTCGTGGCACTGGCGCGCCAGTGTGCGACCGAGATCGTCGTGCCGGAAGAGATCACCTGCTGTGGTTTCGCGGGAGACAAGGGCTTCGCGACACCGGAGCTCAATGCTTCGGCGCTGAAAGGGCTGAAGGACGTGGTCGCCGACTGTGACTATGGTGTCTCCAACTCGCGCACCTGTGAGATAGGGCTGAGTGAGCACTCAGGGCTCAGTTATCAGTCGATTCTTGGCCTGGTGGATCGTGCCTCGGCATCAAGGCAAGGATAGAGGGCAAGGATAGGGAGAAGAGGGAGTGTGACGCTCCGTGACAGCGTGATGACAATCTCTTGAAAAAGCCCTTGTGCTCACGCCGTT